>NZ_JAUSZH010000002.1 GCF_030817355.1 Streptomyces sp. V1I1 | reverse complement strand
CGGAGGGAGCTAAAGCTCCCTATTGAATTCCGCCTTTCGGCGGAATTCCGCAGGAATTCGCCTGGCGGCGAATTCGGGGTGGTTTCTAATAACCCCCTTCGGGGGTTATTCTGGGCGTGCTTGAATTCCCTGTCGGGAATTCTTGGTTGTGGGTTTTTGAAAGCCTTTCAGGCTTTCTTGGATTCCCGCGTTGCGGGAATTGATGGTGTGTCATGTGTTGGGGTGTCCGCCGGTGGCGGACTCGTGGGGGCAGGGGCCCGGCCCCTGTCGGGGCCGAGGGGTGCGGGGGTGTTTCGAAGTTGGGGTGTGGCTAGAGTCTGGGTTCTGGGCTCATGTCCCCTGCCTGATAGGCAGGGTGACGGAGTGTCGGGGGTGTGGTGGGCCCCTGTCGGGGCCGAGGGGGTGTGGTGGTGGGTGACGGTACCCGTACAGCGGTACGGGGGACTGGGGGCGAGGGTGTCCCGGGGCGGGTGCACGGGAGTGGGTGGGAGCGCCCTGCCGGGCGCAGCGTCGCGCGCTTATCGGCGTGTGCGTGAATTCCCGGGCACGAGCAGGCCGGCCCCGGAATTCCGAAGCGGCCTTACGGCCGAATAGAGCGCTCCGGGAATTCACTTTAAGGCGACACTGAGACGGCCGACGAATTTCCCAGACCCAACACCTGACACACTCTCACACTCTCCGAAACTGACGCTACGTCAGACAAAATGAGAAGGAAACCAAACCCCACCAGAAACACGCCGAACGGGGAAGAGGAAAACAGAAAGGGCCCCTTTCGGGGCCCTTTCTGTTAACTGCTCGCGGGGTTACAGCGAATAGGAATACAGGCGATCGACTTCTGTGAACCCAGCTGATTCGTAGAGCGAGTTGGCGGCTGTCCGGTCCCGCTCATCTCCGGGCGGTGCGTCGTCGTCCACGTAGAGGATCACCTCCTGGGCTCCCAGCCCGGTAAGGACGTCTAGTGCTGAGCCGAGCATGGCTCGTCCCAACCCTCGGCCCCGGGCGGCCGGTTCCACGCTGATCCACCACAGGACACCGATGCCCCCAACCGGCAGGCCGACAACGGCTTCGGCGACGAGGTTTCCGTCCTGCCGCGCTTCCAGGCGGCGCGCGTGCTTCCCGCCAGGGTCGGGCCCGACATGGACGTGATCGAGGTGCGGCAGGCCGGGTGCGGGCAGATCGGCCCGCATGTACCTCCACAGTCGCTCGCCGGTGAATCCTGCGCGCTCCAACGCCTGAGCGGTCGCGGGGCGGTGACGGACCGGCAGGGCCTCCAGCCCCTGAGACAGGGCCGAGGCGAAGTGGAACGCGTGGACTGGCCGGGGCGCGAGCTCGGCGAGAGCGTGGCCGATCAGCGTGTCGGCGGTCCGGGCATCCTCGCGGCAGTGCAGCCACAGCAGCAGCCCGGTGTCGTCCTTGGGGCGGACCGCGTACGAGACGACACCGGCCACCGTTCCAGAGCCGTCCACGGCCACCTGAACCGCTGGCCTCTCCAACTCTGCCCACCAGCCTGCATCCACCGACGAGCGGCCTTCCAGCGCTTCGGTGAGCATGGCGGGGGTGGGCTGGGGCTGGCCGGGCAGCCGGTCGGCCTCGATCAGACGCAGTACGGCCGATTGGTCGGCCAGGGTGTACGGGCGCAGGGACAGGCCGAGTACGGGGCTCACGATTACGACCATGACCGGGGGATTCCTTTCTGTCCAGGAACGGCGTGCCCGTGGGGCGGCACGGATGCCGCCCCACGGGCCGTTGGGGGCTAGAGGACTGCTCCGCGCTCTACCGCTCCCAGGAGCCACTGTTCGACGGCGGCCAGGGCCAGCAGGGCGGCCGGGGCGGTCTCCCTGTGAAGCGCTGCCCGGTCGATAAGCCCGCACTCGACGGTCAGCAGAGGTGCGCTGGCATCGAGGGTGCGGGCCTGCTCGCCCAGAGCCGCACTGAAGTACTGCTTGTGGCACGGCAGGTGGCGAAGCTGTCCGGACGGGAGAAGTTCGTCGTGCGGCGCTTCATCGACCGCGGGCTGCTCACCGAGCTGAGCGCGAACCTGGACGGCTCGCTGCTGCACCCCCACCAGGTCGCGGAGGTCTGCCAGCGGGAGGACTTGCCGGAGCTGGTCGCCGCCGACACCCCACTCGGACCGGAGCAGGCCGCCGCCCGGCTCGGCTTGGCGCCGTCGCGAGTTCGACCACATGGTGCGCCTGGGGTGGATCAAGCCCGCCGAATCGATCGAGGTGCGTTTCGGTACCTCCCGGGCCGGGGCCGTCGACGTCGCGCTCTACACAGCGCGGGCACCGGAACGAGAAGACACTCAGGCGCTGAAGTGAGAGGCAGCAGGAGGCGGGTGCCGACCGGCATGATCCAATCGGGTGTATGGCATCCCTCTTCTCAAGGCCCTTCCGTAGGACGACGGGGCGGCGACGGTCGGCCGCCGCCGCCCGATACGACGCGGGCATGCGCGCTCTGGCCGTCGTGCTGGTGCTCACCGCGGGACTGACCGGCCAGGCGTCCTCCGCGCACGCGGCCGGAGCCAGGGATCGGCAGTGGTACCTGGACCGGATGAACGTCGACCAGATCTGGAAGAAGACGACGGGCGAAGGAATCAAGATCGCCGTCATCGACTCCGGAGTGAACCCCTCGACGCCCTCACTCAAGGGCCAGGTGCTGCCCGGCGGAGACGCGTCCGTCCCCGGAGGACGCCCCGACAGCGGCGACCGCGACGGCCAGGGAACGACGACGGCCGAGCTAATCGCCGGAACCGGCGCGGGCGGCGGCATCCAGGGCCTCGCCCCCGGTGCCAAGATCATCCCAATCCGCGTGCCGCTACTCAAGCACGACGAACTGCCGAGCATCGACGACCACGTCGACCGGGCCATCAAGATGGCACTGGAGCGCGGCGCGAAGATCATCAGCATCTCGGTCGGCAGCGAGTACGTCATCGGTGCCGGCATGACCGGGCAGCGATACGCCCTGCGGGACGCCCTCGCCAAGGAGGTGCTGGTGTTCGCAGGCACCGGCGACAACGCCAAGGAGGGCAACAAGCCGCTGGCTCCGGCGCGTTTCTCGGAAGTCGTCGGGGTGGCCTCCTTCGACGAGAACTCGCAGGTCGCCGACTTCTCCCAGCACGGCGACGACGTGGCCCTCGCGGCGCCCGGAGTGAACATCCCCCGCTGGTGCGACGCGACCTTCCGGCGTTACTGTCCAGACGGCGGCGGCGCCCACGCCGCCACCGCCCTCGCCTCGGCCTCCGCGGCCCTCATGTGGTCCTTGCACCCCGACTGGACGGCGGCGCAGGTCCTGCGCGTCATGCTCGACACGGCCGGCCGCGGCGACGACTGGAAGCCCGGAACGGTCAGCAACTACCTGGGCTACGGCGTGATCCGCCCCGGCGCGCACATCAACCGGGGCCTCGGCGACCCGGGCCCCGCGGACCGCAACGAGATGCCGAAGTTCGTGGAACCGGTCGGCTACCGGCCCACCTCGCCGTCCCCGAAGCCTCCCGAGAACCCGAAGCCGTCGCCAGCACACACCGCGGCCGCGGACGATTCGCCACCGGACGTGCCGGTGCTCGTCGGGGCCGGGGCGGCCGCCATCCTGGTCGTCACGGCCGTGGCCGTGTGGGTCGCGAGGCGCAGACGCCACGCAGGCTGAGGACCTCCGGCATGCGCGCGAGAGCGGGCGGCCCGCCCGGGTAACGCGTCAGCCAGGGCTCCTGTACGGCCGGTGAGCTGGCGGGGACCATGGCGGGCATGACCGAACGGGACGGCACCGGCCACGACCGGTTCGCCATCATCTCCGACAGAGTCTCGAACATCACCGGATCACCGCAGAGCTGACTCTCGCTTCGCTGTGCTGGGCATTCTCAAGAGGCGTCCGTCGTCGTCTCGCCACGTGCCAAGGAAGGACCGCTCAGGACCTGTTTCCGCGGGCACCGGAACGAGAAGACACTCAGGCGCTGAAGTGAGACGCCATCCGCTTATCGATGACGGGGCTGGTCTGGTCGAACAGGGTTCCTGTTCGGGTGATCACGCGAGGGCCGGCGCATGACAGCAGGGCCTCTTGGTAGTTCGGGGGTGCGAACCAAACCGATCACCAGGAGGCCCTGTTGCCGCAGTCTTTCGCGCTCACCTGTGTGGAGTCCAACTCGCCGTCCCTGTCGTGTGACTGCCTCGCGCACAGGTTCGGCAACGCGGCGGACGGGCCGGAGCGCGTGCGGTGTTACGGCTCGGACATGACGGACGCGGAATGGCAGGTCATCCGGGCGGTGCTGCCGGTGCCCGCGTGGCTTGAAGGACGGGGCGGCCGACCGGAGAGCTATTGCCACCGTGTGATGCTGGATGCAGTCCGCTACGTGGTCGACAACGGCGTCAAGTGGGTCAATCTGCCTGCGGATTTCCCGCCGTACCGGCGTGTGCACGCTTTCGCCCGCCGCTGGCAGGTGAGGGGTTTGCTCGCCGAGCTCCACGGCCGGCTGCGCGACCGCGTGCGGGACAAGGAGGGCCGCAAGGCGGACCCGACGGCCGCGATCGTGGACTCGCAGTCACTGCGGGCAGCGGCGAACATCCCGCGCTCCACGTCCGGCTGGGACGGCGGGAAGAAGGTGGGCGGCCGCAAGCGGCACCTGGTGGTGGACTGCCTCGGCCTGGTCCTGGCCGTTGCGGTGACCGCGGCGAGCGTGCAGGACCGCGACGCCGCCGTCCCACTGCTCGACCAACTGCGCAAGATGTACTTCCCGGACCCTCTTCTCCCGAGCCTCCAGCAAACCGAGCACCGACGCCACCAGCCACCTCCACGAGCCAGACGAACGGACCAACCACGCCCATCTCTCCCGCTGCCGACCGGAGTTCATACCCACCCACCCGAACTAAACGATCACGTTCGGAAAGCGGATGGCGTCTCAGCGGTGCCGTTGGGGTGCACCCATGTGTCGCAGTGTGGGACCCACTTGGATGTACCGAGGTAACGATCACTCCGCTGATCTGGGGTTTTTGCGCTGGTTGGCATTGAAGCGCGCTTTCTTCTGACGATTCCCGCACGTGTTCATGTCACACCATTTGCGGGTGCGACTTTGGCTGGTGTCGAAGAAGGCGGCTTGGCAGGTTGGTGATGCACACAAGGCCAATTTTCCGTCTCGTTCGCCTGCGATGATGGTGATCGCGTCGGCGGCGATCACGCTGAGGGCATCTTCCACGCAGGAAGCCGAGCTGAGCCGCCATCGCCGCTTACCCTCGGGCGTCAGGACAGCCGCGGCCCGACCCTGAGCGCTGCACTCATTGATGACTTGGACAGCAGACGCAGGGAGAGCGTCCTGGATCGCGGCCGCTGTCGCGGCGGCGTGAATCGACTCCCTCAGTTCCCGAGCGAGGTCGAGCTGGGCAGTGGTGCAGGACGCCACGGCGAGGCCGTTCACTGCCAGCCAGTCGATGAGTCGGTGCGGCGTGGGAATGCGCTCCACAGCGTTGCCATGACGCTCCGACAGAGTCCCCGTGAAGCTGGTCGCTAGCACGCTACCGAGGCGGAAGTCAGGGAACCCAGCACGCATGGAACCACCTTAGCGGGTTGCACGCCGGCACGAAGGCACGATAGAACCGCCTTAGCCGGTTCCACGATGGCCAGGAGGTCTCATGCCCCGTCCAACCAGCGACGTGCAAGCATTTGAAGCCCACGCAACTGACGCTGACCTCGACGATCTGCGCGCGCGACTGGCCGCGGCGCGGCTACCGGAGGCCGAGACGGTCTATCGCGCCGCGCCCGACCCTCGCCGATGGGAACAGGGCGTTCCTCTCGCCGACCTCGTCGATGTCGTGAACTACTGGCGCACCGGGTACGACTGGCGGTCGTTCGAAGAGCGCCTCAACCGTATCGGCCAGTTCCGCACGACCATTGATGATCTGGGAATCCACTTCCTGCACCGCCGATCCGCGCGCGCAGATGCCACTCCTCTGATCCTGACGCACGGCTGGCCAGGCAGCATTGCTGAGTTCATCGATGTAGTAGACGAGCTGGCAGATCCGAAGGATGTAGACGCGCCGGCGTTCCACGTCGTGGTTCCATCGCTGCCAGGCTTTGGTTACAGCGACAAGCCGGCCACCACCGGGTGGGGAACCGAAAAGATCGCGGCCGCATGGGTGGAACTGATGGGAAGGCTCGGCTACAGCAAGTTCGCAGCCCACGGCGGCGACTGGGGAGGTAATATCACCACGGTTCTCGGCGGCAGGTTCCCGGCGCACGTTCTCGGCATCCACACAACGTTCGCGGAGGCGCCGCCCGGTTTGACAACGGACGGGCTGACGGCGGTCGAGCGCAAGTGGACCGAGGAAACCCGCGATTTCTGGCGCCACCGCGCGGCGTACGCGAAGCAGCAGGCGACCCGACCGCAGACCATCGGCTACTCGCTTGTCGACTCACCAGTCGGGCTTCTTGCCTGGATCCTTGACAAGTTCGCTGAGTGGACAGATACCGAAGACAGCCCGTTCGAGACGATTTCCATAGACAGGGTTCTTGACGACGTCACCCTGTATTGGCTGACGCGGACCGGCGCATCGTCGGCCCGCATTTACTACGAAGGCCACAACTCGCTGGACCCCGAACTTCGGGTCGACGTCCCGTCAGCAATCAGTATGTATCCCCGCGACATCGAGAAGTGTCCGCGCCCCTGGGCGCAGGAGCGGTACCGACAGATCGTCCGATGGAGGTCGCCCGAAATCGGGGGACATTTCCCGTCGCTGGAGGTTCCCGAGTATTTCGTCAAAGATCTACAAGAGGGCCTCGCGGCAGTGCTGGCCGCTAATCGGTGAACGCGGCTGGGTGCCGGCACTCGATCACCGCATGCCGCCGCCACTTCCCTGGCCGCCGCGAACTTCAGCGCATCCTCTTCCTTGACCAGTTCCATCGGACGGACGTCCAGCAGCCACATCCCCCCGCCGACCACGGCCAGGAAGTCCGGGATGTGCCACGTGTCCCCGCCTGCGTGCTCGAAGTCCAGTCGGAACGGCTGCGACAGCACCTCCGATGCGCCTAGGAAGTCCAGCGCGACCAGCAGCCGCATCTCCTCCAGCGACTCGAAGCCGTGCGTCCTGCCCGTTGACGCCATCACCTCAAGCCCGGGCGATGCCGCTGCTTCGACCGCCACGTGAACCCTCGCATCGGCCGGGAAGCCAGCACCGGCACGTGAGCTCGCACGGGCCAGCTGACCTTGCCGGCACCTACCTGCCACGTCGAACTCCACCAATGCGGCCAGCCGGTGCCGCGCTGCGCGAACATCAGCTGCCCCGCCCCGGGCACGGCAGCAGTCCTGACACAGAAACAGGCAGCAGACGGGGTCCGGCCGTTGGCCGGCAGGGGGCAGCCCGCAGCCTGGGCCAGCGGGACGGTGAGGACCGGGCCCCTGACGGGATCCGGGAGACAAAGCGCGGTCCGGGCCCGGATCTGAAACGGGCCGGCCGTTGGCCGGCCGGGGCTGCCCCTGTCGGGGACAGCGGGACAGTAAGGGCCGGGCCCCTGCCGGGGCCCGGGAGACAAAGTGCAGGCCGAGGCCCGATGGGCCCCTTGGATGAGCGGCGCCAAGGCGAGCGCGACCCGGCGACGCCCAGGCCGTTGAGCAGACCGATATCGCTCTTGTCCCTCACGCCGGCCAGCAGGACGCGGCCGCGCAAAACGGCGCAGCCAGACCAGCGGCTGCCGCAGCACACTCCACCCACCCGTCCAGACACGGTCGAACACGGCCGCGCCCGACCACGCCAGAGCGCGTAGCAATTACGCACGCTCGGCGACACGACACAACACGATGCGGCGTGTATACCGGGGCACCGGCCACGGAGCTGCGCACCCAACCGCCGACCGGTCCCTGTCACCACGGACCGGGGCCTCCCTCAGCCGGCCGCCGGCCCCCTCTCGCAAAGCGCCCGAAGATGGGCCGCAGTCAGCGTTCCAGTTGCTCTTGCCTCGCCAGCCGGGCGCCCCGCCAATGGCCCAGAACCCCCAACACCCCGCACACGATGCCCAGCCATCGCCACGCTCCCCCGACGAGCGGATCCGCTATGCCGACAACAACGAACGCCACGAAGAAACCGCAGCCCAAGATGTTGCCCCAGAGCTTCAGCACTGGATTCATTCGCACGTCCCCCTTGCTCCACGCGATGCCGAAGATCACGACGCATTAAAGCAACACCGCCCGAGCCGGAACGGACGGCCGACCGGCTGGGGCACGACGAGCTACGGACGCTCATCGACGACCGAAGACCGGTGCGCGACGGCAACGTACGCTGCCAGCCCTCCGCTTCCTGGGGATGACCCGCAAGCCCGGAGCACAACCCGATGTCGGCCGACTCCGGGCACCGGGCCCGCAGCACCGCGCTGCTCGCCAGGCGGCCCCGTGTGCTGCTCATCGACGTGATCGTCGCCGTCACCCGCTGACCACCACCACAACCACGGGCCCCGTACATCCCCACCAGGCGGCATGCACGAGGCCCGGCCGACAGTGATACCGCCAGCGACCGGAGCACGCCTGCCTCAGCGCGGTCAGTGCGGCGCCCGCAGGGGCGGGACCGCGGCCCGGCCAACACCGGCTGCCCGCACCGGACCCGCCCCGTGCTCGGGCAACGACTCCGCGGGCGTTTAGGGCGCCTGACGGCGCAGCCGCTCATGCCGGATCACCACTTGTGCCTCGGCCGCGGTAAGCCCGAGTTCGTTCCGCAGCTTGGTGAACGGGCGAGCCACGACAAGGACGACACCGACTCCAAACGCTCCGCTCATCACGATCAGCGGCATGGCCAGCTCAGGGCCAGCAGCCGAAATTGCCGCCACCCACACGACCGCGGCTATGACCGCGGCAACGAGGACGAGCCGGTTGGTCCGCTTGGCGAGGTCGTGCAGCTCCGCCGCCTGCGCAGGCTCGATACGGCGCGTCACGTCGTCCATCGATGGCCCCCCTGTCCCCGAGACAACCTGTCCACTCAATGCACTTCGGTGCGCGCTCGCGCCGTCTCCAACCACTGCTCAGTCGTGGTACAAAACCAGCCGGCTCCGCACAAGGTGCAGCTTGCGGGGAGTCTCGCGGCTGGGTCGCGGCACCGCAAGAGCGTACTCAACTCCCCCACCCGGCAGGAGCCATGGGCGGATGCCGGCGACGCAGGGACGACCCCGCACCCGCCCCGTCCGGATCGTGGCGGACAAGGCCCGTACACGTGACCGGTCTCGGGACGCTGCCGGAGCCGGTCAACCGCCGGGCGAGCAGGCACCGTGACAGCCATCGGCGCACTGCCCCTGCGGCCGTCCCGGAGACACGCGGGATGCGCCTCTGCACGTCCGCCAGGACCTCCTCCCGTCTGCCGGAAAGGCCGCCTGTCGAACTGCACCGAAGACGTCACCATGACGCACGAGAAGCCACCACCGGTCGATCGGGCTCAGCTGAGTGCGTTGCCTACGGAGTTCCAGTGAGAACCAACATCAGCAGCCTCTGCTGGTGAAGACTTAGGCCCCGGCGTGCGGGAAGGGACCCAGACCCCGTGCGAGGGGTGCGCTGAGGTCTGGCTCACTCATGGCGACTGAAATCTCCGCAGTCGTCCCAGCCACCCGTGAGAGAGAGGGGGACCTTCGCATGTCAGATACCCGACCTGAGACGGATCCGCAGCCCGCTGAACTCCCGCTCGAGATCAAGGTCCACACACAGATGGGCGGCGGCTTGCATCAGCTGAAACTTCGCTCCCTACCCAGGGGGCTGCACTCCATCACCGCCACCCAGCTTCAGGAGTCCGGAGCGGAAGACGTCCACTCCGGAGGGGATTACTACGCGGGACATGCAGCGCTCCACCCCACCGGGGGTTACATCTTCGGCTGGGTCTCGGCGGTGGTTCCGGGCGGGCTGACAGGGCTGGTCGCCGTCCTGACGGCCTTCCTCTACCGCAACAGGGGCAAGAGGTTCGTCATTCGCCACCAGGAGCGGGAGATCGAGCTGGAAGGCGTCTCGGCCAAGCAGGCCCACAAGCTCCTCAGCGAGTTCTTCCCCGATCCCCAGCCCGGCACTGCCGGGGCCGGCACCATCCGCGACACCACAGAACCAGATACCCCCCGAGACACCGGAGAGGCCGGTACCGCCCCCAGCCCAGGCCAGGAACCATCGCCGGGCGCCAACCCCGACCAGACCAACCCCACCCAAACCGATACCGAGGAAACACAAGAGTAAGCAGCGCGCCAAGGATCCGGGGCACGTGGGAGATCACCGCAATAGCACGGACCTGGCCCAAGAGGGCGTAGCGAGGGCATGCCATAGGCCCCGAACCCCGGCAACTGACCGGCTTCCGGCCCCGGCGTCTGTCACGGAGTCAAGTCCAGGACTCAGACGGCCTGCCCTCCCACCGCTTCGGCGCGGTGGCGGCGACGATCGCTCCGCCCGTCCGATCCGGGGCGGGCTGCGCCGCGTGCTCTGCGTGGCGGCGGCCCATGACTCCCGCCGAACCACGACCAGGGGGGCGGGCAGGTCCAGGTGAGGACCGTGACGCCGGGAAGAGCTCCCATAAGCTCGGCCGTTCTGGCCTCCCGCCTCAGCCCACCAGCTCGCTCTGATGAGAGGCGAGTCACCGGACTCGACAGCTCCTCCCCGTACACGGCGCGCCACGAACGGGTTGTTCACCTGCTCCAGCAGCCAGTGCACCGGCTCCAGCACCGCGTAGATCTGCGAGCTCATGGACAGCTGCGGTCCGGCGTACGACGACCGCGCCGACAAGGGGACTCCCTTGTGCCATCGGTCTTCCCAGACCTTTTGCCGCCGAGGTGACCGGGAACCTCCTGGGACCGCACGCGCGTCTCATGGCATGCTGGTTGATCTTGTTTCTGTTCGATTGCGTTTGCTGCGGGGGTTGTTGCGTCGTGGGTTACACGATTCCTGAGGGTGTCGACACGATGCTCGATGTCGTCGGTGTGGGCTGGCCCAACGTCGACGAGGACGCGTACCGCGACATGGCGGACGCGCTGCGGGAGTTCGCGGACGACGCCGATGACGATGGGCACGCTGCGCATCAATACGTCCAACGGCTGCTTTCCAGCGGCCAGAGCGAATCGCTGACCGCGCTGGACAAGCACTGGTCGAAGGTGCAGGGCAAGCACAAGGACCTGGCGAAGGCGGCCCGGATCATCGCGGGGGCGCTGGACCGGGTGGCGGACATCATCGTCGCCCGGAAGATAGCCGCCGTCGGTGAACTGGCTGACCTGTGTGCCACGGTGGGCATCACGCTCGCGTTCGCGCCGGTGACGGCTGGTCTGTCGACGCTGCTTGCGGGCGCGAAAATCGCGGCCACCCGTATCGCGTTCAAGAGGATCCTCAAGGAGATGGCGGAGGCGGCGGTCTCAGAGATCGTCGCGACGCTCACGCAGCCCGCGGTCGCGGCCATCGAAAATGTCGTGGCGGACCTGGCCATCCAGACCGCGATGAACGTCGCCGGTGTGCAGGACGGTTACAACACCGACCAGACGGTGCAGGCCGGCAAGGACGGGCTGCAGCTCAACTCCGCCGACGGGCCGGGCGGCCAGGGGCCCGGCGCCGGTCCGGTGATCGACCACGACGCGCACGGTAAGGCGGGGATGCACCTGGCCAACGTGCAGATCTCGATGCGGAACAAGACCGGGGGCAAGCTCGGCAAGGCCAAGGGCCATCACGGCCGCGCCAAGGGCAAGGACTCCCTGACCGCCGTCCTGGACACGACCATCGAGGGCGTGACGGAGAAACTCGGCAAGGCGCTGAACGACCTCGGCGACCATGTCGGCAAAACGCTCCCGAACGCCATCACCAAAGGCTCGAAGACCCACAAGGACACCGATCACGACGTCCGCGATCGCGTCAAGAACATCAAGTCCGATGACCGCAAGGACGAGGGCGACCTCAAGGGACGCCGCGGCAGGTCGGGCGACGAGCGGCGCCGCCGCCCCGAGTCGATGCAGAAGACGCAGGAAAGCCCCCGGGAGAAGGGGGTCTCACTCGCCAAACGCCGTTGCGAGACCGACCCGGTCGACGTAGCGAGCGGTGAGATGGTGCTGCCGCAGACTGACCTGATCCTCCCTGGGGTGCTGCCGCTGGTGCTGCGGCGCACGCACGTCTCCGGCTACCGGTACGGCCACTGCTTCGGCGCCAGTTGGGCCTCCACGCTGGATGAGCGCCTGGAACTCCTCGGCGCTGGCGCGGCGTGGGCCCGCGAGGACGGCTCCGTACTCGTCTACCCCATGCTGCCGGCGGCTGAGGGCGAGGATGTGTGGCCTCTAGAAGGGGACCGGCTGCCGCTCACCTACGTGGAGAGCAGTGCGCTGGGTGACACTACGTACGCCGTCGCCGATCCGCGATCTGGGCTGACCCGGCGCTTCACCGGCAGCCCTTACCGGGCAGGCGGCCTGTACTGGCTGAAGGAGATCGAGGACCGCAACGGAAACTCCGTGCAGTTCGGCCGGAACGATGAGGGCCTGCCCGCCACCGTTGTCCACGACGGCGGCTACCGCCTGCGGGTCGACATCAATCCCGAGCTGGGCCGTGTCACCGGGCTCGCCCTGCACACGCCGGATGGCCCAGTCCAGATCGTGTCCTTCGGCTACGACAGCGACCGGAACCTGGACGCGGTCACCAACTCCTCCGGGCTTCCGCTGCGGTTCACCTACGACCAGGACGGGCGCGTCACGTCCTGGACTGACCGCAAAGACTCCACCTACCACTACACCTACGACAGCACGGGTCGTGTCACCCGAACCACCGGACCGGACGGATTCCTCTCCTCCGCGTTCACCTATGACGTCCACAGCGAGCCCGGCCACCGCGTTACCCGCTATACCGACTCCACCGGCGCCACCACCCTCTTCCACGTCAACCAGGCCCTGCAGATCGTCGCCGAGACCGACCCCCTGGGGCACACCACGCACTTCGAGTTCGACGCCTACGACCAGGTGCTGGCGCAGACCGACGCCCTGGGACACACCACCCGCTTCGAACGTGACACCGACGGCAGCCTCGTCGGCCTCGTCGCCCCCGACGGGGTGCGCACCACCGCCGTGTACAACCAGCTGCGCCAGCCCGTCACGGTCACCGAACGGGGCGGGATTCAGCGCCAGTACGCATACGACGACCAGGGCAACCGCACTATGGTCATCGAGCCCAGCGGGGCCCGTACCGAGTACGAGTTCAACCATCGCGGACACGTGATCGCCGTACGCAACGCGGTCGGCGACGTCACACGGATCACGACCGACGCGGCCGGCCTGCCGCTGCGGATCACCGCCCCTGACGGCGCGAGCACCGTCTGCTCCCGGGACGCCTTCGGCCGCGCCACCACGGTCACCGACGCTGTCGGCGGCACCCTCCGCCAGGGATGGACGACCGAGGGAAAGCCCGCATGGCGCGAGCTGCCCGACGGCACCAGGGAGGAATGGACCTGGGACGGCGAAGGCAACCTCACGTCCCACACCGATCGCATGGGCCGCACCAGCACCTACACAGCCACCCACTTCGACCAGCCCGCCACCACCCACACCGGGGGCGGCGCATACCGCTTCACCCACGACACCGAGCTGCGACTGACCAAGGTCACCAACGCCCAAGGCCTGGAATGGGAGTACACCTACGACGCGGCCGGCCGCCTCATATCCGAGACAGACTTCGACGGCCGCACCCTGACCTACGAGCACGACGCGCTCGGCCGCCTGGTGCGCCGCACCAACGCCGCCGGGCAGACTCTGATGTTCGAACGCGACATCCTTGGCCGCGTCACCCGCCTGCACCACGACGACGGCTCTGTCTCCACCTTCTCCCGCGGCGAGACCGGCCACGTCTCCCAGATCACGAACGCCCACGCCCGCATCGACCTCGAGCGCGACGCAGCAGGACGGGTCGTGGCCGAGACCGCCAACGGCCGCACCCTGACCTTGGCCTACGACGCTCTGGGCCGCCGCACCCACCGGCGCACCCCCTCCGGTGCCAGCAGCGACCTCGCCTACACGTGGGAAGGGCTGGCCACCTACGCCGCCGGAGACCACTCATTCAGCTTCTCCCGCGACGCGCTCGGACGCGAAACGGCCCGCACGCTCCAGGACACGATCACTCTCCGCCAGGAGTGGGACGCGGTAGGGCGCTGCGTCCACCAGTCCCTGAGCACCCCACACGACACCGTCCTGGAACGTGCCTTCGCATATCAGGCCGACGGCTCACCCCTCAGCGTCGACGACAGCCACACCGGCCGCCGCACCTACACCGTTGACGCCGCCAGCAGGATCACCACAGTCCACGCCCGCGGGTGGACCGAGCAGTACGCCTACAACACTGCCGGCGACCAGACCCACACCGCCCTTCCCCCGCGGGCACCCGGCCAGGACAACACCGGAGAACGTGGCTACCACGGCACCCGCATCACCCGAGCCGGACGCACCCGCTACCGCTACGACGCCCAGGGCCGCCTCACCCTCCGCCAGACGAACACCCTCTCGGGAAAGACCCTTACCTGGCGCTTCACCTGGGACGCCGAAGACCGGCTCACCCACGCCGAGACCCCCACCGGCCGGTGGCGCTACCTCTACGACGCCCTCGGCCGCCGACTCGCCAAACAGCGACTGGACACCGATGGCCAATTCACCGAGGCCACCTCCTACTGCTGGGACGGCGCGCAGTTGGCCGAGCAGTACACCGACAGCACCACCCTGGTGTGGGACTACGCAGGGTTGCGCCCGCTCGCACAGCGTGAGATCAAGACCGACACCGCCCAGGAAGAGATCGATCGGCGGTTCTTCGCCATCGTCACCGACCTGTCCGGCAGTCCCAGTGAACTCGTCGACCCGGACGGAGCCCTCGCCTGGCGCGCCCGCTCTACCGCCTGGGGCATCACCCAGTGGAACCGCGACAGTACCGCCTACACCCCGCTGCGCTATCCGGGCCAGTACTTCGACCCCGAAACCGGACTCCACTACAACGTCAACCGCTACTACGACCCCGACCTCGGCCGCTACATCACCCCCGATCCCCTCGGCCTTGCCCCGGCCATCAACCACTACGCCTACGTCCCCAACCCCTTCACCCTGGCCGACCCGCTGGGCCTGGCGGGCTGCGACGCCGACCCCACCTGGGGACGGCGGGTCACCTTCACCCGCGACGAGCACGGCCGCCCCTACGAGATGAATGCGATCATCACCCGGGACATGCTCGACGAAGGCACTCATGCCAGGAACTCGCTGGAGCCGCCAGGCTTCCTTGGCGGCGACTACAACCAAGCGCGCGGGCACATGCTGGCCAGAATGCTGGGCGGATCCGGCGACACGTTGGACAACCTGTTCACCATCACCCAGAACCCGACGAACAGCCCTGACATGCGGGACTGGGAGCAGGATATCTACAACGCCGTTGCGGACGGCGAGATCATCACCTACAACGTCTACCTCGAGTACACCGACGATGAAAAGGACTCCGTACCGAAGTACATTCAGCTCGAAGCCACCGGAAACCGCGGCTTCAGCCTGGACGTCCCGATGACCAACCCCGCCCACGAACAGCAACAGCGACACCGCCGAGGACTCCTGTGACCAGCTTCAACGACCTCACCCGGCTCAGCCCGCCCCCCGCCGGCCCGCCCCCCGTGGACTGGGACACAGTCGAGAACACCCTCGGCATGCGACTGCCCGACGACTACAAGCAGATGGCGACCACCTACGGTCCGGGCGCCTTCTGCGGATTCATCAACATCTACCACCCGCACGGGGCGACTGAGTGGGTCAACCTCACCGGCCCGATGCCCGCCACCATCCGCGCCCAGCTCGAGCAGGGACACGACCGCGGCACCTACCCAGTCCCCTACGACCCGGCAGACCTCTTCGCCATTGGCGTGACCGACAACGGTGAATACCTGTTCTGGATCACCGACCCGGCAACGGAGCCTGACGCTTGGGGTATCGCCGTCAACGAAGCCCGCGGTCCCGGCTGGTACACCTTCGACGGCACTCTCACACACTTCCTCGCCTCAGTCCTCAGCGGCGAGACGAAAGTGCCCTTGTTCCCCAGTGACCTCCTCGACCAGGGAGCCTTCTTCACCCCCTCAACGGCAGCCCGCCGCGACCCCGAGCCCGCACCTCCCTCGGCAGGCCGGGCCATCGACGGCAAAGCCGTCCGGGCCTGGGCCCGCGCCAATGGCTACCAGGTACCCGACCGCGGACGCATCCCCGCCGACGTCCTCACCGCCTGGGAGCAGGCGACCAGCAGCGGCGCTTGATCACCGGTTGCTCGCCCTTCCGGGCCAGTGCTGACCGCAGCGAACCGCGGCTGCCGACCCCCTTGGGAGACAAGACGTGCGGAGTCCCAGGAGGCTTGAAGGCTCCGCCCGCTCGGGCGGGGCCATCGGTCGCTGACAGAGGCGAGACCGCGGAAACTCCGCCACCCCCGTGCCGATCCGCCCGCGCCATCCACCAGCGATCACGACACGCCTTGGCGGCACGAAGCCTCCAACGACGGCTCCCAACATTGACCTTCATCCCCGTCGCCGCGTCGTGGAAGTCGTCTCAATGGCGATACTGCGACGGGTGCTGCCAGCCAGCGGTGCTGCTCCATGATCCATTCGCCCATCGTGCCTGAGCCGACGCCCCATGTGGGTCATCGGGGGCCGTGTCGTTCACGGCCTGGCCCGGCCTACGGTGAGCTGGAGATCGAAGGGAAAACTCCGTGGAGTGGAAGCATCGCTCAACTGGGCGAAGGTTGCCGTCGCGACGCTGGGCGGCCCGGAGCGGCACGCATCGCTGCGCACGTGCGTGAGCTGCACACCTGCAACGGCCCCGTCCGAGGGGAGGCATCCGCGCCAACAGCCTGCCGCACTGCGGCAGCTTCCGCCTCTGCAGAGCGAGAGCTGGCATGGCAGTGACTTCCGTGTCGTTGTGGGCCGCCTCCGGCTGGGCGAAAGAACCCCTTCCCTGACGTGGAGTCCGTTAGGGCGCGTATCGAGTCGTGATCAATTGGTGGTCCGGGCGAGGTCCTTCACCCAGATCATTGAGGCGCGCAGGTGGAGGCCGGCGAGGTAGCTGTCCGGTGTCTTGTCGTATCGGGTGGCGATCCCTCGCCAGGCCTTGAGCTTGTTGATCAGGCGCTCGACGGTGTTCCTCTCCTTGTAGAGATCGGCGTCGTGGCTGACAGGCCGACCGCCCGCGGAGCCCTTCTTCTTCCGGTTGGCGGTCTGGTCCCTCTTCTCCGGGATCACTGCCTTGATACCGCGTCTGCGCAGGTGGGCCCGGTTGCCGCGGGAGGAGTAGGCCTTGTCCCCGGCGACCGCGTCCGGCCGGGTGCGGGGGCGGCCGACGGGGCCGCGGACCCGTATCTTCCCCAGCACGGGGATGAACTGTGGGCTGTCGGCAGCCTGGCCTGCGGTCAGCACGAACGCCAGCGGGCGGCACTTGCGGTCGGCGGCCAGGTGAACCTTGCTGGTCTGCCCGCCCGGGAGCGTCCCAGGAGGGCGGTCTTCAGCCGGAGTTTTCGCCGGCGCCGGATGCGTCGTCGCTCCTCCCGCTCGGGATCGATCTCGACCTCCTGTCCGTCTTGTTCTTCGAGACTGCCCCTTTTGACCTGGCCTTCTCCGCCTCGGCGGCAGCCTTCTCCAGTGCGCCGAGGACGTCCTCGCCCAGGTGCATCCCGGCCGCGTCGTGGTGAGCACGCGCGGTGGTGGAGTCGATGCTGACCAGGGACAGGTCCACCTCACCCCGCTTCGCCGCTTCCGCGATCAGACTCTCCAGCAGGGCCTCGAAGACGCCGGCGTCACGCCATTGCCGGAAGCGGTTGTGGACGGTCGACCAGGCACCAAACTCCTCCGGCATCTCCCGCCACTGTCCGCCGGTCCTGAACCGCCAGATCACACCCTCGAACTGCTGCCGTAACCGCTCGGGATACGGGCCGTACTCGCCGATCGGCAGGTACGGCCCGATGAACTCCCACTCCGCGTCCGTCAGTTGCACTCGCGTCACGGAAGAAGATCTACCGGTCCAGGCCTCACCACGAGGGCGAATCGACAGATTGATCACGACCCGATACGCGCCCTAGGGCCAACGGGTCCAACCGGAAGCGACCTGCCCAGTCAGCGCCGGATGCGCCAGGTGCCGTACAGCCCGGCGACTGCCCCGGTGATCACGGAGAAGCCGGCGTTCCCGACCGCGCGGTACACCCCCGCGCACACGCCCAGCAGGGCAACGAGGACCACCATGTCAAGTACCTGGTGCCGCGTCGGCTCAGGCGGCAGCGCCGGCTCCCGGGAGGCGGGGGGCAGTTCGGGCTCGGGCGTCTGGGAGGTTGTGTCGATGTCAGCCATGCCTCCAGCAGACCGCCGCACACCCCCGGGCACCTAGTGATCCGTACGGCCCCGCATAGACCTGGACGTCGCAGGTCACCGGGCTATGCGAACCGGCGCAACGCTGAACGGCCCAAGGCGTTCAGGAACGTTCGGCGGAATCCGTGGACGTTCAGACACTGGGCCCTCTAGTACTCCAGTTGTGCTTCTCCATTTGTCCTGGTCAGCGTGCCTGTTTCGAGTCTAGTGGGCTGACGCTGCATCAGAGCGGTGGTGGTTCGTGACCCACCCGATCGGGGGTGCGTTGAGCCTGCCATGGAGCCGGATATCGAAGCAGGGCTGACCACTGCTTGGCGTGGTGGCGGTGGCCGAGGCGGAGAGCCCGACGCGCAAGCGGCGCCTCGACCCGAACCTGCCCGGTGCGAGCGTCGGACACGTGAAGGTCTCGGCCGGACCCTCGGCTGCGTCGTCTTCGACAAGATGGACGGCACGCCCTACGTCCTGAGCAACTGGCATGTTCTGCACGGGCCCGACGGCGAGCTGGGCGACGACGTCGTGGAGCCCGGCCCGCATGACGACAACCGGATTGCGCAGAATCGCCTGGGCACCCTGAAGCGTTCCCACCTCGGCATGGCTGGTGATTGCTCACGGGCTCGCGTTCAGGTCTGACCTGGTTCTTGTCACGCAACATCAGCCACGATGGGGCCCATGAGTCAACCTGACACCTTCGGTGGACCACAGAAGGCGGCACTCGTGGCGGCCGGTTGGGTCATCGAAAGCACCTCGTACGGCATGGCACCCCACTTCTTCGGGCGCCCCGGCGATCTTCGTTGGGCTGCGGAGATAGTGGCGTATCGAGAAGACCCACAAGGTGGGGTCCATCGACGGTTGCGCCTCGTTGGATGGGCTGCCGACGGACCTGTCGCCCACGAGTACTGGGCAGTGGGCAGGGCGTCTGCGCCGATCACACCCGGGGGCGCCACAGCCGTGAAGCAGGCTCTCTTAGTCATGAACGATGGCCCCGGGCTGGCAGCCGAGGTGGATGTCCACATCGAGACGTCGCACGACGTGCGGATGGACGTGATGTCGCTGGTCCTGGGAAACCCCGTGGCCACGATCTCGGTGTTCACCCTCGCCGGTGCGTTCCTGTCGTCCATGGCGGGGAAGGCAGCCGAAGACGCCTATCAAATCTTGAAGCGCGCACTATCCCGGGCTACACCGGTAGTTCGTGATGGCTCCGCTCAAGACACAACCTGGGCGGTGATCCACGACGTTGAGAACAACTGTGTCATCGAATGTCCGAAGGAGATTCCCGCCGAAGCTGCGGCCCAGCTGGCGCAACTTGCTCGAGAGGGCCTGTCTCAACGCCACATTCGTTGGGACCCCGAGAACCGCAGGTGGCAAGCGGTCGGTTCGATCAGTGGAGAACCGCCTCAGCCCCCGCCAGACGAAAACCCGCCTTCTGAGCCGCCTCGGCCGCCCGACGAGTGACCTCGTGTCAGTTCTTCTGCCGCCAGCCGCGAGACCTGACGGGATTTCCAGGTCGCCCTTCCCCCCTACCAGAATCAGCGGCCAGACCTCAGCGGGGTGTGGGCGGTGCCAGCGTGACGTGTCAGCCGCACGCCGTAGTAAGTAGCCGGAGTCAGGCGTATCCATCACGCAAGCGCGGTCACAACCCACAGGCTGGCCAGATGGAGCGCCGGCTGAAACGCTCGGTCCCAGCACCGCTTTGAAAGGCCACCAGACAGCCGGGAATCTCCGCACTCAACACGGGACCCCCACACCAAGAACAGGGAGAAAGTCTCGACGAAGTTAGTCCGACTAGCGGTGGTTTGTTAGGCCGGGAGGTAGAGGTTAAGAGGTCTGCCGGTGCCGACAGCGTTGATCAGGGCCTGGAGCTCGGTGGGCGGGGGCTTGGCTGTCCACGCTCGCCAGTAGCGTTGCAGCGTGGCCCAGGGCGTCAGCCAGCCACGGACGGCCCGGAGGGCTTGGGGCCAGCAGGCCTGCTGGGTCTGGTGGGACGGCGCAATACCCCCTCTCTGGCCGGCTGGGCACCGGCTCCTCCTCATCCGTGGCAGGCGGGGGCGGGGCAAACCAGGTGTCCCAGCAGAAGCTGAACGCGCAGGTGACGAGGGTCTGGTGGCGGCGGATGGCGGTGTCGGAGCGGACCTGGAAGTCTGCCCAGCCGAGTTCGTCCTTGACCTGCTTGTAGCTCTGCTCGATCCAGTGCCGGATGCCGTAGATTCGCACAATTTCGGCCAGGTCGGCAGCTGGGGCCGGGCTGTCCGCCTCCCGTGGTCCGCCGGGCCGGGGCAGGTCGGTGGCCAGGTACCAGGTGGACTGCGCGGGCAGGGTGGCCGGGTCGGTGGTGGCCACCACCAGGCGCGTGGTGCCATCCGGTCCCCACCAGCCCAGCTGTGCGTCGGCGGCCCACCAGGTAGCGGTGTGCCCGTCACGGAAGGTTCGTGTGACCGTGGTCCAGTTCCCGGGGGCCTCAGGGCCGCCCCAGATAAGGTTGCGGGCGGCATCCACGGGCGTGTACGCCTCGTCACCGTATGACCAGGCTCCCCGGCGGGGCTTGAGTGCCATCACGAACGGCAGTCCTGCGGCGTCCAGTTGCCTGCGGAAGGCGTCCTGGTCGCCGTAAGCGCAGTCGGCGGCGACCGCCCGCAAGGACACCCCCGCCCGGGGGGCATCACGGGCCAGGGCGGCCCCGATCTGCAGTTTCGTGCGGAAGCCGGCGTCGTTCTTCCCTTTCGGGAAGTGGTGGGCGGGGGTGTAGGGGACGGCGTGCAGCGGGTAGTAGACGCGCTCGTCGGCCCAGCAGGTGGTCACCGCGACGACGCCGCGGTCGATCTTCCCGACCGAGCCCAGGTACTGCTTGCCCACGTGGGCGGTGGCAGTGCCGTCCTTGCGGTCTCCGGAATCGTCGATCACCAGCACCCCGCCCGCGTGCGGGGCCGTGGCCGGGTCCGCAAGCAGCAGTTCCACACGCCGGGCGTTGACCTTCTCCAGGTCCCACGTCGACTCGGACAGGAAGAACTGCAGCCGCTGCACCGCCGCATGCTGGGCACCGGCCACAGGCTCCGTCCCGGCCAGGCAGGTCAGCGTCTTGTTGCGGTCCCTCGGCAGCAGTAACCCGGCGAGATACTCGCGGAACCCCCGGCGCTGTGCCAGCGTGGAGAAGAGGTCATCGAAACGCGCGGCATAGGCTTCCAGTGGGCCCGGAGCGGGCGGACACGGCACACGCTTGGTCATCACAGCCCCCGAAGAGTGAGCAAAGCTCCCACTGTCCGGCCTAAAACCACCGCTAGGTCAGCGGTCTGCCAACGACTAACTTCGTTGAGACAGGACAGTCCTTCTTGCCCTCTGACACTGAACCTGGACCGTTTGCCACCGAAGTCGGACAGCCAGAGGGACAACGAGCGTGACGTAGAGTCGTCATACCGCTGGTAGCAGCTGGATTCGTGACAGCTGGACGTAACCCTGTCTGCCTCGCGTGACGTGCTGCACGGCCGATCGAAGGACACGGCCTGTAACCCTCTGACACACTCCCGGTACGGTGCCAGGAGGGGGACTTGCATGGTCATCGTGGGTTTGCTGATCATCGCAGTCGTCGTCTTCGTCGCCCTGGCCTTCGTCTTCCGGTCCCATGACCGGGACTCCGCGGCCACGCTCGTCCAGGGGATCGCCGCGGTCGTCGTTCCCGCCGCCAGCGGGGCGTTATTTCTGACGAACCGCAGGCCCCGGACGGCACACACCGAACTGGCACTGCGTGACTTCGCGGACGAGCTGGCTGAGCGAGTGAAGGCGCAGTGGAGCGCCGCGGCGAGCGAACGGCGGCTGATACATCCGAGCCCCGTGCCGGTGCGCTGGAGGTGGTCGAGTCTCCCCGTATCGGGTCCGGCGACCGATGCGGTGGGCATCGGGACCGGCTCATCGCGGTTTGGGCCCCTGCTGGGGCTGGACCCGATCACCCCGGCGGATCTGGAGTCGGGCGGCGTTCGGGACTTGTTCCGCCTCTATGGTGCGTTGGACTCCGGGCGGATGGTGATCGTCGGAGCAGGCGGTGCGGGCAAGAGCGGCGCCGTCATTAGGTTGCTGCTCGACGCCCTCGCGCATCGCGAGGCGCTCGAAGCCGGCGCGCGCGCGAGAGTTCCCGTACCAGTGCTGCTGACGCTGAGCGGATGGGACCCGCGGAAGCAGCGGCTGCATGACTGGCTCGCCACTCGACTGGCCACGGACTACATGTTCAGGAAGTCCGAAGAACACGCGGGCGGTGTTGTCTCCAGACTCATCGGCGCGGGTCGGGTCGCCGTCTTTCTGGACGGGCTGGACGAGATACCCGAAGCCGTACGCCCCGTGGCTCTGCGGGCGCTGGACGAGCAGGCGAACTTCCGCCTGGTCCTGTTGAGCCGGGTCGGGGAGCTTCTGACGGCCGTTGCCGCGGCGGGACCCCTGTCAGGCTCCGCCGGCCTCGAACTGCTTCCGGTCAGCGCCGAGGACGCGGCGGAGTACCTGACGCGCTGCCAGGCGCAGCCGCCCCCGGACGCCTGGCGCGGTCTGGTGCAGCACATCCGTATGAACCCTTTGGGCGCAGTGGCTCAGGCACTGGACACACCCCTGATGCTCACGCTGATGCGTGACACCTACCGCGCGGATCAGCGCTTCGACCTCGAGCGCTTCGCGGACCGGGCGGCGGTGGAGGACCACCTTCTCGATCGAGTCCTGCCCGCCGCCTATGACGACGACCGGCTGGGTCAGCCGCGCAGTCGCTACAGTCTCGGCCAGGCCGAGCGCTGGCTCGGCGTCATCGCGCACCGGATGAACAGCGAGGGAAGCCGCGACCTCGCCTGGTGGCAGGTCCCCCGGTGGCGGTCGGCCTGGCCGAGAACGGCGGCCAGTTGCCTCTGCCTGGGAGTTCTCGCCGGGGCGGCGGGCTTCTTCTGGGCGGGGCCGGCCGCCGGCCTGATAGCCGGTGCGGTGGTGGGACTTTCCGTGACGATGTCACTCACGTACGGGCGTGCCGGGGACTCCCCCCAGCTGCTGGGCCGTCTGCAGTGGAGGGACTTCGTCGTCCGCGAGAACTTCCTGTTCGGGATCGCCGGCGGTGGAGCGCTTGGACTGGCGTTAGGCGTCGCCCTGCTCCTCGCCCATGGCCGCGTCGTCATGCTTTTCGGCGGCCTGGTGTTCGGCCTCCTCGCCGGTGTGGTGGGCGGATTCGTCACGGGTCTCAGCAACCGCAGCGCCGACAGCCGGACTCCCATCGATCCCGTCTCGTGCTGGAGACAGGACCGCCAGTACACGCTGACGGCCGGAATCGCCGGCGGCCTCGCCGGCAGTCTCATCGGAGGATCATGCCTGGGTCTGCTCGCCGAACTGACGGACCATCGCATCTTCGGACTCATCGACGGATTCCTGTCCGGGATCGCACTGGTGACGGTGGGCGGCCTCCTGCTCAGCCTGGCGCTGAGCCTGGTCGGATCGGTGACCTGGCGCGCGTTCCTCGCGAGCCTCCAGCTGCGCCGGAGGAACGAGGCTCCGGTCCGCCTGGTCAAGTTTCTCTCGGATGCTCGCGAGCGTCACGTCCTGCGCACGGTGGGGCCCGTCTTCCAGTTCCGTCACGCCCGGCTGCAGGATCGTGTGGAGGAGGCGTTCACGGCCGGCAACCGGCCTGGAGCTGACGGTTAGCCCGTCCCGTCCGGGCCGGACGACAAGCGGGCAGCAACGGCCTCAGCGGCGCCAGTCCGTGAGCTTGTTCTTTATCTTCGAGACGCGTGGAGTTCGGCGAGGGTCTCGGCGCGTTTGACGGTCTTGCCGACGTCGTAGCGGGGTGCCCGGTGTTTGTTCTTGGCTCCGGGTGGCCGACCGGGGCCGGTGCCGTTGGGTTTGGGAACACGGGCCGGGCAGAGGATGTGAGCGCGGATGTTCCTGAACCCCCGGCGGACCCGGGCCGGGGTCAGCTGGTTGGGCAAGGCTGGTTTCTCCCAGGGGCGGCGGAGGTCCTGGGCGAGAGGGCGGGCTAGCCTCAGCTGGGCAAGAGCTGCGACAAGGATCCAGATCCAGCGGTCCGCTGCCTCGGGAATGCGGACCTTCGGGGTGGTCCAGCCGAGGGTCTGCTTTACGAAGCGAAATGTGTGCTCCAGATCGAAGCGGCGCAGGAACACCTGCCAGCAACGGTCGACGTCAGCGAGGCTGGCACCGGTCTTCGAGGACCACAGCCACACCGGCGGCGCCTCGCGCTCCTTCGAGAGGTGCTCGACCTTCAGTCGGATCAATGTGCCCTCGACCAGGGGTAGTTCGCCCTGGTGGTCGAGCCAGGCCGAGCGATGAGTCAGGCGCGGGTGGACCCGGTCCCAGGCCTGTGTCTGGGCCTTGCCGTAGTTCGTGGTGTCCGTGATCGTCGTGATCGTAGGCTCCGGCCAGGTGTCCGGCTTGGCGAAGCGGAACTCCTTGCCGTGCTTGGGCGGACGCCCGCCCTTGGGGTCGTAGACCCGCGGCGGCTTCGGCAGCCGCATGACCCGGTCGGAACGGATCGGGCCGACCACCTCGACGGGCAGGTCGCGAAGGACCCAGGCCAGGCGCGTGATGTCGTATCCGGCATCACCGACGATCACAATGTCCGGCTGGCCCGGCGTCCACTGGCCGGCAGCGACGAGCCGCTCGACCACGGCCCGCAGCTGGGCGGCGGTCACGGCGGTGGCGTCGTCGACGGGTCCGAGCCGGACGACGTCCAGGACGGTGGTCCAGGAGGTGCGGCCGGGCTCCAGCACGGCCACGAAGGAGTACGGCCAACCCGGGATGAACTGCGACGCGCTCTTCGCGCGGCCGTAGACGTGGCAGAACAGCCGATCCTTCGAGCATGGCGCATCCGAGCGCAACCATGGCGACACATCGACGGCCAGGACGAGCCGACCGTCCGGGAAACGCGGCAGCGGCAGTCCCGCGAGCACCGCCCGCAGCCGTCCGACATCGATCCGGCCGCGGTTGAGCCCGCCGTACAACGCCCCGTGCCCACGCCGGTGTTCGGGCAGGAGCGTCAGGTCGACGGGCGACTTCACCGGGCCGTCGGCACACAGCACCGCGTCGGTGAGCTCAAACAGTTCATCGCGCCGAGCGGTCAGACACGCATAGAACTTGCCCCTGAAGCGTGACGCTTGCGCGAACGCCTCCCGCCGGGGCCCGGATAAGAGCAGACTCATGTCCACGGCCTTCGTGCTGATCAGATGCCTTACTCAACACGGCACACGATCGCGCGAAGGCCGCTCACATAGCCGGTGAACTGCGAAAACCTGCCTCAAGTTCGAAGCCCGTTCGAGGCTCGAAGATAAAGAACAAGCTCAGCTTGTTCTTTATCCTCCGGCCCGGGAGCGTTCCTTGATGCCCTCGGGCCGTTTGACGGTTTTGCCGACGTCGTGACGGGGTGCCGGGTGCCGGTTCTTCGAGCCGGGAGGACGGCCAGGTCCCGGCCGGGATGGTTTCGGCGCTCGGGCGGGACAGGTCAAGTGTGGGCGGAGGTTCCTGAACCCGCGGCGGACTCTGGCGGGGGTGAGGCGGCCGGGCTCGGCGGGTCGCTCCCAGGGGCGGCGGAGGTCGGCGGCGGCCTCGCGGACGAGACGGAGTTGGGTGTGCGCCGCGATGATCAGCCAGGTCCAGCGGTCCGCGGCCTCGGGGGTGCGGAGCTTCGGGCGGGTCCAGCCGAGGGTCTGTTTGATCATGCGGAAGGTATGTTCCAGGTCGAAGCGTCGCAGGAACGCCTGCCAGCGGATCTCGACTTCGGCGGCGGTCAGGCCGGTGGCCGAAGACCACAGCCAGAGCGGCAGCGGGTCGTTGCCGCCGGGCAGGCGGTCGACCTGGAGGCGGATCAACGTGCCCTCGATGACGGGGAGTTCACCGGTGTGGTCGATCCACGCCGATCGGGTGGTCAGCCGGGGGTGGATGCGGTCCCAGGCCATCGCGCGGGCGGTGCCGTACCGGTCGGTGACCTGCGTGGTGGCCGCGTCCGGCTCGCCCCAGGTCTCCGGTTTGGCGAAGCGGAACTCCTTGCCGTGCTTGGGCGGACGGCCGCCCTGCGGTGGCGAGATCCACGGGACCGGGACCGGCCTGCGCATCACCCGGTCCGTGCGCATCCGCCCGAGGACCTCCACCGGCAGCCCGTGCAGGAGGTGGGCCATGCGCGGGGCGTCGTATCCAGCGTCGAAGACGATCAGGATGTCGCGGTCGCCGATGCGCCACCGGCCCATGTCGATGAGGTCCTCGACCACCCTGCGGACCTGCGTGGCAGTAGCCTCGGCGACGTCGTCGGCAGGGCCGGGACGGACGGCGTCCAGGAGCTGGCACCATGACGTCCGGCCCGATTCCAGGGCGGCGACGAAGGAGTAGGGCCAGCCGGGCACGAACTGGTCGGAGGACCGGCCGCTGCGGCCGTAGACGTGGCAGAACAAGCGATCCGGACTGGTGGGTGCGTCCGGGCGGAGCCAGTTCGTGACGTCCACGGCCAGCACCAGGCGCCCGTCGGCGGCCTCGGGTTGCGGCAAGCCGGCCAGCACCTGCCGCAACCGCGGCACGTCCACGCTCCCGCAGTTCAGCGCGTCGTACATCGCGCCGTGTCCACGCCGGTGCCCGGCCACCAGCGTCAGGTCTACCGGCGCGGTCACCGGCCCGTCCGCACACAGCAGCGCGCCCGCCAGTTCGAACAACTCGTCCCCGCGCCCGGTCAGGCAGTCGAAGAAATCGTCCCGGAAGCGTGACGCCACCGTGAACGGATCCCGCCCGACATCGTGATGCAGCAAACTCATCCCCCCACGGCCTTCGTTGCTGGTCAAGTGCCTCTTTGGTCGGAGCACAGGATCAGACGAAGGCCGTGTTCACGTCCCCGGAATCCTCGTACGAGCGATCACGTTCGGGACGTCGTTCGAGGTCAGACCATAAAGAACAAGC
>NZ_JAUSZH010000001.1:8005000-8271516 GCF_030817355.1 Streptomyces sp. V1I1 | reverse complement strand
CCAGGGCCGCCTCACCCTCCGCCAGACGAACACCCTCTCGGGAAAGACCCTTACCTGGCGCTTCACCTGGGACGCCGAAGACCGGCTCACCCACGCCGAGACCCCCACCGGCCGGTGGCGCTACCTCTACGACGCCCTCGGCCGCCGACTCGCCAAACAGCGACTGGACACCGATGGCCAATTCACCGAGGCCACCTCCTACTGCTGGGACGGCGCGCAGTTGGCCGAGCAGTACACCGACAGCACCACCCTGGTGTGGGACTACGCAGGGTTGCGCCCGCTCGCACAGCGTGAGATCAAGACCGACACCGCCCAGGAAGAGATCGATCGGCGGTTCTTCGCCATCGTCACCGACCTGTCCGGCAGTCCCAGTGAACTCGTCGACCCGGACGGAGCCCTCGCCTGGCGCGCCCGCTCTAACCGCCTGGGGCATCACCCAGTGGAACCGCGACAGTACCGCCTACACCCCGCTGCGCTATCCGGGCCAGTACTTCGACCCCGAAACCGGACTCCACTACAACGTCAACCGCTACTACGACCCCGACCTCGGCCGCTACATCACCCCCGATCCCCTCGGCCTTGCCCCGGCCATCAACCACTACGCCTACGTCCCCAACCCCTTCACCCTGGCCGACCCGCTGGGCCTGGCGGGCTGCGACGCCGACCCCACCTGGGGACGGCGGGTCACCTTCACCCGCGACGAGCACGGCCGCCCCTACGAGATGAATGCGATCATCACCCGGGACATGCTCGACGAAGGCACTCATGCCAGGAACTCGCTGGAGCCGCCAGGCTTCCTTGGCGGCGACTACAACCAAGCGCGCGGGCACATGCTGGCCAGAATGCTGGGCGGATCCGGCGACACGTTGGACAACCTGTTCACCATCACCCAGAACCCGACGAACAGCCCTGACATGCGGGACTGGGAGCAGGATATCTACAACGCCGTTGCGGACGGCGAGATCATCACCTACAACGTCTACCTCGAGTACACCGACGATGAAAAGGACTCCGTACCGAAGTACATTCAGCTCGAAGCCACCGGAAACCGCGGCTTCAGCCTGGACGTCCCGATGACCAACCCCGCCCACGAACAGCAACAGCGACACCGCCGAGGACTCCTGTGACCAGCTTCAACGACCTCACCCGGCTCAGCCCGCCCCCCGCCGGCCCGCCCCCGTGGACTGGGACACAGTCGAGAACACCCTCGGCATGCGACTGCCCGACGACTACAAGCAGATGGCGACCACCTACGGTCCGGGCGCCTTCTGCGGATTCATCAACATCTACCACCCGCACGGGGCGACTGAGTGGGTCAACCTCACCGGCCCGATGCCCGCCACCATCCGCGCCCAGCTCGAGCAGGGACACGACCGCGGCACCTACCCAGTCCCCTACGACCCGGCAGACCTCTTCGCCATTGGCGTGACCGACAACGGTGAATACCTGTTCTGGATCACCGACCCGGCAACGGAGCCTGACGCTTGGGGTATCGCCGTCAACGAAGCCCGCGGTCCCGGCTGGTACACCTTCGACGGCACTCTCACACACTTCCTCGCCTCAGTCCTCAGCGGCGAGACGAAAGTGCCCTTGTTCCCCAGTGACCTCCTCGACCAGGGAGCCTTCTTCACCCCCTCAACGGCAGCCCGCCGCGACCCCGAGCCCGCACCTCCCTCGGCAGGCCGGGCCATCGACGGCAAAGCCGTCCGGGCCTGGGCCCGCGCCAATGGCTACCAGGTACCCGACCGCGGACGCATCCCCGCCGACGTCCTCACCGCCTGGGAGCAGGCGACCAGCAGCGGCGCTTGATCACCGGTTGCTCGCCCTTCCGGGCCAGTGCTGACCGCAGCGAACCGCGGCTGCCGACCCCCTTGGGAGACAAGACGTGCGGAGTCCCAGGAGGCTTGAAGGCTCCGCCCGCTCGGGCGGGGCCATCGGTCGCTGACAGAGGCGAGACCGCGGAAACTCCGCCACCCCCGTGCCGATCCGCCCGCGCCATCCACCAGCGATCACGACACGCCTTGGCGGCACGAAGCCTCCAACGACGGCTCCCAACATTGACCTTCATCCCCGTCGCCGCGTCGTGGAAGTCGTCTCAATGGCGATACTGCGACGGGTGCTGCCAGCCAGCGGTGCTGCTCCATGATCCATTCGCCCATCGTGCCTGAGCCGACGCCCCATGTGGGTCATCGGGGGCCGTGTCGTTCACGGCCTGGCCCGGCCTACGGTGAGCTGGAGATCGAAGGGAAAACTCCGTGGAGTGGAAGCATCGCTCAACTGGGCGAAGGTTGCCGTCGCGACGCTGGGCGGCCCGGAGCGGCACGCATCGCTGCGCACGTGCGTGAGCTGCACACCTGCAACGGCCCCGTCCGAGGGGAGGCATCCGCGCCAACAGCCTGCCGCACTGCGGCAGCTTCCGCCTCTGCAGAGCGAGAGCTGGCATGGCAGTGACTTCCGTGTCGTTGTGGGCCGCCTCCGGCTGGGCGAAAGAACCCCTTCCCTGACGTGGAGTCCGTTAGGGCGCGTATCGAGTCGTGATCAATTGGTGGTCCGGGCGAGGTCCTTCACCCAGATCATTGAGGCGCGCAGGTGGAGGCCGGCGAGGTAGCTGTCCGGTGTCTTGTCGTATCGGGTGGCGATCCCTCGCCAGGCCTTGAGCTTGTTGATCAGGCGCTCGACGGTGTTCCTCTCCTTGTAGAGATCGGCGTCGTGGCTGACAGGCCGACCGCCCGCGGAGCCCTTCTTCTTCCGGTTGGCGGTCTGGTCCCTCTTCTCCGGGATCACTGCCTTGATACCGCGTCTGCGCAGGTGGGCCCGGTTGCCGCGGGAGGAGTAGGCCTTGTCCCCGGCGACCGCGTCCGGCCGGGTGCGGGGGCGGCCGACGGGGCCGCGGACCCGTATCTTCCCCAGCACGGGGATGAACTGTGGGCTGTCGGCAGCCTGGCCTGCGGTCAGCACGAACGCCAGCGGGCGGCACTTGCGGTCGGCGGCCAGGTGAACCTTGCTGGTCTGCCCGCCCGGGAGCGTCCCAGGAGGGCGGTCTTCAGCCGGAGTTTTCGCCGGCGCCGGATGCGTCGTCGCTCCTCCCGCTCGGGATCGATCTCGACCTCCTGTCCGTCTTGTTCTTCGAGACTGCCCCTTTTGACCTGGCCTTCTCCGCCTCGGCGGCAGCCTTCTCCAGTGCGCCGAGGACGTCCTCGCCCAGGTGCATCCCGGCCGCGTCGTGGTGAGCACGCGCGGTGGTGGAGTCGATGCTGACCAGGGACAGGTCCACCTCACCCCGCTTCGCCGCTTCCGCGATCAGACTCTCCAGCAGGGCCTCGAAGACGCCGGCGTCACGCCATTGCCGGAAGCGGTTGTGGACGGTCGACCAGGCACCAAACTCCTCCGGCATCTCCCGCCACTGTCCGCCGGTCCTGAACCGCCAGATCACACCCTCGAACTGCTGCCGTAACCGCTCGGGATACGGGCCGTACTCGCCGATCGGCAGGTACGGCCCGATGAACTCCCACTCCGCGTCCGTCAGTTGCACTCGCGTCACGGAAGAAGATCTACCGGTCCAGGCCTCACCACGAGGGCGAATCGACAGATTGATCACGACCCGATACGCGCCCTAGGGCCAACGGGTCCAACCGGAAGCGACCTGCCCAGTCAGCGCCGGATGCGCCAGGTGCCGTACAGCCCGGCGACTGCCCCGGTGATCACGGAGAAGCCGGCGTTCCCGACCGCGCGGTACACCCCCGCGCACACGCCCAGCAGGGCAACGAGGACCACCATGTCAAGTACCTGGTGCCGCGTCGGCTCAGGCGGCAGCGCCGGCTCCCGGGAGGCGGGGGGCAGTTCGGGCTCGGGCGTCTGGGAGGTTGTGTCGATGTCAGCCATGCCTCCAGCAGACCGCCGCACACCCCCGGGCACCTAGTGATCCGTACGGCCCCGCATAGACCTGGACGTCGCAGGTCACCGGGCTATGCGAACCGGCGCAACGCTGAACGGCCCAAGGCGTTCAGGAACGTTCGGCGGAATCCGTGGACGTTCAGACACTGGGCCCTCTAGTACTCCAGTTGTGCTTCTCCATTTGTCCTGGTCAGCGTGCCTGTTTCGAGTCTAGTGGGCTGACGCTGCATCAGAGCGGTGGTGGTTCGTGACCCACCCGATCGGGGGTGCGTTGAGCCTGCCATGGAGCCGGATATCGAAGCAGGGCTGACCACTGCTTGGCGTGGTGGCGGTGGCCGAGGCGGAGAGCCCGACGCGCAAGCGGCGCCTCGACCCGAACCTGCCCGGTGCGAGCGTCGGACACGTGAAGGTCTCGGCCGGACCCTCGGCTGCGTCGTCTTCGACAAGATGGACGGCACGCCCTACGTCCTGAGCAACTGGCATGTTCTGCACGGGCCCGACGGCGAGCTGGGCGACGACGTCGTGGAGCCCGGCCCGCATGACGACAACCGGATTGCGCAGAATCGCCTGGGCACCCTGAAGCGTTCCCACCTCGGCATGGCTGGTGATTGCTCACGGGCTCGCGTTCAGGTCTGACCTGGTTCTTGTCACGCAACATCAGCCACGATGGGGCCCATGAGTCAACCTGACACCTTCGGTGGACCACAGAAGGCGGCACTCGTGGCGGCCGGTTGGGTCATCGAAAGCACCTCGTACGGCATGGCACCCCACTTCTTCGGGCGCCCCGGCGATCTTCGTTGGGCTGCGGAGATAGTGGCGTATCGAGAAGACCCACAAGGTGGGGTCCATCGACGGTTGCGCCTCGTTGGATGGGCTGCCGACGGACCTGTCGCCCACGAGTACTGGGCAGTGGGCAGGGCGTCTGCGCCGATCACACCCGGGGGCGCCACAGCCGTGAAGCAGGCTCTCTTAGTCATGAACGATGGCCCCGGGCTGGCAGCCGAGGTGGATGTCCACATCGAGACGTCGCACGACGTGCGGATGGACGTGATGTCGCTGGTCCTGGGAAACCCCGTGGCCACGATCTCGGTGTTCACCCTCGCCGGTGCGTTCCTGTCGTCCATGGCGGGGAAGGCAGCCGAAGACGCCTATCAAATCTTGAAGCGCGCACTATCCCGGGCTACACCGGTAGTTCGTGATGGCTCCGCTCAAGACACAACCTGGGCGGTGATCCACGACGTTGAGAACAACTGTGTCATCGAATGTCCGAAGGAGATTCCCGCCGAAGCTGCGGCCCAGCTGGCGCAACTTGCTCGAGAGGGCCTGTCTCAACGCCACATTCGTTGGGACCCCGAGAACCGCAGGTGGCAAGCGGTCGGTTCGATCAGTGGAGAACCGCCTCAGCCCCCGCCAGACGAAAACCCGCCTTCTGAGCCGCCTCGGCCGCCCGACGAGTGACCTCGTGTCAGTTCTTCTGCCGCCAGCCGCGAGACCTGACGGGATTTCCAGGTCGCCCTTCCCCCCTACCAGAATCAGCGGCCAGACCTCAGCGGGGTGTGGGCGGTGCCAGCGTGACGTGTCAGCCGCACGCCGTAGTAAGTAGCCGGAGTCAGGCGTATCCATCACGCAAGCGCGGTCACAACCCACAGGCTGGCCAGATGGAGCGCCGGCTGAAACGCTCGGTCCCAGCACCGCTTTGAAAGGCCACCAGACAGCCGGGAATCTCCGCACTCAACACGGGACCCCCACACCAAGAACAGGGAGAAAGTCTCGACGAAGTTAGTCCGACTAGCGGTGGTTTGTTAGGCCGGGAGGTAGAGGTTAAGAGGTCTGCCGGTGCCGACAGCGTTGATCAGGGCCTGGAGCTCGGTGGGCGGGGGCTTGGCTGTCCACGCTCGCCAGTAGCGTTGCAGCGTGGCCCAGGGCGTCAGCCAGCCACGGACGGCCCGGAGGGCTTGGGGCCAGCAGGCCTGCTGGGTCTGGTGGGACGGCGCAATACCCCCTCTCTGGCCGGCTGGGCACCGGCTCCTCCTCATCCGTGGCAGGCGGGGGCGGGGCAAACCAGGTGTCCCAGCAGAAGCTGAACGCGCAGGTGACGAGGGTCTGGTGGCGGCGGATGGCGGTGTCGGAGCGGACCTGGAAGTCTGCCCAGCCGAGTTCGTCCTTGACCTGCTTGTAGCTCTGCTCGATCCAGTGCCGGATGCCGTAGATTCGCACAATTTCGGCCAGGTCGGCAGCTGGGGCCGGGCTGTCCGCCTCCCGTGGTCCGCCGGGCCGGGGCAGGTCGGTGGCCAGGTACCAGGTGGACTGCGCGGGCAGGGTGGCCGGGTCGGTGGTGGCCACCACCAGGCGCGTGGTGCCATCCGGTCCCCACCAGCCCAGCTGTGCGTCGGCGGCCCACCAGGTAGCGGTGTGCCCGTCACGGAAGGTTCGTGTGACCGTGGTCCAGTTCCCGGGGGCCTCAGGGCCGCCCCAGATAAGGTTGCGGGCGGCATCCACGGGCGTGTACGCCTCGTCACCGTATGACCAGGCTCCCCGGCGGGGCTTGAGTGCCATCACGAACGGCAGTCCTGCGGCGTCCAGTTGCCTGCGGAAGGCGTCCTGGTCGCCGTAAGCGCAGTCGGCGGCGACCGCCCGCAAGGACACCCCCGCCCGGGGGGCATCACGGGCCAGGGCGGCCCCGATCTGCAGTTTCGTGCGGAAGCCGGCGTCGTTCTTCCCTTTCGGGAAGTGGTGGGCGGGGGTGTAGGGGACGGCGTGCAGCGGGTAGTAGACGCGCTCGTCGGCCCAGCAGGTGGTCACCGCGACGACGCCGCGGTCGATCTTCCCGACCGAGCCCAGGTACTGCTTGCCCACGTGGGCGGTGGCAGTGCCGTCCTTGCGGTCTCCGGAATCGTCGATCACCAGCACCCCGCCCGCGTGCGGGGCCGTGGCCGGGTCCGCAAGCAGCAGTTCCACACGCCGGGCGTTGACCTTCTCCAGGTCCCACGTCGACTCGGACAGGAAGAACTGCAGCCGCTGCACCGCCGCATGCTGGGCACCGGCCACAGGCTCCGTCCCGGCCAGGCAGGTCAGCGTCTTGTTGCGGTCCCTCGGCAGCAGTAACCCGGCGAGATACTCGCGGAACCCCCGGCGCTGTGCCAGCGTGGAGAAGAGGTCATCGAAACGCGCGGCATAGGCTTCCAGTGGGCCCGGAGCGGGCGGACACGGCACACGCTTGGTCATCACAGCCCCCGAAGAGTGAGCAAAGCTCCCACTGTCCGGCCTAAAACCACCGCTAGGTCAGCGGTCTGCCAACGACTAACTTCGTTGAGACAGGACAGTCCTTCTTGCCCTCTGACACTGAACCTGGACCGTTTGCCACCGAAGTCGGACAGCCAGAGGGACAACGAGCGTGACGTAGAGTCGTCATACCGCTGGTAGCAGCTGGATTCGTGACAGCTGGACGTAACCCTGTCTGCCTCGCGTGACGTGCTGCACGGCCGATCGAAGGACACGGCCTGTAACCCTCTGACACACTCCCGGTACGGTGCCAGGAGGGGGACTTGCATGGTCATCGTGGGTTTGCTGATCATCGCAGTCGTCGTCTTCGTCGCCCTGGCCTTCGTCTTCCGGTCCCATGACCGGGACTCCGCGGCCACGCTCGTCCAGGGGATCGCCGCGGTCGTCGTTCCCGCCGCCAGCGGGGCGTTATTTCTGACGAACCGCAGGCCCCGGACGGCACACACCGAACTGGCACTGCGTGACTTCGCGGACGAGCTGGCTGAGCGAGTGAAGGCGCAGTGGAGCGCCGCGGCGAGCGAACGGCGGCTGATACATCCGAGCCCCGTGCCGGTGCGCTGGAGGTGGTCGAGTCTCCCCGTATCGGGTCCGGCGACCGATGCGGTGGGCATCGGGACCGGCTCATCGCGGTTTGGGCCCCTGCTGGGGCTGGACCCGATCACCCCGGCGGATCTGGAGTCGGGCGGCGTTCGGGACTTGTTCCGCCTCTATGGTGCGTTGGACTCCGGGCGGATGGTGATCGTCGGAGCAGGCGGTGCGGGCAAGAGCGGCGCCGTCATTAGGTTGCTGCTCGACGCCCTCGCGCATCGCGAGGCGCTCGAAGCCGGCGCGCGCGCGAGAGTTCCCGTACCAGTGCTGCTGACGCTGAGCGGATGGGACCCGCGGAAGCAGCGGCTGCATGACTGGCTCGCCACTCGACTGGCCACGGACTACATGTTCAGGAAGTCCGAAGAACACGCGGGCGGTGTTGTCTCCAGACTCATCGGCGCGGGTCGGGTCGCCGTCTTTCTGGACGGGCTGGACGAGATACCCGAAGCCGTACGCCCCGTGGCTCTGCGGGCGCTGGACGAGCAGGCGAACTTCCGCCTGGTCCTGTTGAGCCGGGTCGGGGAGCTTCTGACGGCCGTTGCCGCGGCGGGACCCCTGTCAGGCTCCGCCGGCCTCGAACTGCTTCCGGTCAGCGCCGAGGACGCGGCGGAGTACCTGACGCGCTGCCAGGCGCAGCCGCCCCCGGACGCCTGGCGCGGTCTGGTGCAGCACATCCGTATGAACCCTTTGGGCGCAGTGGCTCAGGCACTGGACACACCCCTGATGCTCACGCTGATGCGTGACACCTACCGCGCGGATCAGCGCTTCGACCTCGAGCGCTTCGCGGACCGGGCGGCGGTGGAGGACCACCTTCTCGATCGAGTCCTGCCCGCCGCCTATGACGACGACCGGCTGGGTCAGCCGCGCAGTCGCTACAGTCTCGGCCAGGCCGAGCGCTGGCTCGGCGTCATCGCGCACCGGATGAACAGCGAGGGAAGCCGCGACCTCGCCTGGTGGCAGGTCCCCCGGTGGCGGTCGGCCTGGCCGAGAACGGCGGCCAGTTGCCTCTGCCTGGGAGTTCTCGCCGGGGCGGCGGGCTTCTTCTGGGCGGGGCCGGCCGCCGGCCTGATAGCCGGTGCGGTGGTGGGACTTTCCGTGACGATGTCACTCACGTACGGGCGTGCCGGGGACTCCCCCCAGCTGCTGGGCCGTCTGCAGTGGAGGGACTTCGTCGTCCGCGAGAACTTCCTGTTCGGGATCGCCGGCGGTGGAGCGCTTGGACTGGCGTTAGGCGTCGCCCTGCTCCTCGCCCATGGCCGCGTCGTCATGCTTTTCGGCGGCCTGGTGTTCGGCCTCCTCGCCGGTGTGGTGGGCGGATTCGTCACGGGTCTCAGCAACCGCAGCGCCGACAGCCGGACTCCCATCGATCCCGTCTCGTGCTGGAGACAGGACCGCCAGTACACGCTGACGGCCGGAATCGCCGGCGGCCTCGCCGGCAGTCTCATCGGAGGATCATGCCTGGGTCTGCTCGCCGAACTGACGGACCATCGCATCTTCGGACTCATCGACGGATTCCTGTCCGGGATCGCACTGGTGACGGTGGGCGGCCTCCTGCTCAGCCTGGCGCTGAGCCTGGTCGGATCGGTGACCTGGCGCGCGTTCCTCGCGAGCCTCCAGCTGCGCCGGAGGAACGAGGCTCCGGTCCGCCTGGTCAAGTTTCTCTCGGATGCTCGCGAGCGTCACGTCCTGCGCACGGTGGGGCCCGTCTTCCAGTTCCGTCACGCCCGGCTGCAGGATCGTGTGGAGGAGGCGTTCACGGCCGGCAACCGGCCTGGAGCTGACGGTTAGCCCGTCCCGTCCGGGCCGGACGACAAGCGGGCAGCAACGGCCTCAGCGGCGCCAGTCCGTGAGCTTGTTCTTTATCTTCGAGACGCGTGGAGTTCGGCGAGGGTCTCGGCGCGTTTGACGGTCTTGCCGACGTCGTAGCGGGGTGCCCGGTGTTTGTTCTTGGCTCCGGGTGGCCGACCGGGGCCGGTGCCGTTGGGTTTGGGAACACGGGCCGGGCAGAGGATGTGAGCGCGGATGTTCCTGAACCCCCGGCGGACCCGGGCCGGGGTCAGCTGGTTGGGCAAGGCTGGTTTCTCCCAGGGGCGGCGGAGGTCCTGGGCGAGAGGGCGGGCTAGCCTCAGCTGGGCAAGAGCTGCGACAAGGATCCAGATCCAGCGGTCCGCTGCCTCGGGAATGCGGACCTTCGGGGTGGTCCAGCCGAGGGTCTGCTTTACGAAGCGAAATGTGTGCTCCAGATCGAAGCGGCGCAGGAACACCTGCCAGCAACGGTCGACGTCAGCGAGGCTGGCACCGGTCTTCGAGGACCACAGCCACACCGGCGGCGCCTCGCGCTCCTTCGAGAGGTGCTCGACCTTCAGTCGGATCAATGTGCCCTCGACCAGGGGTAGTTCGCCCTGGTGGTCGAGCCAGGCCGAGCGATGAGTCAGGCGCGGGTGGACCCGGTCCCAGGCCTGTGTCTGGGCCTTGCCGTAGTTCGTGGTGTCCGTGATCGTCGTGATCGTAGGCTCCGGCCAGGTGTCCGGCTTGGCGAAGCGGAACTCCTTGCCGTGCTTGGGCGGACGCCCGCCCTTGGGGTCGTAGACCCGCGGCGGCTTCGGCAGCCGCATGACCCGGTCGGAACGGATCGGGCCGACCACCTCGACGGGCAGGTCGCGAAGGACCCAGGCCAGGCGCGTGATGTCGTATCCGGCATCACCGACGATCACAATGTCCGGCTGGCCCGGCGTCCACTGGCCGGCAGCGACGAGCCGCTCGACCACGGCCCGCAGCTGGGCGGCGGTCACGGCGGTGGCGTCGTCGACGGGTCCGAGCCGGACGACGTCCAGGACGGTGGTCCAGGAGGTGCGGCCGGGCTCCAGCACGGCCACGAAGGAGTACGGCCAACCCGGGATGAACTGCGACGCGCTCTTCGCGCGGCCGTAGACGTGGCAGAACAGCCGATCCTTCGAGCATGGCGCATCCGAGCGCAACCATGGCGACACATCGACGGCCAGGACGAGCCGACCGTCCGGGAAACGCGGCAGCGGCAGTCCCGCGAGCACCGCCCGCAGCCGTCCGACATCGATCCGGCCGCGGTTGAGCCCGCCGTACAACGCCCCGTGCCCACGCCGGTGTTCGGGCAGGAGCGTCAGGTCGACGGGCGACTTCACCGGGCCGTCGGCACACAGCACCGCGTCGGTGAGCTCAAACAGTTCATCGCGCCGAGCGGTCAGACACGCATAGAACTTGCCCCTGAAGCGTGACGCTTGCGCGAACGCCTCCCGCCGGGGCCCGGATAAGAGCAGACTCATGTCCACGGCCTTCGTGCTGATCAGATGCCTTACTCAACACGGCACACGATCGCGCGAAGGCCGCTCACATAGCCGGTGAACTGCGAAAACCTGCCTCAAGTTCGAAGCCCGTTCGAGGCTCGAAGATAAAGAACAAGCTCAGCTTGTTCTTTATCCTCCGGCCCGGGAGCGTTCCTTGATGCCCTCGGGCCGTTTGACGGTTTTGCCGACGTCGTGACGGGGTGCCGGGTGCCGGTTCTTCGAGCCGGGAGGACGGCCAGGTCCCGGCCGGGATGGTTTCGGCGCTCGGGCGGGACAGGTCAAGTGTGGGCGGAGGTTCCTGAACCCGCGGCGGACTCTGGCGGGGGTGAGGCGGCCGGGCTCGGCGGGTCGCTCCCAGGGGCGGCGGAGGTCGGCGGCGGCCTCGCGGACGAGACGGAGTTGGGTGTGCGCCGCGATGATCAGCCAGGTCCAGCGGTCCGCGGCCTCGGGGGTGCGGAGCTTCGGGCGGGTCCAGCCGAGGGTCTGTTTGATCATGCGGAAGGTATGTTCCAGGTCGAAGCGTCGCAGGAACGCCTGCCAGCGGATCTCGACTTCGGCGGCGGTCAGGCCGGTGGCCGAAGACCACAGCCAGAGCGGCAGCGGGTCGTTGCCGCCGGGCAGGCGGTCGACCTGGAGGCGGATCAACGTGCCCTCGATGACGGGGAGTTCACCGGTGTGGTCGATCCACGCCGATCGGGTGGTCAGCCGGGGGTGGATGCGGTCCCAGGCCATCGCGCGGGCGGTGCCGTACCGGTCGGTGACCTGCGTGGTGGCCGCGTCCGGCTCGCCCCAGGTCTCCGGTTTGGCGAAGCGGAACTCCTTGCCGTGCTTGGGCGGACGGCCGCCCTGCGGTGGCGAGATCCACGGGACCGGGACCGGCCTGCGCATCACCCGGTCCGTGCGCATCCGCCCGAGGACCTCCACCGGCAGCCCGTGCAGGAGGTGGGCCATGCGCGGGGCGTCGTATCCAGCGTCGAAGACGATCAGGATGTCGCGGTCGCCGATGCGCCACCGGCCCATGTCGATGAGGTCCTCGACCACCCTGCGGACCTGCGTGGCAGTAGCCTCGGCGACGTCGTCGGCAGGGCCGGGACGGACGGCGTCCAGGAGCTGGCACCATGACGTCCGGCCCGATTCCAGGGCGGCGACGAAGGAGTAGGGCCAGCCGGGCACGAACTGGTCGGAGGACCGGCCGCTGCGGCCGTAGACGTGGCAGAACAAGCGATCCGGACTGGTGGGTGCGTCCGGGCGGAGCCAGTTCGTGACGTCCACGGCCAGCACCAGGCGCCCGTCGGCGGCCTCGGGTTGCGGCAAGCCGGCCAGCACCTGCCGCAACCGCGGCACGTCCACGCTCCCGCAGTTCAGCGCGTCGTACATCGCGCCGTGTCCACGCCGGTGCCCGGCCACCAGCGTCAGGTCTACCGGCGCGGTCACCGGCCCGTCCGCACACAGCAGCGCGCCCGCCAGTTCGAACAACTCGTCCCCGCGCCCGGTCAGGCAGTCGAAGAAATCGTCCCGGAAGCGTGACGCCACCGTGAACGGATCCCGCCCGACATCGTGATGCAGCAAACTCATCCCCCCACGGCCTTCGTTGCTGGTCAAGTGCCTCTTTGGTCGGAGCACAGGATCAGACGAAGGCCGTGTTCACGTCCCCGGAATCCTCGTACGAGCGATCACGTTCGGGACGTCGTTCGAGGTCAGACCATAAAGAACAAGCTTAGAAGCTGTGTCTGAACCTCTTTCTGCTGGTCATGGGCTTGCCGCTGTGAGGGATTGCCGGGTTTCCGTTCGGATGGGCGTCCAGGCGGCGGTGAAGCGATCGGCAGGGCAGGACCGGAGTGGCGGCGCGGGTGGTGCGGGCCGTGACACCGTGCGGCGGAGGCGCTGCTGTCCCGGACCGTCCGGGGCAACGCCGTCCTGGGCATCGGCCCGGTGCCGCTGCAGCGCCACCCCGGAAGCGGTGCGACCGCTCTATGAAAGTCACTTGAGGTGCCCTGCATGCGCTGGCAAGGTGGCCCCTTGTGCCTGCAACAGATGCGCCCGAAAATCGAGATCCTGAACCACCTGAAAGTGACGCATTACCGGTATCCAGTACCGGTCTCGCGTCCGGGCAGCCTCTCCGCTCCGCTGCCTTCCGGTGGTTCCTAGCCGGCCAGTCGATTTCCATGGCTGGCAGTGCCATGTCGCCTGTCGCCCTGGCCTTCGGCGTCTTGGAGGTCACTGACAGCGCGGCCTGGCTGTCCGCGGTCACCACTGCGGCCCTGGTCCCGATGGTCGCGACGCTCCTCCTCGGCGGCGGTATCGCCGACCGCTACCGGCGCGACACCGTGCTGCGCCTCACCAGCCTGGGCGCCGGCCTCACCCAGGTCGGCGTCGCGTTCCTCCTCCTGGCCCACCAGCACCCGGCGTTCCTGCTGCCGCTGGCTGCCCTCAACGGCATCTTCCAGGGACTGACCAAGCCCGCGTTGCGCGGCATCGTCTCGAATCTGGCGGCGGGACGCGGCCTCCAGCAGGCCAGTTCCCTGCTGGCGTCCGTCAGGAACGCCACTCGGATCCTTGGCCCGACCGCAGCCGGCCTGCTGACCGCTTCCGTCGGAGGCGGCTGGGCGATCGCCGCCGACGCCGCGTCCTTCCTCCTGGCGGCCGCGTTCTTCGCTCGGATGTCGCTGCCCGACCTGCCACCGCGCACCGAGGGCGGCCCGACGATGCTCGGCGAACTGCGGGAAGGCTGGAGCTACTTCAGCTCCAAACCGTGGATCTGGACGGTGACGTTGGCCTTCGCCGTCTTCAACGCCGTCAACATGGGTGTCTGGCAGATCCTGGGCCCGGTGATCGCGAACGACACGATCGGCGCCGAGGGCTGGGGACTGGTGCTGAGCGCCCGCGGCGTCGGGGCACTGCTGGCCAGCGTGGTGATGGTGAAGCTGACGGTGCGGCGGCCGATGGTGCCGGCGCTGTCCTCGATGACGCTGGCCGCCGTCCCGCTGATCCTGCTCGGCACCGGCGCGAACACGGTCTGGCTGGCCGCGGCGGCGTTCGTGTCGGGAGTGGCCTCCGAGTTCTTCACCGTCGTGTGGGAGACCGTTAATTACACCCACGTCCCGGAGCGGCTGCTCTCCCGGGTCGGCGCCCACGACGAATTCTGGTCCTTCGTGCCCATCCCCATTGGCCAGCTGTCCGCGCCGGTCCTCGCCGCGGCGTTCGGAACGGCGGCGGTCGCCGTCACCGGCGGCGGGGTGGCGGCGGTGGCGATGCTCGTGCCGTTGCTCGTGCCGTCGCTTCGGCGGATCGAGATCAACCGGGACGGCGACTGAACGGTCCGAGCCAAGTTCGGGTGTACTGCGTGATGACCGGCTCGGCCAGCGGGTAAAGCGGTGTCGTTGCTCCGAACGGCAGCGGCAACGCGCTGGTGTTCAGGCGGCTGCGAGGGTGTCCGACGACGCCTCGGTCTGGCGGCGGGGGCGGGCCATGCGGCGGGACATGAGGGTGATGAACGCCCACTGGATGTGGGCTTCGGCGTGGGACATGAGCCGTTCGTAGTCCCTTGCGTTGCGTCGGGCCCGCATCGTCCACGAGTTGCTCCGTTCCACCACCCACCTCTTGGGCAGCAGGACGAAGCCCTTGGTGTCCTTGGGGCGGGGGACGACCTTGATCGTGATGCCCAGGGTGTCCTGGGCCCAGGTGCTGAACTCCTCGCCTCCGTAGCCGTTGTCCGTCCAGACCAGGACGATTTCGGGGTGTTCGGCGTGGAGGCGGGTGAGCAGGATGCGGGCCGCGTCGCGGTCCTGGACGTCGGCGGGGGTGACGAGCAGGTCGACGAGCAGGCCGTCCTGATCAACCAGGAGATGCCGCTTCCGCCCATTTATATGCTTGTTTGCGTCTTATCCTCGCGTCGCGTTCGACACCGTCTCCGCACCTTTGACGGACTGGGAGTCCACGATCACCCGGACCGGCCAGGCACAGCGCCGACGGCGCAGCCGCAACCGTCGGCGGAGCTGGTCAAGGATCCTCTTGAGCACGTCGGCCTTTGCCCAGCGGGCGAAGTATCCGAACACGGTGCGCCACGGGATGCCGAAGTCGGCGGGCAGCGCCCTCCACTTCGCACCGTTGTCGGTGATGTACCTGATGGCGTCGACCACGCGGCGCCGGGGCCATTTCTCCGGGGCGCCGCCCTTGGGTTTCTGGCAGGCGGGAGTCGGGAGGAGTGCCTTGAGCAGAGCCCATTCGACGTCGCTGGTGTCGGAGGGGTAGCGGTAGCGGGGCAGCAGCATGACGGTGCCTGGCCGCGACCGGTGGATGGGGCCAACTGCGGGGCGGTCGCGGCCCGTTGCCTCTCGTGTTCCGGTTCACTCCAGGCTGGCCAGCAGCTGAAGGGTGGACTCGATCGCACCCATCTGCGCCATGACCGTGCGGATGTAGGGGTCGTTCGGGGTCTTCTTCTGGTGCGGGAGGAGGGTCCCGGCGATGAAGTTCTCCACCCGGTGGTGGACGGTCTCGAAGAACGCCCGTTCGTAGCCGATCCACACCTCCGGGGCATCGTCCAGCATGCGGTATCCCCATCGTTTGTCCCAGGTCACGGGCGGAAGACCCTTCGCCGCCGCGACCTTGCGCAGATGCGCGAGCCCGGTGTGGACCTGGGCGCGCGTGCGTTCGGTGGCGGCCATCAGCTGGACGATGGTCAGGCGGGACGGGCTTCCAGCAGGGCGCTGAGGACCGCTTCGGCGTGGACGTGAGCGGGGACTCCCCGCCCCATCGCCTACTCACCCGAACCCTTCAGCAGCTTCTCCAGCTGCTCGTCCAGGTCGACCTCGCCGCGGGTAACGGCATTCTCGATCCAGTCGGCCGCGGCGCGTACCCGCGAAAGCCCCCGCCCGATCGTCTCGCGCTCGCCGTCGTCGTAGTGCTCGCCGCGAAGATTCGGCACGATCCTTCCCGGCCGTCGCGACGAACTGCGCGCATGCCGCGACCAGGTCCATGAACTGGGCGCTGTGCTCCATGCGCTGCAACTGTGGGGCGGCTTCCTCGTGCCCGAACTGGGCCTGCTGGCGGAACCGGTCGAACTGCGCCTCATTAACGGCGTGCCGGGCGGTGTCATCGGCCATGGCCTTGTTGGCGACTGCCGGACGGCGCAGGAAGTCGGTGCACGGGCCCGGCGCGTGAAGCGGCCCTGCCATAACGGAGCGCGCGGTCTCACACCCCTCCCGGCTGCGTGCGCCGCCGGTGCCAAGACCGTTTGCGACAACGGGGAGAGCAGTACCGTGCCGAGGCGGGATGCTCCACCCCGACCGTCCAACTCGCGCCGCACTCCGGACAGTTCGCCGTCCGGGCGGCCTGGACCGCCTCGGTCCTCGCCCTCGTGCGCCGCAGCCGACGCCAGTGCCGCGAACGGCAGGCCGACGAACAGAACGCCGCCGTCGCCTTCACCGACGGCATCAACGGCCCACCGCACCCACGGCATAACCGTGGACCGGGGTCGTCGTCAGTGACCACGACCAGCCTCAGCCGGGGGACGCAGTCCCTGCCCATGCACTCACCGTACGACCGGCATCAGCTTCCGCCCAGTCGTCGCTTCGGGCGGATCCGCCCGAAGCGACAAGCCCCTGAGCTGCACTGAATTACGGCTCACCTTGTCATGCAGCCCTCAGACACAGTTCTTAGCCAGAGCACAACGACCGGTCATCGGGTGTAGAAGCGGTGGCGGCGGGCGCGGCTTCCCCAGGCGCTGATCCAGAAGGCGAGCGCGGCAATCACTCCCATTTTCAGCCACTCGAGACCGAAGTCTCCTGTGGAGGAGAAGCCTCCTGGAAGCAAGCGAGCGGGTCCGGAGGCGTCATTCCCGAAGAACGGTCCGGGGCCGAATCCCAGAACCCAAGGAATGTAGTTGAGGAAGTTGTTTACAGCCTTCTCGTGGCGGAATCCGATACAGAAACCGAAGGCGGCACCGAAGAGAGAGAATGTGACGAGCATGAGTGTTGCTGTGACTATGTGTGAGAACGTGTCGGGCCCACCCCATATGCCGATAAGAATGATAAATACGAGATAGGGAACCGCGCACTCGACTGCGGCGATCAGCAGGCGAGTGGGCCACATCATCGAGGGCTTCTGGAGATACCTTTCGCCGACGCCGGACAGTAGCTCCATCTCCCAGGAACCCACGGCTGCGGTCATGGCCAGCAGGGGGATGAAGTAGGTGTACTGCTGTGACAGCATCGCCAGGTCGAAGGAGCTGCCCGAGGCTGTGGTGAAGAGCGCGGACAGCAGCACGACATTGAGCAGGGCGAGTATGGTGATTCTGGAACAGAATTGGCCGGGGCCTTCACGGCGAATTTTGTTGCGCAGAACAAGTCGTGACATCAGCCATGCGTTTGACATCTTCTCGGCTGGGGCTGGGAGGCGACTTTCAGGGCTTGCGGTACCTTCCATCATGTCGCTTCCGCCCCATCGGTCATATTCTTCTCCACGACCTTCATGGACCGTGCACCGAAGGCCTTCCAGATGCCCCCGGTCCAGGTAAGGGTGACCAGCAGGAATGCTGCCAGGAAGAGCAGTGCTTGTTCAGTGCTTCCTGCCTCGGCGAATCGCAGCATCCAGCCGGTGGGCAGGAGCAGGGAGACGGCTTCCGATCCTTCGAACGGGATGACCGACAAACCGAGGAAGAGCAGCACCATTCTTATCCAGGGGACCATGGAGGCCGCGTTTCTGAACTGGCACAGAACGAGGGTCGCTTGGTAGCAGAGTGATCCCAGGAATATGTACACCATGGCGACCAGCAGGACGGTTCGCGGGGTGAGCATGTCGGGGAATCGGGCTACCGCTCCGATGAACGGCACAACGATGGCGGGTGAAGCGACGATCGCGGCCGAGGCGGAGCGTACGGCGAGGAGCCGGGAGAACGGCACCTTGCCCAGGAGTACGCGTTCTATGGTTCCGTAGCGGAATTCGTTCTGGATGTTGGACATGGCGGAGAGCAGGACGATCGATGTGCATGTCAGCAGTGATGCCCGGGTGGCGAACACCATGACGGTCTGCTGGTTTTCCGCGGCGTGATAGAGGGCCAGCGTGAGGAGGGCTGTCTGGACGGTGATGCCGATCAGGAATGAGGAGGTGGCGAGGCGGTCGATCCACTGGACCCTGATCAGGAAAATGAAGAATCGTGACACTTCAGCCCCCCTCCTTCGATCACGATCCGGCGGGTGGTCATTCTGTCGATGAAATCGGCATCGTGACTGACGATGATGCGTGTCTTGTTGGTCGATCTTGACAGGATGGACTCCAGCATCTCGACGCCTTCGGCGTCGAGGCCGGTGGTGGGCTCATCCAGAATCCACAGGCTGGCGGGCTCGATGAGGAGACAGGCTATGTGCAGGCGCTGGCGCATCCCGAGCGAGAACTTCGAGTAAACGGTGTCCGCGTTGTTCTTCAGCCCTACGGTTTCCAGCAAGACTTCGGCTTCTTCACGTGTGAACATACGGCCTTTCATGCCGGAGAAGAAGCGAAGGTTCTCGCCGCCGGTGAGCCGTGGATAGAATCCCTGGGGCGCGCCGGCGCAGTAGTTCAGGGATGCACGGAAAGCCTGGTCGTTCACCTTCAGCCGGCGCCCCTGGTAGAGAATCTCACCGGAGGTCGGCCGCAGGAGGTTGGCGAGCACTTTGAGCAGGGTGCTCTTGCCCGAGCCGTTGGGTCCGACAAGGCCCACGGCTTCCCCGTCGGGGATGTCGACGGTGGCCTCGCGGATCACGTAGTCGGACTTGCTGGCGCGCGGGTAGCGGTACGAGACGTCTTTGAGCTGCAGCCCTGGTGTCGTCACAGGATCCCCTGCTGTTCGAGCCAGGTGCTGCGCCGGCGCAGTGCCAGGGGTACGTGGTCCTGGTACCGGCCCTGGTGGGGATCCGTCTCGCCCGGGCGGGGCAGGAACAGGGGGACGTCTGCCGAAGGCAGTTTGATCATGTTGTTGGGGTGTTCGTAGTCCCGCATGAGGATCCGGCGGGTACGGGTGAGAGACGAGACCCATTCGGGATCGGACCGGACCCTGTCACTGGTGACGATCCACGAGGGGCCGTACTCGAAGAAGGCGTTGAGGCGCGTGATCTCGCTTCGGTTCTCGGCGACCCTGTGCTGCAAGCCGCCCCACATGAGCGTCATGGCCCCTGGCCGCACGTGGAGTTGCTGTTCATCCGGGTGCGGTTCATGCGTGTGGTACTGGTCCACGACCGCTCGGCGATGGCTGCCGGGTATGTACACGAGGTTGCCCATGTCCTCGTGTGTCAGGGCGGTCAGCCAGTAGCCCACCTTGATCCGCAGGGGGGCTGCGGATCCGAAGACGTCGAACGGCAGCACTCGCGGTCCGTCGAAGTGCCAGAGGTTACGGATCTCCTGACCGGGCTCTCGCTTGAAGAACTCGCTGCGCAGCAGCTTCAGCATGTCGCCGTAGACGTCGTACACGTAACCGATGTGGGCCGGAGCGTCGATCATCTCGGCAAGGCGCGGGTCGGATTCGACGATGTTCCAGCCGGTCGGCCGCGGCTGTTCCTCAAGGGCTTCGGTCAGGCTCTGGACCTGGTCGGGTTTGAGGGCGTCCTCGACGACGAGGATGCCGTCCCGAGCGAACCTGGCCCACGATTCCTGGTCGAATCCCTGGGGCGCGGGAATGAGGTCATCGTCAGGCATGTCAGGGCTCCTACTTGGTCAGGGCGACGGCGTAGATGCCGTCGTAGGGACTTTCGCCGAGTCCGAGGTAGTTGGCGGTCTCGAAGATCCCGATCGCGTCCATCGGCAGGCGCGCCCCGGCCTCGGCGACGAACAGGGCGGGCAGCACCTGCTTGCGTTCTGCCGCCCCGGGTTCGCCGGGCTTGCGGATGTGCTTGTGCGTGTGGATGAGGACGGGCATGAACCCTCCGCCCAGGAAGGCGCCCTGCTGCAGGACCGCGCCGCCGACGCAGTCGATCGTGCAGCCCTTGCCCAGCACGACGTCGCGTCCCATGTAGAAGTACGACGGGTTCGCGTCGGCGCCGTGCTCGACATAGAAGACTCCCGAGCCCAGCCCGACGATCGACCGTCCGCTGATCCGCAAAACGGAACGGTAGAAGGCGACGAGTACCGGCCGCACCGTCGTGTCGGGAAGCTTGAACTCGGGGGCGAGGAGCACGATGCGGAGCAGCTCCGCCAGCGTCAGTCCGTCGTCGGCGCCGCCGGCGGAAGCCAGGATCTGATCCCAGGGGACGAGATAGTCCGTGGCCGAGACCATGGACGTTCCGACGTCCTGGCGGATCAACTGCTCTGCCGTGTCCGACGCGTAGTTGCTCACACGCCCCGATTCCTCGGCCTGGCCGCTTTTGCCGCTGCGTTCCAGGACGCGAAGAGCGAGGAGTTTACGGCTCTCACGGCACTTGATGGCGCTGGCTTCCTTGAGCAGATCCAGGCGCCCCTCGATGTCAAGCGGTATATCGAACAGGTGGTCTATTCCATCGGTGCGGACGTCGAGCTTCATCTCCAGAGTGCGTTCGGGGATGCCGTCGGTGGGCGCCAGGACACGGCGCAGCGCGTCCTCGGTCTCACCAAGGCCGATCTCCACGAGGCGTTCCGCGGCGAGGGCCCGGTAGTCGTAGGGGATGGTGGTTGATGTGGACATGAGTACGTCCGCGAGAAGTGCGCGGTACTGGGTCGCGTCGAGGGCCTCGGCGGCCAGGTCGAGGGACAGGTAGGGGCTGTCCTTTCCGGCCTCGTGTACCCAGCTTTCACCGAACGGGGTTTCGAAGCAGCACGCGCGGTGAAAACTGTGCCGGGCGTCGGGGTCGGTCCGCAGGGCTTGGACCACCGTGTCGTGGAGTTCTTCAGTGGACGTGCTGTTGGCAGTGACGGCTGTCAGTAGGTCGGGAACGAGCCTGATGAGCTTCTCGAAGTCCTTGATGATGTTCTCGATCACGCGCTGACCTCACTTCGGAATCGTGCGAACTTTGCACCTTCTGGTGCGAAGGTGTGTTCTTCCCAGGCGATCTCAACCGCCACGGGCATACCTGCCGAGATGGCGTTTTGGATCCGCGTGTAGATCACCGGCCGACTGGACGGGGCGACGTCGTCCGCTAGTTCGATCCTGAGCAGGAATGACCGGGTGTCGCGCTGTGTGAGCTGGTACTCCCGGAGTTCAGGATGTTCCTTGAACAAGTCCATGTAGCGCGTCGGCGACAGGACATGACCCCCGCCTAGGTCGAAGACGAGCGTGGTGCGGCCCTGGAGCTCGTCGAGCACAGGGCCGGGGGCCCCGCACGCGCAGGTGTTACGCGACATCGTGGCGAGGTCACCGACCCTGTACCTCACCAGTGGCATGCACAGGTTGCTCAGGGAGGTGACGGCGAGCTCGCCCGAGTCGCCTGCGCTGGGTTCGGTGTCCGCCGCCCCTTCGGCCGGCAGGATCTCGAACCTCTCGTGCAGCGATTCGTCGAGGTGGATCTTCTGACGTTCACACTCCGACCCCAGGTAGCCGGCCTCGCTGATGGCGTAGGCGCTGATCACGGGGCAGCCGAAGTAGTCAGCCATCTGCTGCCTCAACGCATCAGGGAGCATGGCGCCGCCGGAGACGGCGAACCGCGGGCCGCACGGTGGTTCCGGGCTCTCGGTTTCCCAGTGGTCGAGGAGCATCTGGAGCAGGTTCGGCTTGGACGAGAGCACCTCCGGGTCGAACTCTCGGAGGAACGTCGTCAGGCGTGCGATCGACTGGGGATCACTGGGGTCCACGTACCAGATGAGCCGCAGGCCCACCAGGTCGAGGGGGTCAGGGATGATGACCCCTGCCCCGAGTGACGGGTTGTCGGTGATGGTGACCGCGAAGACCTGTCGCCCGCCGAGGTCTCGGATGCCAGCGCGGATCGCAACCTTGAACATGTTGAGATGCAGGTACTGAGACATGAACCGGGGGCTGTAGACGACCGTCAGAGGTGCTCCGGATGTCCCGGATGTCTGGTCCCCGTACGCGGTGGTGGTGCCGGATGCCTCGTAATCGAACGGTTCGCGCAGTTTGCGCAGTTCCGACCTGCTGAGGGTCGGGAGCGTTCCAAACTCGTCGACGGAGTATGCAGGGCGCCGATAGACCGGGTGCCGAGATACCTGTCTGCGCACGTCAGCCGTCCACGTGAAATTCCCTCCTTCCTTCCCGGATACGTACTCAGTGAAATGAAGAAGGCACGCCTCGAGATGCGGCGTATCTTTCTTGTCGTCTGCCGCCCGTGCGGTATCGAACGAGAGCTCCGGATGTCTCTCCATAAATTCGTCGAGCGACATCCTCCCACCCGGGCCAGGGCGCACGAAGAATGAATCATACATGTACAAACTCCCTCCTGTCGCTCGAGTTGGAAAGGGCGGCCGAAGTACGCACCCAGCGCGCCAGCATAGCCATGTAGAAATGCTCTGCTTCGCGTAGATCAGTTTGCGCACCTGCCCCCATCAACCTGTCTATCTGAGCGATCACCGCATGCTTGAAGTGGTTGGTGGACACTCGGATGTAGCGATGTTCGGGGAAGCCGCGGCCGCGTATCACATGGACATTCTTGTAGTCTTCGGAGTACTTGTACTCAGGCTCGAATACGAGCGTCTTTGAGGCTCCTGACCGCATCAGAACATGTACTATTCGATATCGCAGCTCGGATCCATACGGTATGTGGCCGGATTGGACGATCCGGCGGGCTTCCGGCGAGGAGAAAGTTGATCCCGCGATCTGCCCGAAGGCGATCTGTCCGCGAACGGACGCATAGAGGTCAATTTCCACCAGATTCTTGCCGTCGAGCACTACGCGGGTTCGTATCTCAGGCGTGACGACGCCCGGGGAGACCTTCAGGTAAGCCTCGAACTGTGGGCGGGGAAGAAGCCGCCCCAGGAGGCTGAGCATGTGAAACCACTCGTATCCTGCGTCCCCGTACTCGGTGTCCACGAAGCGCCCGTTGGCCACGTCCTGCTGACGGTTCTTCGTGAACTCAATAATTATCTTGGAAATAGGGTCGTTCGACTGGACGGGTTCCAGCTCGTCAATGAACGATCTGACCGCTGGGCTTAGCCCGTATACATCGTTGACAATCACACGAGACCCCGGATGCTGACGCAAGCAATCAGCAAGCTCGGAAAGATCTTCGTGATGACAGGCCGGCTTCTCAAGGAGAATGCGAGCCTCCGGCGCGACGGAGAGTATCTCGCGGACGACGCCGAGATGACTGGCGGTTGGTGTAGCTACAACCCAGGCATCAACACTCGCCGCTTCGCCTACATCGGAAACGCGCCCCCCGTCAGCCGCCCCACTGACATCCACAGTGAATACATCGTGCCCAGCATCTCGAAGGTGACGAGCGTGCTGCGAGCCAATCGACCCGACCCCGACGACTACATTTCTCACAATTCTCTCCACCAGAAAAGGTGAGCGGCGCTGCAACTGGACGGCGCGATAGGTGGGGCGGGGTGGAGTCTTTTTGAGTACTCCACCCCGGCATCTCACCTACGTCGCGTTCACGCGGGGAAGTCGCGGAGAATCTTCTTGATCTGCATGAGTGCCTCCCTTCGTTCTCGTTACCTGCGAGGACGAGGAAAACTTATTAATGGGATATCCGTGTGTCAACAGTCTCTCCAAATGGAGTGATCGGAACGCCACCCTCCGATCATGTGACTGTGCGGAGTAATCCCAGGCTGCGAAGCTGTGGATGGCCGATCCACGGGAGTTGCAGCAGTCACCTTTGAGCCACTCGGGGTCGTGGGACGGCGAAAAGTAATCTCCTTGTGTTCGTTGTGTTCGTTGAGTTCATTGCGGCCGTTTTATGTGACACATAGACCCCCCATAGGGAACAATTTCCGCAACTCAGCGTGGCGGACCAAAGCCTTTTGGGGCAATCGCTCCATTGTGGCCACTGAAAGCGCCGCACATTGGAATCCATCCCGGGCCTTCGGTAATGCAGGAGGCGGCCGCCTCGTAGAGGCAGGCCGCGGCCATGTCTCTGAGCCGCAGGTGCTGGCTCACGCGCTGGGCGATCAGGTGCAGCCGCTGCCACTGGCTGACCTCCGGCGCTGGCTGGCCGGCCCATGCCGGGAGACAGGACGAGCAGTCTCACAAGCATGGATGTGACACCGCAGGTCGACGGTCAGAGCGTGATCACGTTCCTGCAGGTCGCCCTGTGTCAGAAGCTGGTCCTACGTTTTAGGCGCGGGGCCCCGGAGAAGTGGCCTAGGCGCCGCGTGGTCGACGCCATCCGCTACATCACCGACAACGGTGCGAAGTGGAGGGCGCTGCCCGCCGACTTCGGCATCCCGTGGCGCACCGTGTTCGGATACTTCGCCCGCTGGGCAAAGGCCGACGTGCTCAAGAGGATCCTTGACCAGCTCCGCCGACGGTTGCGGCTGCGCCGTCGGCGCTGTCCCTGGCCGGTCCGGGTGATCGTGGACTCCCAGTCCGTCAAAGGTGCGGAGACCGTGTCGAACGCGACGCGAGGATAAGACGCAAACAAGCATATAAATGGGCGGAAGCGGCATCTCCTCGTTGACCAGGACGGCCTGCTCGTCGACCTGCTCGTCACCCCCGCCGACGTCCAGGACCGCGACGCGGCCCGCATCCTGCTCACCCGCCTCCACGCCGAACACCCCGAAATCGTCCTGGTCTGGACGGACAACGGCTACGGAGGCGAGGAGTTCAGCACCTGGGCCCAGGACACCCTGGGCATCACGATCAAGGTCGTCCCCCGCCCCAAGGACACCAAGGGCTTCGTCCTGCTGCCCAAGAGGTGGGTGGTGGAACGGAGCAACTCGTGGACGATGCGGGCCCGACGCAACGCAAGGGACTACGAACGGCTCATGTCCCACGCCGAAGCCCACATCCAGTGGGCGTTCATCACCCTCATGTCCCGCCCCCGCCGCCAGACCGAGGCGTCGTCGGACACCCTCGCAGCCGCCTGAACACCAGCGCGTTGCCGCTGCCGTTCGGAACAACGACCATCGACGCCCAACCGAACGGCAAACGGGATCACCACCGTCCTTCATACCGCCGTGACCTGCGGAAAGGAGATGTGACACAGCTTCTCATGGTGGTCGCTGCCGCTGGTGCGGCGGCGTCGGAGCAGTTGGTCATAGGGGGTCACCGACGGCAGCGGTCTGGTGTCCGGCGGGAGGTGCGCGAGGCGCCACTCGTGCAGCGAGGTGACGGTGGCCGGCGTCTCGCCGGTGAGCCCCGGGGCTGAGGCGGCGATGGTTGGCTCGTCCTCCGTCTGGGCGGCTTTGCGGGCTTCCAGCGCGACGGCGTCGGCAGTCAGGGCGCCGACCCGCAGTGCGGTGGCCAGGCCCGCGACCACGTGCTCGTGGGCGAGGTGCCGGTTCAGCAGCAGGACCTCGATCAACGCCCGGGTGCCGTCCCGCTCGCCGTGGACCTTGCGGGCCTGGGCCCACCAGGCGTCGTGGACCGGGGTGAACTTGCCTGCGGACCGGGCCTGTTCCAGGGCCGTGGCACCGGGGAAGGCGCCGGGCTTGCGGATGAGGGCTTCGAGATAGTGGTCCAGGTCCAGGCGGCAGCTGCCCTTCGCAATCAGCCTCTCGTGCCGGGCCACCTCGACGTTCCTGTCGTAAACCACCAGGTGAGAGGCGTGCAGGACAACCCGCACCCGCTTGCCGATCAGGCGGGTCGGGACGGAGTAGCGGTTGGTGCGGACGGCGATCTGGCTGTATCGGTCAACCCGCGGAGTGAACAGCCGGCCCGTCTCGAACGGCTCTTCCGGCAGCGGCATCAGCAGTGGCTGTTCGACGGCGAAGTACTCGTTGACGGTTCGCGGCCGTGAACCGATCCTCCGGTGCCCGTCGTGCAGGTCCCACTGGTCGACCCTCTCGTTCAGCTCGGCGAGGGAGTCGACTTCCGGGAGCGGGGTGAAGTGGTTGCGGCGGAAGTAGCCGATCATCCCTTCGACGCCGCCCTTCTCGTGGGCGCCTTCGATTCCGGGGCGGCAGTAGAAGCTCTCGATGTTGAAGTGCGAGCGGAAGGCGATCCACCGGTCGGTCTCCACCCGGGCCCTGTTCAGGCCCAGCACCTGGGCGACGGCCGACTTCAGGTTGTCGTAGCGGATCTTGCTTCGCGGGACACCGCCCAGCGTGCGGAGCGCGTGCACGTGCCCTTCGAAGAAGGCTTCCTGGCCGCAGGAGGCGAAGACGCTTCTCTGCACTAACGGCACGAGCCGACGGCGCTCGTTTCTATGCGGTGGATGTGGTCGTAGGTCGATGAACCTCAAGGACAACCGCCGCACCTGCCACGGATCGGTCCTCGTGCATAGTGATCACTTGGCCGGGCTGAAGGTGCTGCCACTGCGAGGGGTCAAGAGGAGCAAGTCGTACCGAGGCTTGCCCACCGGGCTCCAGCAAGGGCGTGAACTCCACCCAGAGTTGGGCGATGTTGAGGGCCGGTTCGCCGGTCGGGGTTCGGTTTCCGATGTTCCACATCGGTCGCAGGACGCCAGCACCGGAGATGGGCGTTTGCCGTTTTGCTTCGGTGGCCGGGCGGAGGGTGAGACCGGCTCGGATGATGCCGTTGCGAGTCTCGTAGCAGCGCCAATGGCACCAGGCCGCACTCTTGTCCAGTCGCATCTGTTTGGCTGCGGTGGCCAGGGTTTGCCAGAAGCTGAGTGGCAGCGGTTGGACGTCACCGAGTTCTTCCAGCAGCCCGAGGGCCACTTCCCACTCGTCCCGAGTGAGGTACTCCCAGACATCGTTCACCGTGATGTCGTTCTCGGTGGCGGTCTCCTCAGGAACCAGTAGGGAAGCGGCTTCCAGCAGCTTAGGGACGTCCATGCCCTGATTCTGGACCACGGTCTCCTGCCGACGGCAGGAGCTGCCCGATGACCCCATCGAGCAGTCGCGACGTTCGGCGCGGTGTATCAGACTTCGATACGAAGCCAGGAGTCGCCGGCGCGAAGCCAAAGAAAGCCATCACGTCCTTGACCGCAGCGCATGACAACCCGCCCGGGCACTCGTATCTTGCGCCGCTCGGTCACGTTCCAGCTTTCGCCGACCAGCTCAGCTCGGACCACTTCGGTTGCCCGCTGGTTGTGGACGCGCTTGGTCAGGACTGCTCGATGGCCGCGTACGGCGAATCCGTCCGGATCCCGTACCGGGCTGGGCCAGCTGGTCACCTCACCCGTGGAGGGGGTGATCCGCGTCAGGAACGTGCCGCCGCGCTGGCTGCCGGAGTACCAGATCAGCCATACCCGGTCGCCCTCGGTGGCGGCGGTGCAGCCCTCCAACGGCGCGTCAGGAAGGCGACCTTCTGGGGTCCAGGTTGCTTCCCCTTCGGCACTCCAGCCGGCAAGCCCGGCTGCCGACTGCGGATGCCCTCCGTAGATGCCTTCATCCCCGTAGGCCGTCCAGATCGATCCGCCGTGATCGGTCACCAACGCAGGGATGTCGTCGCCGATGCAGAAGGTGTCCTCCTGCTCGCCGCTCTTCAGGGAGAGCACCACGGCGTTCGGCTTCCACGAGCCCGTGTCCTCCTTGCGTGTACGACCGCTTGCTACGAGGAGTCGGGAGTCCGGGAGGAGGGCGATGTGGCTGGGCCGGAACTGTACGTCCTTGATCAGCCGGCGTTGAACTGATCCGTCAGCCTGGCGAATCACCAGCACCCCGTCGAACGGGACCGTCGGGCCCCATCCCACCCAGCCCTTGATGTAGCGGCTTCGGCGTAGGTACTTCCGATGGACGAGCAGAACAGCAAGTTCTCCTGTCGGGCCAACAGTCCACCACAGAGGGCGTTGCCCTGCCCAGAGATTCGTAGTAGGCGGCCTCCAGACCCTCTGTATCTCAACGACCGCCGACACCGAATCTCCTCGTTTATGACCGCAGCACCCGAACGTATGCGCTAATGAGAGGAGTGTATCGATGCCAGAACCGAGGGCCGGGACACCAAAGTCTCAGAGGAACACCCGGGCTGGAGCCTGGTGGAGGTAAGGGGAACCCACCCCGGACCGAGTCGCAGGATCGAAGGACTCCACGAAGATCTCCAGCCATAGATCCGATCGGGCAAGATGGCGGGATGCCTGTTGATGAATCATGGGAGCAACTGCGAAATCGACTACGGATCGGCGAATGCTTGACCGGGATTGTCGTACGCGTTCTCAAGCCCGGTGCCATCGGCATTTTCATTGATCTGGGGTTCTCTGCAGGCGGCTTCGTCGATGTACTCCTCCTCCCGCGTGACCCAGCCCGATGGCCGGCCGAGGGGACCGTGACCGACTTCGAGATTTGGTGGATGGACGAGCGCCCACAGATTCGGCTCAAGCCGGTCGAGTCGGCATACCTGCTGGAGGACTTCGACTGCTGGGTCGCCCAGCAGAACAGCGTCGCAACCCGGAAATGGCTGCAAAGGGCTGGCGAGAGGCACCGGGACGTGTAATCACCCGAGCGCATTCTCTCCAGCTTCCCCGTGGTCACTTTGCTCTCGTAGTCGTTCGACCTGCTGTTTCTTGGTGGCGATGTGCCGCAGGCTCTCCTGCAGTCCGGCGACTTCGCCGAGCCACTGCATCCGCTGGGCTTCCCCGAGACGTTTGCGGGTGTTGGTCTCGATCTCCAGAAGTCGGGGTTCCTGAGCCAGGTCAAGACGGAGCATGGGACATCTGACGCAGGCGTTTTCATGCTGGCAAGGGGTTCCGTAGGGGCGGTCGCAGGTGCCGAGGGCGACCTTGCGCAGGCTGAAGTGGTCGCGGAACTCCTGCCATTCGGTGTCACTCGGTTCGCGGTACTCCTCGCTGGGGCGGTGGGTCCGGCGCTGGTCGACGAACTGCCGATAGTGGCGAATGACCTCCTCGGGATAGACCGCGACGTATGCCTGGGTCGTGTTGAGATCGAGGTGGCCGAGTAGCTTCGCGGCGATGTGGATCGGCAGGCCGCCGTTGACGGTCTCCGTGGAGAAGATTCTGCGGAAGTCGTGGGGCGTGAATCTCAGCGGTGTCCCATCGACATCGACGATGCCAGCCCGCAGGGCGAGATCGGTGAGGAGTTCGCGAATGCGGTTGGCGGAGATGACCTGCAGCCGGTGCTGGGAGGGGCACTGGAACAGGTGCGGCAGCGGCGGGCCGAAGACCCGCTCGTAGCCGTCGTACCGGTTCAGCAGGGGGACCCGCTCGGCGGGGCCTTTGATGCGGCGGATGATTCTGGCGAGCACCGCGACCAGGTCCGGGTCGGCGGGGATGACGCGTTCGCGGTCGGTCTTGGACGGGCTGATCTGCAGCAGCGGCACCGTCTCGCCGGTGGGCGCCTGGTACTGGCGCAGGCTCAGGTGGGTGAGCTCAAGTAGTTCCTCGATCCTGGTGCCGGTGCGTCGCAGGACCTCGATGCCGGCCCAGGTCCAGAAGGCATTGTTCTCCTCGCATTCGGCGTCGAACCGCGGGCCGGGCTCGTCGGCCTGGGTAATGAACAGCGCGGTGGGCCGCCAATTGCTGCATTTTCGGCCGGTGCGTCGATACCGCCGGTCCTCGATGGTGAATTCCTCGCCCAGCTTCGCGGATCGGGCCGCGTCCAGGAGGAGGGTTGCGCGGTGCAGCCGGTCCTCGGCGGCGCGGACGAGCTGCGGGAGGACGGGGACCAGGGTGCGGGTGCGTTGCTGCATCCGCGCTTGTCGGTGCCGGGTCTCCTTGAGGTAGCCGCGGATGTCGGCTTCGCTGATCGGGCAGGGTGCGGCCCATTGGGCCCAGCGGGCCGGGTCTTCCATCGACCACTGCAGCAGGTCCAGGTAGAAGGAGCGCACGGCCAGGAACACGCCGTGGTAGGTGCGGCGCGGTCGTCCGTCGGGGAGCACGCGGACGCGTTGCTTCCATTCCTGGGCCACCGTGTCGGGCAGGTTCAGCGAGGCGATGCCGGGGTGGTGGCGTTCCAGGTCGCCCCAGAACAGGTCGGCCAGCATCTGGGCCTGGTTGACCAGGGAGCCGTAATCCAGGGCGCCGGACCTTTCGGCGATGTAGTGCACGAGAACGTCCCGGACCGCGCGGTCGGTGATGGGGTGGCGGTCGACCAGTTCGGCCGGGGTGAGCTGACCGCGGGCCTGGGCCTGCCGCAGTGTCGGTGGCGAGTCCTTCAAGCCGCCGACGGCGTGCAGGATCTCGTAGGCGAACGGCAGCGACGCCACCGTGCGGCCCGTCGCCCGACGGGCCTGGGCGTAGTCGGTGAGGTCCTCCAGCTCGAAGTCCAGCAGGTCCTTGCCGGTGACGATGCTCATGCGGGTCAGCAGGTTCAGGGCGTCGGTCGCGTGCTCGTCGCAACCCTCGCGTCCGTCGGCACGCTCCCGAAGCTCGGAAAACAGGGCTGCCTGGTTGTGGCGCCGGTAGGCGTCGTAGACACCCAGCAGCCGGCTGCCGAACAGCCACCCGTAGGAGGGCCGGACCACCTGAAGGACGATCAGGATGCCCAGGCCCGTGGTGAATCGCGAGCGCGTTCCGGCGCTCAGGCCCTGCGGCCCCCAGGCCGAGCCCTGGTCGTCGGAACCGCTCAGCAGCCAGCGGTCCTGCCAGGTGTCGGCGGGGAACTCCTCCAGCCAGTCGAGCACCCGGGTCAGCGACAGCTGCTGACGCCACAGATTGCGGTCGGTCGGCTCGCTGAGCAGGCATTTGGCCAGCAGTGCGAGCTCGTCCCGCGGCGTAGCCGCCCGCTCGTTGTTGATGCCGGTGGACGGTCTCGGCCCGGGTATCCGGGCGTCGGCGAGCAGGGCGGGGTCACGGGGGCTGACCGGTGTGCGCGTGGTGCGGCCGTGCCGGGCCATCAGTTGCTGCCGAACACGTCGGCGAGGTCGTCCGGGTCGTAGGTCCAGCCGGTCAGCGGCTGCGGTGGCGAGTTGGGGCGCGTGTAGTGCTCGTGGACTTTGGAAATGACCTCGTCGATCCTCGGCCGCAGGTAGGTACTGGTCGTGGTGATCCGCCGGTGACGCATCACCTGCTGGGCGTCGACCAGCGTGATGCCCGGGTCCTGGATCAGGCGCAGACACAGGGTGTGTCGCAGGTCGTGCAGCGTGATGTTCGCCCCGATCCGGGCGTTGATCCGGTTCAGCACGGCCCGCAGCGCGGTGTAAGTCAACGGACGCGTCGGGCCGCGCAGCGTCCACCACACCGGCTCGTCGGCGGCTGGCCGATGGCCATCCTGAGCCAGTTCGCCGAGGTAGAGCGCCAGCCACGCGAAGGCTTCCGGAGAGGCGGGGCACGCCTCCTTGGCTCCGCCCAGGCCCTTGGTCTGCACGTAGATACGGCCCTCGCCCGGGTGGACGTCGCTGATCGTCATACCCAGCATCTCGGCGGCCCGCGCGCCGCTGGACAAGAACATGGAGAACAGTGCCCGGTTCCGGTGGCAGCCCAGCGAGTGGAACAGGTCCTCGACGACATCGTCGGGGACCGCGCGGGGCTCACGGTCGGCCTGCTTTTGCCGGTAGGCGCCCCGGCGGTGCAGCCGGAATGGCTCCAGCGGGTTGTGATGCGCCTGCAGCCGGCGCCCGTCACGCGACTGCGGCGGCACTGGCGAGACCAGCGGCCCCTGCCCGGTCTGGAGATGATGGTCGTAGAACGCCGCCAGCACCGATACCGCGTGGTTGATCGTCGCCGGGGAATAGCCGGTTTTCAGGTACGGCTTGCCGGTGCGCGCGTTCAGCGATCCCGGCGCTGGCGCGTCCGGGCGCCGCCGGTCCCGCGCCGGGTTGTGGCACGTTCGAAGCCACAGGACGAAGTCGCGCACGTCCACGCGCTTGGCCCGGCTCCAGTCGATGTCCACCGCGGCCAGGAAACGGAACCAGCGCAGCAGGTCATAAGCATAGGAGCGGCAGGATGCCGCGGTGTTGCCGCAGGCCAGCAGTTCCCGAAGGAAGTCGCTGACAGGGGCGATCGGCCGCCCCGCACCATCGAGCACCACCCATGGCAACGTCGCGGCAGTGCTCGCCTCCACACTGCCGACCCGCGCCACCACCAGGCCGGACACGTCGACCTCGGATATTGGAGCATCGTGATCCATCGCATCTCCGTCTCATCGGGCACATCCCGAACGGAGACTCCTCGCCCTCACCACGCCAACACGCAGGACACGCCGATAGTGCGGTCAACGGGTCGGTGGACGGCTTTGCCTGAGTAGGACAGGCGGAGCGAGAACAAATAGCAGGTCACCAGCTCACCGGCCAAGCGCACGGTCACATCGCCGAAGTCGACCTCGGCCTCGTGACCGGGCAGGTGGGTCTGCGGCACGAACGCTTCCACCGGGGCCTTGCCCGAGGCCGCGAGGATCTCCGGCTTCCGCTCGGAGACGTAGCGCCGGACCATCTGGTACGAGATATCGGCGCCGTGCTCCTGGATGAGCCGGTGGAAGATCCGCGTGATCGTGTGCCGCTGCTTGCGCGGAGCGTCGAGGGCCGTCCGCAGCATCTCATCGATCACCGGCTTGTACAGATCCAGGGCAGTCGGCCGCAGCGGCAGCTTCTTCCGCGGCTCCGGCCAGACCGAGTCCACGGCCTTCTTCACGGTCCGCCACGAGACGTTGTACTTGCGCTCAAGCTCGCGCATCTTCGTGCCCGCACGGTGATCACGCCGGATCGCCGCGTACAGCTCGACCTTGGACATCTGCGGCATGACCAGGACCTTTCACCAGGAGCACCCCGATGCTGTCCTGGCAAGTACCCCAGCGCTGTCAAAACTCGGGTTCTGGCACAGCTTCCGTGCCGCGTAACGCTCCGTCATGGCTCGATGTCGAAGAGAGCGATGGAAGGTGGCGGCGGGGCAAGTACTGCGCGAAGGCAGTTGAGCATCACAGTCACGTCCACCGACAACACCGTGACGTCCGCGACCGACGGGAACAACAGCTCCTTCAGCCGGAGCACAACCTCTTCCACGGACCGGACTTTGAGCCCAACTGCCTCTACGACGGCTCATTTTCGGGCGCCTTCGGTGCCGCCCTGCGAGGCTCAACCGTCACTCAGAGTGGCCGCTACACGGAAGCTGTGCCAGAACCGCTACTCGTGAATAAAGCCACATCATGGAGAGCATGGGGAAGAAGAAGCCTCGGCCTCGCCGTTCGTTCACGCCGGAGTTCAAGGCCGAGATCGTCGAGCTGTGCCGTCGCGGTGACCGCTCGGTCGGCCAGATCGCCAAGGACTTCGACCTGACCGAGACCGCGGTACGGCTGTGGGTCAGCCAAGCCGAGGTCGACGCGGGCGAGCGCGACGGCCTGACCAGCAGTGAACGCGAGGAGCTGGCCGCGTTGCGGCGGGAGAACCGCCGACTGCGCGAGGACGTCGACATCCTCAAGCGGGCCACGGCTTTCTTCGCGAAGGAGATCCGGTGAACGTCTACCCGTTCATCGAGGCGGAAATGCATGGCAGTCACAACGTCAAGCGTGCGTGTGAACTGCTGCAGGTCTCCCGGACCGCCTTCTACGCCCGCCGCAGTGGCAAGCCCGGTCCGCGGGCGGTCCGCGATGCCGAGTTGACTGAGAAGATCGCCGAAGTCCACGAGCGGTCCCGCGGAACCTACGGGGCGCCGCGGGTCCACGCCGTCCTGCAACGACAGGGCGAGGACTGCGGCCGCCGCCGCATCGCCAGACTGATGCGCAACGCCGGACTGCAGGGCCGGCACCGCAGACGACGGCACCTGACGACAATCCCCGACCCACGGGCCGCCGCCCGACCCGACCTCGTCGTCCGGGACTTCGCCCCCCGACCAGGACGGCCTCACCCGCTGGTGCGGCGACATCACCTACGTCCCCACCGAAGAGGGCTGGCTCTATCTGGCCACTGTCATCGACATCGCCTCCCGCCGCGTGGTCGGCTGGTCCACCGCCGACCACCTGCGGACCGAACTGGTCGCCGACGCTCTCAGGTCCGCCTGCCGCCGGCGTCGCCCCACCCGACCGGTGATCTTTCACTCGGATCGCGGCTGTCAGTACACCCGTCAGCAATTCGCCACCCTGGCAACGGAGTCCGGCGTCCGCCTGTCCGTCGGTCGCACCGGGCAGTGCTGGGACAACGCGCTCGCCGAGTCGTTCTTCGCCACCATCAAACGGGAGTTGCTCGACACAAGCCCCTGGCCCAGCCGTGCCGCCGCCCGCACCGCGATCTTCGACTTCATCGAGGGCTGGTACAACTTGCACCGACTGCACAGCAGCCTCGGCTACCGCAGTCCCGCCGAATACGAGAACGCACTCGCAGCCTGACCACCACACCGATGGTGTCCGTCAAAGCGGAACAAGCTCAAGTGCGGACACATGCCGACTCCGCTGTGGGTGCGCTTCGGCACCGGCGGCATCGAGAAGGGCGACGGCACTCGCCCGGCTTCGCGGGCTTCGGCAGGGTCAGACCGAAGCCCCCGGAGGAGGCCGCCTGCGTCTCCTTCTTTGCGACGATCTACGCCACTCACAAGACCGAGGCGATCAAGAAATGGCTGCTGGCGCACCCACGGTTCCAACTGCACTTCACGCCCACCACCTCGTCCTGGCTCAACATGGTCGAGCGGTGGTTCGCCGAGCTGACAAACAAGAAGCTCCGCCGCAGCGACTAGCGGAACTGCCAGTCGCCCGCATGGAGCGTGTCGGGGCCGTCGTCGCCGACGTCGTACTGGACGATCTGGGCGCCATTCAGCAGGCTCTCCGAAGCGATGGTCAGGCCCTTGCCGCTGTGCCGGGCCACGATGAACGGGTAGCCGGACACTCCGCTCGGCAGATGGGTGAACTGCTGGTGATAGCCGCTGCCGCAGGGGTTCTGCTGGGCCTTGTAGCCGTTGGCCTGGCTCGCGCTCGCGATCTCCACGCACTTACCGCTGCTGGCGACGACGAGCTGAAAGTACCCGCCGCTGGTGGGGCGCTTGTTCCACTGCTGGGCGACCGTGCCGTTGCAGGAGTACTGCTGCACCCTGGCGCCGTTGGCCTGACTGCCCCCCGCCACCTCCAGGCACTTGCCGCTGTGGTAGTTGATCACCTGCTCGTAAATGATCGGCAGGGGCGGAGGGACAGCGGCGGCAGCCGGTGACCCTCCGGCCAGGCTCAGGCCGCACAGAGTGGCGGCAGCCGTCAGCCCTGAGAACGTCTTTCGCGTACGCATCGGCTTCATCGTCCCGATTCCCCCTCCGACGGAAGACTGTCAGTAGGCAGCGTGGCCCGCCGGGAGCGGTCTGTCGCGGCGATTTGCGGCCAATGAACGGGGCCAGTGGATCCACCGGTGGGCGTTGTTCCAAGGCCCGTTCTGGCCCCGCTCCGGGTGGAGTGGGGCCAGTCTTGTGTTCATGCAGGGTGAGTGGGCTGGGCTGGACGCAGTCTCGCCGTGACCGCGGGCAAGGTCCGCGGTCTGACCGTCGATGAGGACGTACGCGGCCAGGGCTGGGGAAGCGCCCTGCTGCGGCGCGGGATGCAGGTCTACGACCAGCTCGGCTTCGTGACGCTGTACAGCTGAACCTCGCTGATTACACCCGTCGTCGCAGTGGGTACGACGACAATCACCTCATGCGGTTGGATCGCCGCGATGAGGGTGGGGGAAGCAGTGACTGCACTTCAATGGTGTCTCTTCGTGGCCGGCTGCTTGCTGGCGACATGCGTGTTCTTCAGTGCCGTGACCGTGTTCCTAGTAGTAACCGAGCCCGAGGACGTAAAAACAGGGCTCTTGACCCGACTTATGTGGTTCGTAATTTTGGAGTTGTCAGTCGGCTCGGTGGGCTATGGAACCTACGCAGTTGTGACTGGGGGGCCTCTGAGCACCGTCGAGGCAACCCAGTTCGTAGTGGCAATGGTCTTTGCGGCAGCCACCCTAATGATTGGCGCTCCAGGCGGTGTCCTGGTACTTCTCTCGTACCGTGGCGGCATGACCGCCTCCGCCCCCGGTGTGGGTCAAGCTGCCGGACGGCCAGGAGTTCTCTGGGGCAACCAGGTGTGGCGCGAGGCGGAGTCGACGACTCGGTGCAGCTCAGCGCCAGTGCCGTTGACGATATCGGGTGCAACAGGTGTGGCGCCATCGCTGGATCGAGCGATGGCAGCGCAGGCCAGGGCGACAAGGTCCCCGAGCGCCTTCGGTGCGCTCTGGGGGCAGGGGCCAACAGCAGGGTCCGGAACCGGCCTTCTCATCCCACACCGCAAACGACGCAGCCAGACGCATCTCAGCCCTCAGCAGGAGGCGGAGAACACCGTCGGCTCGGGCCCGTGTGGAACACGCCCTGTCCCGGCTGAAGAACTTGAAGATCCTGCCGGACTGCCGTCTCAAGGGGCACGGCGTTCACCAGGCCATGCTCGGCATCGCCCGGCTATACAACCTGGCTCTCAACGGATAACCCACGCCCCCTACGGGACAACCTCTAGGATCGGAGGGCCCTATAGAGCACCTCGAAATGCGATCGCTCTTCGTTAAGTGTGGTAATGCGGGCTAGGATCGGGCGCCTGTCTTCTTGGAGTTCCCGGATGGCGGTCTTGCGCAAGACCCAGCGGGGGCCGCAAGACCCTGCGGCATTACCACTCCGGGTGGGTGTATCACGATGGGTGACCGGCCGGACTGAAGCTTGCTCTCCTGCCGGTTCATCCGGGCCAGGACCGCCCTACCAGTGTCGCCTTTCAGCTCGTCGTATCGCTCAAAATGAGTTTTCGCCTTCTCGGCCCATTTAGCCGCTGCCTGCATGCCGGCGTCGTGGTTGATGAGCGCAATGATGGCTGCAACAAGAGTCGCTTTGCGGTGCGCTTCAGCTCTTCGATCTGTGTGGGGGAGTAGCTTCTTCTCAAGTGCTGTTATCTCACTCTCGGCGGCCTGGAACACCACGCCAAGGTGCCCCTGCGCGAGCATGCGATGACGTTTCTTGCCCTTCTCGGTGGGTTCGTTGTTGGCGTCATCAAGCTCCACAGACGCAGCCCTGAGGCTCACATCGCCAAGCGTGCGGAGGGCGTCAGCGAGCGCGGTATCGAGCAGCTGCCCTACGAGGATATCGACGGCCGCTCCTGCTGCGTGCTTGCTCGCCACGAAGCTGATGTACTTAAGCGAGGCTGATGCCTTTGGCTGCTTGTCCTTGGCGTCGAGGATGCTGTAGAATCTGGCGAAGGCCGCACTGGTGGCAGTATTGACTCCCCTTTTGCCCGGCTTGGGCATAGCGAACAGAAATGCTCCAGAGCTCTGATCTCGATAGAGGCCGATCAGATGGCTTTCAGGATTGGAGAATGCGTTGCTATTTACCATGCATACCCCCCTCGTAATTACGACCGTTAGGGGGTAAATCGATCGCCTCGGGTCATCCCTCGCGCGCCAACCCCACAAGCGGTTCGTAAAGAAACAGCGTCGTGATCATGGACGGCACTCTGACGCCCACCCGCGATCACTCGATCGCCACCCAGTTCAACCAGTCACCCCGACGCTCAGCATGCCCCGAGAACATAAGGGACAACCCTTAAGGTCAGTGACAGGGGATGGGGCAGTAGGCGCTGGAGGCGCAGACAGTCAGGTCGTCGCAGCCTGCCTCGACGGTGGCGGCGACGCCAGTGCGGATGGTGGCCAGTTTCGGGATTTTCGCGTCGACCTCGGCCAGTTTGACGCGGCCCTCTCCTGGAGCTCTGGGACGGGGCGCCGCGCCGGTGGCGGCCGGCCTCCAGAAGTTCGGCGACCTCCGCCAGCGTGGACCCAGCCGTTGGGCGGCCTTGATCATCGTCGTGACCGCTTCCTCGCCGTAGAGGCGGGGTCGCCGGGGCTGCGCTCGGGTTCCGCGAGTAGGCCGCGCCGCTCGTAGTAGCGCCAGGGTCTGGATGTTCACCTTGGCCGCAGCTGCATCATGACAAGGAGGTCCTGCGCGTTAGTGGCCAGGGGCCACAAGGGCTGATTGCCGCCCTTCCGGGACGCCACCTTGTTCAAGGTCGCGTACGCCTATGGCCCTGGACGGTACTCATGCGTCGCGACGCAGTTTCCGGATCTGGCCTTGAATTTCAGTCGCACTCTCCTTGAAATGCGCCAATGATGCATCTGTCGGGGTTTTCGTGTGTAATTCGAAGACTGATGAGATATACGTGCCGATAGCGTTGGCTTCGGCGCGAAGCCTTTCCACGCTGTCGCCGACAATAATCCAGCGCTCGCCTCCCCGCTTCTTGGCCAGCTCTACGCCGATCTTAATAGCCGATCCTCGCGACGCCACATCGAACTGGTCGCACACAGCTACGAGCTCTTCGTCGACCTTCCGAAGTGCCGTCCGTCGACGACTTGAGGATGCTCCTTGGCAGAGAAGGAGTACTTCCAATGCGTCCGCAGCTCTGGTGCAACAGGCCGTACAGCCGCTCGCCCTGCCCGCTCCTCCCTTTCCCGCTCCTCCCGGTCTCGTGCTCTTCGCTCCTGCTCCTCCTGCTGCCGCTCCTCCGCTCACAGGCGGGGATGCCTGGTTACAACTGCCGCACGGCGCCCTCAGCGCTCATCAGCCTCTTACGCACCTCACTCTGCGGTAATTCATCCCGGGGTCGGTGTTCGTTGCCACGACCGCAGGGCCGTACTGATACTGGCAAGCTTCGTCCCACGACAGGGCCCCGTTGATTGTGATTGGTTCCGAGTTTCCGTCCTCGCGTACGCACGTCCAATCTCCTACGGTTCGAAGCCCTGGGTCTTGCTCTGGGCGTGAAGTGGCGAATCCCTTGTACCTGCAGTACGCGTAGACGTTGAGAGGGAGGCCAGCCTCTGCTGTCGATGGCTGTGTCGTTGGCCCTGGCGGTGTCGGTTCGTCGCTCGGTGGCTGTGTCGGTGACGACGTTGGTCCATCTCCCTCCCAAAACCTGAACTGGACACCGAGAGCGCCAAGATCAGCCACCATGCCGATGATCGCGGCCACCAGCAGTACCCCAGCGACCACTACGCCAAGTTTTGCCTTGCGGTTGTTCGGCTGCTGGGGACTTCCGTGTCCGGGTGAGTTCGCCAACTGCTGGGACCTTCCGTGTCCAGGAAGCGCGGTGGGGATCTGCACGCTAGCCACGCGGGAGCAAGGTAGGACGGTGGCGCGCCCGAGGAGACTTCGGGGTCGGCATCGGTCGCCGCTACATCGTCTCGGTGAGAATGTGGAGGGCGAACCATCCGGAGAATCCGAACCAGCCCACGGCGAAGATGGCTCTGCCGACTCTGCTGGTGCGGGTGCGGAACAGGCGGCGGACGTTCTCGGAGAGGGTGTCGTCGTCCTTCTTGTTCGCCAGGGCGATGCCCTCCGCGACGGCGAAAGCCAGGCTCCAAGCAACCCAGATCGTGGCCCACATGATGGTTACTCCTTCGGTTCGGGGACGGGTCGGAGACCTCTGCCGTCGTAAGGGGCGGCGTGGCCGGCTTCGAGGAGGTCGCTGTTCAGGCATGCGCCGTCGGCGGCCGTGATGGTGGCGAGCCAGCGGCCGTACTTCTCCTTGCGGTGGGTCTCCACCACCAGCTCGGGGGCGTGCTGGTTGAGCCAGTCGGTGGCCCAGGCGTTGGCGGCCTTGCCCGCGGGGGTGTTCTTCTCCGGGGTGTTCAAGCCCAGGAGGCGGACGCGCTCCCGAACGCGGATGCCAAAGCCCACGTCGATGTCGAGGTCGAGAGTGTCGGCGTCGACCAGGTGCTTGAGCGTGGCGGGGTAGGTGTTCACGTCAGCTCACCTCCTCGTCGGTGGCGTAGTGGAGGCGGCATCGGCAGTTGATCGTGAGGGCGATCGGCGCGAAGGGGTCGCCGGGGTACCGGAGTTGGAAGCTGTCGACCGTGAACGGGGTGCCGACCGGCAGGGTCGTGCCCTGCAGGGACTTGTGCGCGGGCCGTACGCGGGCGTCCTGGCGTGTGATCCAGGTCCGTACGACTCCGGGCCCGGTGTTCTCGGCCGCGGCGTCCGCGGCCCCGTTGATCGTCGAGACGGCGCACGTCTCGGCGACCTGGGCGACGAGGGCGGGCACGGCCGAGCGGTAGAAGCCGCCCACGGCGTGCACGAGGGCCTCGAGGTCGAGATTCGGCGTGTTGTCCTGGGCGTCCCGCAGCGCGTCGGCCAGTTCACTGAGGAACGCGGTGACGGCCTCGCCGGCGTACGCCGCGGTGACGAGCGCGGCGGCGGCCGCGGCCGGGGGCACGGTGTCGGTCCCGGTGAGGGCCTGGCCCAGCTTGCGGGCGGTGACGGTGGCGGCTTGCTGCAGGATGGGGGCGAGGGTGCTGGTGGTCTCCTCCGCCCAGCGGGCGGCACTGACGACGCGATCCTGATTGATGTTCGCGTCGCCGCTGCGGGTGTCGTTCTCGTTCTCTGGCTCCCAGAACCGCGTGTGCTTGCGGATCTTCGGGGCGCGGAGCCGGGCGACGATAACGCCTTCCTGACGTGCCAGAAGTGCGGCGAGAGCCGCCTCCACGGCCATGGAGAGGGCGTCGAAGTCGTCGTCGGTGACCTCGAATCCCTGCTCCGGAAGGGTCTTGGTCTCGAGCTGCCCATCACGGTCAGGTTGGCCTCGCTCACGTCCTCGGGCTGGTGGTTGAGGTGGGCGGTGGTCAGGACGACTTTCGTGCCGGTGCCGTACGCGGCCTGGCCGTGCCGGTTGGGGCAGCGGCCCTGATGGGTGCCGCGGCCGCACTGCCCCGTGCAGGCGCAGCGCCATTGCGCGGCTTGTTTCGCAGCCAGGGAGATCGCCGGCCAGTCGGCGGGGTATCGGTCCTTGTTCTCCGGCCGGATCGGCATGGTCATTCCTCCTTCGCGGCGACGGCGACCAGGCGGCCGATCCGGGCGGCGGTGTGGCCGGCGTATCCGGTCGGCCACTTCCTGCTGACGAGCTCGATGTGGTACTCGGGTGTCATCTCCCAGGTGGCGACCGGGAGATCGACCGAACCGGGCGGCGGGTTGATCCGCGTGTTGTGGCCGATGCGGACCAGGTCGACGGCCAGCCGCACGCGGTAGTCGGCCGCACTGTCGGCCTTGAGCTGCTCGTCCAGGGCGGCGGCCCACCGCATCAGCGGCCGCTTCTCGCTGGCCTGCGGCCCTTGACCCGTCCCGTACCGGTGAGCGGCTGGCCGCCTTCCGCGCCGACGGGTAAGACGGCCATCGGTTACCCGGCCTGGCGTTGGGCGGGGACGGTCACCGTTTTGCTGTTCCGGTTGTTCCAGGCGTCCATGACGTCCTTGGAGATGGAGCCGACCTGGGAGACGGCCATCCCCTGGGCGCGTGCCCAAGCCCGGATCTCATCACGCTGGCGCTTGTCGTCCATCGACTGGCCGCCTGCAGGGGTTGTGGCCGGCTTCGTTGCCTTGCCGCCGTTCTTCAGGTGCCGCAGTTTGGCCTGTGCCTTGGTCAGGGTCTGGGTCGCCGCGGCGACTTCCTGTTCGGCCGCCTCGATCGCGGAGGCGTCGCGCTGCAGCTGCTGCAGCTCGGTCAGGCCGGCGCGGGTGCGGGCCGCCAGATTGCGGATGCGGGCGGTGTGGCTGTTCTCGCCCCAGGCCAGGGCGGCCAGTGCGCGCGCCAGCTGTGGGTCGATGTCCGAGATCGGGGAGGCTCCGGCCTTGGTGTGGGCCTTGGTCAGTCCCTCGGTCTCGGCGATGGCGGCGATCTCGCCCACGGACACGTCGGGCAGTTCGGCGTGGATGCTGGCGGCGCTGCAGCCACGCTTGAGGCGGTCAACGATGGTGGCGCGGTCGGCGTCGTTCACTTCGGCTCCTCCGGGGCGGTGGTGGTGAATTCGCGGCGCAGTTTGAAGCACCGGTTGCGGGTGGTGGCGGCCCAGATGGCGTCGCCGGCGTCGGTCGGGTGGTCGATGGCCCAGGCCAGGCAGGCCTCGCGGTTCGGGCAGCGCAGGCAGGCCAGTTGGGCAGCGGCTCGGTCATTCGTGTCGTCGCTGGTCCACCAGTCGGGGTCGGTGTCCGGGGCCTGGCAGGGCTCGGCGCCGGTGAACTGCAGGAACGGGGCGAGGCGGGCGCTCACGACGTCGCTCCGCTCGGGCGGACCACGTGCATGTCGCCGTTGCGGTCGGCGTAGGTGTGGGCGTCGCCGCCGAGCTCGCCGGCGCTCTGGTCGGCGATGAGGGTGTTGTCGTGCCTGCTGGCGGAGAAGGTCTCCAGCACGGTGGCCGGGCGGCCGGCGCACCGGCGGCAGGAGGTGACGGCAGTACGGGGCGGTGCGGTGTTCACGACTTCCGCTCCCCCTCGTTGTCGAGGGCGCCGACAGTGGGCAGCAGGAACTCGAAGGGCTCCCAGTCCTCGAGCTCGTACAGCTCCAGCAGGTCCACGCCGAACTCGGCGCCTTCTGAGTGGTCGTTGAGCTCCAGGTCCTTGTCGGGGAGAGCGCAGGCGTAACCGTCGTCCTCGGAGTCGGCGGCTGCGTCGATGTCGACGTACGCGACGAAGACGCCGGTGTCGGTGCGCTCCAGGACGTACAGCCGCCGGACGGGGGCTTCTTCGGGGTCGACGTCCGCGCGGCGTACCCAGGTCTGGCGGGTGGCAGCAATGACGGCCGGGTCGCCGGCGTCGGCCAGCTCGGTGATCCGCTGGTAGGCCTCGGCGCGGGTGATCTGCTCGCGCTCGGTGAGGTCGTTGACGGCGGCGGTGAGGTGGTCACCCAGCGCCTGGCCACCGATCTGCTCTTCGAGGAAGGCGAGCATGCTCATGCTGCGGCCGCCTTCCGGTGGCCCGCGGAACGGACGGCGCCGGAGTCGACAACGGCCAGGAGCCGCTGGAGGGCGGAGCCGCGCCGGTTGCTGCGAAGGGTGGCGGGCATGCCGCAGTTCCAGCAGTCGGCTTCTTCGCCGGCCCATGCGACGAAGCACTCCTCGCGCTCGCAGACGGGCTCAGGGGTGGTGTGCAGGTGGGGGCTGCGGCGGGCGATGGCGCGCATGATGGCGGCGGCGGTGCGCTGCTGCGGCTTCGGCCGGGCGGTCAGGGCGTGCATGGGCGGCCGGCGGTTTCTCAGGCCTTGTGCGGCCGCCCCGGGGCGTAGTCAAAGGACGATCTGCTTCTTCTCGGCGCGGTCCCACAGCAGCTCCCAGTCGGGCCGCAGTCCGCGGGCGGACCAGTCGACGCGGCTGGTGCCGGCGGGGATCGGCTGGCCGGAGATGGCGTGCAGCTGGGCGATCTCGCAGGCGCGCACGGCGGCGGCGATGGCGTCGCTGCCGTTCTCGGCGAGGCCGGTGAAGACATGCACGCCCTGGCGGGCGGCGTCTTCGCGGTGCTTCATGGGGACGTCGATCTCCCACACGGTGAGGTACCGCATCACTCTTCGGCCTCCGGTTCGTACGCGGAGGTGACGGTGACGGGTACGACGACGTAGCCGGTGGCGTCCTCGTCGTCCTCGCCGGGTCCGAACACCGACAGCTCTTCAACCGAGAAGGGGTCGCCGTCGTCGGGGATCCAGCAGGGGGTGAGGCCGGCCTGCTTGTTGTCGTGCGCGGCCATGGCCTCGCCGTGGGCGCGGGCGGCGCCGCGGTTGGTGTAGAGGCCGAGGGGCTCCATGTCCTCGCTGTGCTCGGCGCGGTAGACGGTGACCTTCACCGGCTGGCCGGGGACCAGGTGCGTGATGCCGGGCAGCGCAGCCTCGGCGTACTCCAGGCGCTGCTGGAACTGGTCGATATGCGCGAGCAGGCGCGGCACGTCCCGGTCGCGGGCGTTCACCAGGCCGCGGATGTCGGAGCAGCGCTGGTCGTCCAGCGGGTCCTCGCCCGGGTCCCAGGTGTCCAGGCTGATCTCGATGACGTGGTCGGTGACCTTGTAGCTGGGCGGGGTGGACCAGCCGGTGATCTCGCCTTGGTCGTTGCGGATGACGTGGGTGAGGGCGGACTGGCGCCAGATGGACAGGTCGCCCTCGCAGTCGGTGACGTGGAGCGGGTCGTCGGTGGCGGTCTGGGCGCGGCCGCGGATGTCGGCGAGCCAGTCGGGCTCCGCCGGCGCGGCGGCCGCGTTGGTCGTCGTGGTGGTGGAAGAGGTCACGGATGACTCCGTCTCTCGTCGGGGTGGGGTGCCGGGCTGTCCGGTCCCCCGCGTCGTCCGGGCCGGTGGGCTGCGGACCGGACGTCACGGCCGGGTGGGCAGATCAGCGGTGGCCCTTTCCGCCTGTCAGGCGGGGAGGCGGGAGGCGAGGGATTCGGCGTGGCGCGCTTGGTCCTCGCGGCGCTCGATGAGGGCTTCGATCTGCCTGACCTCGCGGCGGCGCAGCTTGGCGACTCCGAACTCGTGCCGCATGTACGCGAGCTGCTGCTCGCGGGAGTCCGGGTCGCCGAGCTGGTGGCCATGGGTGAGCTCGTGGACAAGGACCTCGTTCACTTCCTTCATGGTGGCCGCCTTGGTGAGATTGACGACGACCAGGACGCCGGGCTCGGTCAACACGGTCACGCCGTACACGCCGCGGGCGTTGCGGCGGGCCTTGCGCATACCGAGCACCTTGGTGAGGGCCGGCACTCCGGGGACCAGGTCGAGCTCAGCCTGCGAGGCGACCTTCGCCAAGTGGTTGGAGTCGCCGGTCAACACGACCTCGACCGGGGGCAGGTGGCCGAAGCGGGAGCAGACCAGCCGCTCGGCGTCGGCCGCGACGGTGCGGGCGTGCTTGGCCAGGGCGCGCTGGCGCAATGCGCCGCGCTCTTCGGTGATGGTGACCACGGCGGACGTCCTTCCTGAACGGTGTCGGCGGTCAGCGGGCGGTGAGGGCGCGGGCCGCGGCGGCCAGGAGCACGTCGTGGACCTGGGCTTCGGTGCGGGCGAGCCGGTCGTTCCAGCGGGGCACCGAGCGGGCGCCGGTGACGGCGAGCAGGTGGCTGTTGGCTTCGGCGACGGTGGTGCGGGTGCCGATGCAGCAGCGGATGAGGGACAGCTGGGCGCCGAGCATGCACACGCCGCAGCGCTGGGACTCCATGACGTGCTGCGTCCAGCCGCGGGTCTTGATGTGGTCGGACGTGGCCTCAAGGAAGTCAGCGGGGTGACGGCCAGGCCGGTGCGGGCGCCGGCTGAGGGGCGGGCTCGGGACTGGTGGGTGTGCTGGGGGTGGCGGCGAAGTGCCAGAGGCGGATGAGCTCAGGCGGCCCGGAGGGTGAAGACCGAGGCCTTCGTGAGGAGTTGGTCGCCGCCCGAGGGCTCTCGGGGGTCGGGCGGGCAGGGACCGGTGGCGATGGCGGCCTGGCGGATGAGGGTCTCGGCGTCCGGCAGGACGATCGACGGCCGGTCAGGGGCAGGATCGGCGAGGGCGGCGGCCAGTTCTTCGGCGAAGGCTGCGTCGACCGCGGCGGCGAGGGCCGCTTCGGACCGGAAGGTCCGCGGGGCGGTCATGGTCGCGGATGCGGGCATGGCAGGGCCTACCTGTCTGCGATGTGGGCGAGTTGGAAGCCCCGGGGCGGCCGGCTGAGTGGTTGGCGACCTGGCGGCCGGCCCGGGGGTGGTGGAGGTCTAGCTGTGCTTCTTGACCTGCTTCAAGACGGCGTCGCGGGTGAGGCCGAGTGCCTCGGCGATGTCGGTCTTGGCGCCGTGGTAGGCGTTGCCGAGCTTGCCGATGGTCTGCCAGAGCTTCTTCTCGGCCGCGGCTACGGTCTCGTCGCGCTCCTTCTTCGCGGCGAGTACGGCGGCCTTGAGCTTGTCGACGGTCTCGGCGTCGGGTCGGGGGGTCATGTCGGGCTCCTCGCGGGGATGAGGGACGATGGTTCCGGGCCCCCTGCTCCGGTTGGAGCGGGTTGGGAGGCCCGGGGGCGGTGGCTGAGTTTGGCGACCTGGCGCCGCCCCCGGGGCGTAGCTACTGCGGGTGGGGACGGCAGGTGCCGCCGGCCTCCAGTGCGTCCAGCGCATTGTGGTAGCCGATGGTCTGGTCGGCGGTGCGGAGGTATTGCTCGGCCGTGCGCAGCTTCCAGCTCTCTTCCTGGTCGCCGCGTGCGGCGTATCGGTCGGTGAGGGCGCTGGTGGTGGCCGCGAGTTCGGGGATCAGACCGCTGGATCGGAGACTGTCCAGGACGTCGTCGATGTCGGCGCCTAGGTCGATGTCGGCGCGCAGTTGGGCGAGGTCCTTGGCCATCTCGTATGCCACGTCGCCGTCCCAGCGGTCCGGGTCAATCAGGTCGTTGGATGTTTCGGTGATGTTGTTGACGATGTGGTTGGCGCCGTACAGGAGGACTCCGTACGCCAGGAGGGTCCACTCGTTGGCGCTGGTGAGCCATCCGGGGCCGGTGCGGAAGGCCCACAGGATGGGCATGGCCAGGGCGGCCGCGCTGAAGGGGTAGTCGCTGAACTGCACGAGGCGGTCAGGACGCGGACGGTGGTGCGCCGGAGCGCGGCCGAGCGCCTGGTGCCGATGCCGGGAAGGTACTGCTCGGCCGGGGCGAGGATCTGGGCCACGTGGTGCTCCTCAACGTGTGGTGGGCGGTGCAGGGTTGGAAGGCCCGGGGCGGCCGGCTGAGTTGGTGACCTGGCGGCCACCCCGGGGCGGCTCAGGCCGGGCGGGGAAGGGCGCGGCAGCCTTCGGCGTGTCCCTGGGCCCACGTCTGCGCGGAGGTGAGGGCGCGGTGCGGCTCGTAGCCGGTGTGTCCTCGCCGGGGATCTGGAGGCGGTACGTCTGTTCCGCGGCGGGGCATCCGTTGCACGCGGGTCCCGTCGCGGTGAATGTTGATGGTGGCGCCAGCGAGGTTGGCGTATCGGGCGGTGACGCCTTCGGGCCAGGTGGTCGTGGTGTCGTTCTGCTGGTTTGTCATGACCTGTGTCACTGCTGCTCCTCTGGTGTCTCAGTGGGTGCAGGTGGGGCGTGCTCCTGCAACATTCCATAATGCGGAATTGAATTATGCATTTTAAGAGTATACATAAATGGAGTGCGGATTCTTTGTTGTCGCAGGTGAGGGTCAGTCACCTACCGTCCTGGGTTGGCACTGGCCCCGCGGCCCGGGTCTGGTGCGGCGCGCAGGCCGTGCCGCTGCGGGCACGTTCGGCCTTCCGTTCGGCTGCGGCCGACGCGGCCGCGGCGGGTCCAGCGCATTCGGTCCAGCGGATGCTGACGCCCGGTGCGGTAATGCGGCCCGAGTCCTCGCACACCAGGCAGCGCGGGCCGCGCTTCGGCGCCGGGATCCCGTGTACACCTGGCGGTACTTGGCGTACGAGGGGATCTCCATCCCCGGCCCGGCCTTCGCGCGCCTCCCCATGCCTTTCGCAGCCGCCTCGGGCACGCCGCCGGACTGAAGAACCCACGCCACCCGGATCACGGCCGCGACCGGCGTAAAGGCAATGCTCAGTGCCTTCCTCTTCGCCTTGCGGACCGGTGAGCGCACCGCCCGCTTGATCCGGGCCTTGGCCCTGCGTTTGGCGTACGTGGCGGTGTACTTGGCAGAGGGCCTGGACGGTGTCGTCGGCGGCCGGGTCACAGGCGAGGGTAAGCCGATGTCGGTGGCGCACATTGGGCAGGCGACGGGGAGTTTCTGCCAAACGATTCGAAGGGTGTGCGCGGGATCCTGCGCGAGGTAGATGAAGGGGCAGTTCGCCCGAGCGTCGGGCCGCCGCGCTCAAGGCGGCGATCAAGGCCGTGCTCGCCCCCGCCGACAATTCTTGGACGACCGACAACTACCTGCCGCGTCTACGACGAAGTGGGCCTGCCCGTCGGTCCGATGTGAGCTCTTCCGTGGAGACGGCGCCTGCACTACTGCGGGCTGAGGGTCCATCGCCCACATCGACGAAGCCCGCCGTGACGTGCGCCGTTTCGGCCTCAAATGGCGGGTGACGGACGTCCCGAGGGGCACTGCCCGCGCCGGACAGGACCGCGTCGGCGGCTGGAACAGGAGGGATGGAAGCTCACCAGCGAGAACATCGCCGACATGGGTTTCCGGTTCGAGCACCCGGACACCGGCGACATGCTGGACATGGACTGGTACGAGCCCACCGGCACCCTCGCCGTCAGCATCTACGCCCCGTGCGGGAAGCTGCCGGACACCTTCGACCCGTACGAGTGGCCGGCCTCCGCCTGGAGGGCGAAATGACCGCCCTAAAGCCGAAGCGGCACCTGCTCGCTGCTCCTGGGCGTGCCCGCCGTGGCCAGTGGCCAACAGGAGCGGTTCAGGTATGGGCTAGAGCCGGGTGATGGAAGCAGCGGGGTCCTCCGGTTCGCGCTTCATGCTCTTGACGGGCCGTGCTTGTTGACCGTGATGCCCTGATCCGCAGCCGCCGGGCCGTGCCAATGCAGGCTCACCTCCGCTCGCGCGGAGAGGACGCTTGAGGATGTAGTCGCGCGTCACGCCGAGGACGGTTCACCTCCGCTTGCGCGGAGAAGACAGCGTCGCGGTCCAGACCGGGGCGTACGCGTCCGGCTCACCTCCGCTCGCGGAGGAGACTGGCCGACGCGGGCACTGGGCTACTCGCTCTCTTCGCTGACGGACACAAGGCCCCCTCTCGCGCTGCGTGCGCGGGAGGGGGCTCCCAGCAGCAGCGAGCCGTCGGCCTGGCGGAGGCCGCGCTGCCTCCGCTCGCGCGGAGAGGACAGACTTGGCCGCCGCGGTGCGTTCCTACTGTGCGCTCGGGCGGAGAGGACCAGTCATTGGCCGCGGTGCTGCCGCCGTCGAGCGGTTCACCTCCGCTCGCGCGGAGAGGACTTCAGGCGGACCCCGGGCAGGATCCGGAACGACGGCTCACCTCCGCTCGCGCGGAGAGGACTCTTGCTGACCTGCGACGTCAGAGGGGGTTTTCTAGTCCTTTACATGCCACCGCAAGCAGAGTCGGCCCTCCCCGCTGTACTCCTCTACCGAGCTGAAGTGTATGACTCCCCCTCACGCTCCTGGACGCTGCTCGGCGTTCAGACCGGGTTGTCCCCGCAGGACGACACGCTGTTGCACCTTGCCGTCCTCGGCGTAGGTGCCCGTTTCCGAGCCTTTCGATCTGATCAAGCGGGTGGTCAGGGTCGTGGCTTTGCGATGATTTTCGGCAGCGGTTGAGGAGGGGCTGGCGTGAGCACTGGCGCAATTGGCGCCCTGTCGCGGGGAAAGAGCCATCTTTAGGCTCCTCTGTATGGCCAAGTCACGGGGCAGGAAGCAACGCAAGTCGCAACAGCGGGTCATTCGACGCACGCCGGAATCGGCGCCCCGCTCCTCATCGTTCACCGGTCCTCACGCTGGCCAGTACACGATGCGGGGGGTGCCCCTATGGGTTTGGTCAAGCTGATGGGGCGGGCTGGGGTTCGTAGAAGGTGCCGTCGCGGAGCATCGCGAAGAGCACGTCGGCTCTGCGACGTGCGAGGCAGAGGAGGGCTTGGGTGTGGTGCTTGCCCTGGCTGATCTTCTTGTCGTAGTAGGTCCTTGAGGTCGGGTCGGCCAGGGCCGCGAATGCGGACAGGAAGAAGGCGCGTTTGAGCTGCTTGTTTCCGCGGCGGGATGGTTGTTCACCGCGGATCGATGAACCCGAACTCCGGGTCGCCGGGGCGAGGCCCGCGTAGGCGGCGAGGTGGGCGGCGGAAGGGAAACTGCTGCCGTCGCCGACGTCGATGAGGATCCTCGCTCCGGTCCTGACGCCGATCCCCGGCATCGAGGTCAGAACCTTCGAAAGAGGGTGGGCCTCCAGTAGTTCCTCGATCCGTCCGGCCAGCACTTTGCGCTGGTCAAGGACGGCGGTCAGCGAACCAGCGAGGCTCGGGACGATCAACGCTGCTGCGTCCGTGCCGGGAACGACCACGGTCTGTTCGTCGAGCGCGGTGAAGATGTCTTCGACCAGGCGCTCGGCCATCCGCGGTGCCTTTGGCCGCATCAAGCTGATCAGTTGTCGCCGCCCGGCCTTGCGGATCTGGGCCGGCGAGCCGAACCGCTCCAGCAGCGTGAGCACGGCCGGGTGCTGGATGCGCGGGCCGAGGACACGCTCCAGGTGCGGATGGATCTGCGTGAGCAGGCCTCGCAGGCGGTTGGAGACGCGGGTGGCTTCACCGGCCAGGTCGTCGTCGAACCCGACGATCATCTCCAGCTCGGCGACGGTTTCGTCTTCGAGCTCGACCGAACGGAGCGTGTGAGGCATGACGCGGGCCGCGTCCGCGATGACGAAGGCGTCACGGGCATCGGTCTTGGCCTCACCGGGATAGAGATCGGCGATCCGCCGCATCGACAAGCCCGGCAGATACGCGACCGGGCAGCCCATGTCCCTTGCTACCGCCAGCGGCAGGGCCCCGATGGAGGCCGGCTGGTCGACCACGACGAGCACGGTCCCGTGCTTGGCCTGCAGCTTGCCGAAGACCTCACGGAGCTTGGGTTCGCTGTTGGGTAACCGCTTGTCGAACGCCTTCTTCCCGGCCGGAGTGATGGCGGTGGCGTGGTGTTCGCCCTTACCGACGTCCAAGCCGAGGAAGGCGCCGATATCGCTGACGTCGATCACGTGCGTCCTCTGATCGTTCCCGCCCGGCCATCCCATGGCACCGATCGCCACATCCACATTACGAAGAGCCTCCCGACCTGCGAAGAAGCCGGTGGTCATGCCCCTAATCAGCGGTCTGTCGATGCCTCCGGAGCCGGTGACACCACCCCCCAGGCCATACGTTCAACAGGGGGACAAAGTCATGCCAACTACGGAGGCCGGGCGCCCCATTGCAGGGCCACCAAGAAGGTAATGGGGACATGACGATGACCGCCCGCGTCATGGAACACGCATCCCCCGACGCTCTCGTGGAACTGCTGCTGCCGAACCTCTGGGCAGGGATAGCGGACGAGGTTGGAGCTCCGGCCAACATCTGCGTAGATAGTTGCCTTACCTTGAAGTACGCCTACGGGCAGTTCGGGATCCGCTCTGAACTCGCGCTGGCCGACTTGGTCGTCCGCGAAGCCAACGGCAACAGCGTGCTGCACGGCACTCCGGAACCGTCTTGGAACGACGACGGCACCGTCTTCGACGGCCACTGCATCCTGCTGCTGCCCGACTCCGGCCGCCACGTCGACGCCACGGTGGAGCAGTTCGAAAAGGTCCGTGAGCAGGGCGGGGGCCCGCTGGTCGGGCGCTCCGTCGCCTCCACCGAAGAATTCCGGCCAGGACAGCTCCTGCCGCCCGGGACTCGGCTGGCGGTGCAGCGCGGCGAGATCATGATGCTGTATACGCTCTCGCATCTCAGCGTGGCCGATGTCATCGACGGCCAGCCCTGGATCATCCAGAACGCTCACCGGCACTACCGCGCCGGCGTCAATCTCGCCTCGCTCATGCTCCAGGCGCTGCGCATACCCGAAGTCATTGGCCGTGCCCGCCAGGCACCCTATCCACGGCCGCGGGCATTGCTGCGGGCTGTCGGTGACGCACCGCAGGAAGTGGACGACGATCGCGATCTCCGCTTCCTCCTACCGACCTCGGACGGCCAGCAGCACCTCCGCCTGGACGAGATCCCGCTACCCGCGACCACTCCGGCCGCCTACCCGCGCCCCCTACCGACGGAAGTCACCGGCACCGCCAGTCCCTGAAGCCTCCACCGCCAATGTTCAAGAACACCGAGATCCGTCCATCGCCTCCGCTGCCCAGCAGGAGGACCTGACCTGTCTCGTACAGCCGGACGTTGGCGCATCCGGCGCTGACTGCGGAGGCGACCCACAACGGCGCGGAAGTCACCGCCAGCTCCCGCTCTGCAGGGCGGAGCTCCCGCAGTGCGGCAGACAGTTGGCGCGGGGCGAAACCGGGCACGTTCCCGGGGCCACGAGCTCGCGGCCGCGCCGCACGCCGCCCCGTAGGGGATCCTTGAGCTGCTTGCCCGCGCCGAGCCCGCGACCTGGCTGAACCAACGACATACCGAGGCGCTCTCCGCGGACGAGAAGACCTCCGTCCAGGCGCGCTGCCGCTGCCACCCGACCCGGCACCCGGGCGGGCTCCGGGCGATGCGCGTCAACCACGAATACAACCGCGGCGGCGCGTTGGCCTACCTGGCCGCCTACGACGTCCATCGCGCCCGTGTCTTCGGCCGCTGCGAACCCAAGACCGGCATCGTCCCCTTCATGAACTTGGTCACCCAGGACATGACCACCGAGCCCTACGCCAGTGCCAAATGCGTCTTCTGGATGTCGACAACGGCTCCTCCCACCGAGGGAAGAAGGCCATAGATCGCCTCACCAGGGCGTTTCCGAACGCTGCCATGGTCCACACCCCCGTGCACGTTCTCGATCGTCCAACACAAGGTCGTCTCGCCCAACGACTTCACGGACCTCAGCGAGGTCCGGGATCGGCCGAGCATTCGAAGACCGCTACAACGCCACGGCACAGCCGTTCAGTGGAAGGTCACCATCTCCGACCTGGACGATCTGCTGGCCAGACTCGACCGGCACACCACCGATCACCAGGAAGAATCCTCCGCCGCGCCAGCCAGATGATCAACCCTCGAAGAACTTCCAACCTCGACCACTTAGTCACACCGTTCGGCTGGTGGGCCGCGTGTAGTCGATCTTCACAGGCTCCCCCTATTTATAGTTTCTGCCCAGAGTTCATATGGTTTGGGTGTCGGGCGTTGTGGAGGTCTGCCATGGCGGAGGGCAAGGATGCCGAACGCCTGGTAGCGGGGCGGTACCGGCTGCTGCGCAGGCTCGGGGCCGGAGGGATGGGGCGGGTATGGCTCGCCTACGACCAGAAACTCGAGTGCGAAGTGGCGCTCAAGGAGCTCACTCTTCCCGTCGGGGTTCCAGAGGAGGAGTTGAGTGCCCGGATCGCCCGTGCTCGGGTCGAGGCCCGGCATGCTGCCCGACTGCGCAGCCATCCACACGTCGCCACTGTTCACGATGTTGTCGAGGAGAGTGGCCTGCCCTGGATCGTGATGGGGTTCGTGCCCGGGGCTAGGGATCTCGCCGAGGTGGTGCGCGAGCACGGGCCGCTGTCACCCGCGGAGACGGCGCGTACCGGTCTGGCCGTGCTTGACGCGTTGATGGCGGGCCATCGAGCCGGGATCCTGCACCGGGACGTCAAGCCGGCCAACATCCTCCTCACCGAGCCTGGCCCACAGATCTCAGGCGGCGGAGAGGGCGGGCAGGTGTTGCTCGCCGACTATGGCATCTCGCTGCAGCCGGAGTCCGGCGAGACACGGCTGACCGGGTCGTCCGGGATTGTCGGAACCCCGGGGTTTCTGGCGCCGGAGCGTGCCCGCGGGGTGCCGCCGAGTCCGGCTTCTGACCTGTTTTCGCTCGGAGCAACTTTGTACTACGCGGTGGAGGGGAGCGGGCCCTTCGACCGGCCCACGCCCTTTGAAACGCTGACGGCATTGCTCTTCGAGGAGCCCCCGCGGCCGACCCGGCCGGAGACCTGGAATCGATCCTGGCCGGCCTGATGGCCAAGGACCCCGCCCAGCGGATGGGCGGCGACGAGGCGATGCACCAGCTTGCCGAGCTCGCCGCCGGGCCACGTGCGGCGCGCCAGAGGGAAGGGTCAGCTGTCCCGGCAGGGGAGACAACGCCGTTGCAGCCGGAAGAGCCCTCGGCCTCGCGGCCGCCTCTCGCCGTATCGCCGCCCGGACAAGGTGCCCCAGCCGCGAAGACTGGGCCGCAACCGCGGCAACCCTGGCGATCCAAGATTCTTTCAGCCCGGGTTCTGGCAGTTATTGCCGCCGTGCTGGTGCTCATCGGCGGTGGCATCTGGGCGGGGGCCACACTGCTCAGCGGTCCGGACACCAGGGCTCCGAGGGCCAGCCCGGCCTTGCCGTACGGGGACGAGGTCGGGCTGATGCGCGAGCTCCGACCTGGCGACTGTGTCCATGCTTCCTGGCCTGCGGGAAGGTTCAAAGATCTGCCCACACTGAAAGTCGTGGACTGCAAGACGAACCCGGATGGCCAGGTCCTGGATGTGAACGCAACCACGTCTCTGGACGACGCGAGGACTAACGGCCAGGGCATCTGCAGGGGGCTGCTGCGGGACACGGTGCGCAAGATGGTCGACGTCCAGTCCTTCGCACTGGTCCCCAGCGCAGCCGGCTGGGACAACGGTGCGCGGAACACCGCCTGCCTGATCTTCGGCAAGACCGTCAGCTTCCGCGGCCCGGTAACTGACTACCGGAAGATCGGCGACCCGATCTCCGTCGAGACCAGCTCAATCGGCGACTGCGTCGACATTAAAAAACGGGCAGAGCACGACTATGCCTTCACGCTTGTGGACTGCAACAAACCGCATGAGCTGCAGGGCCTGGGCTACGTCAGGGCGCCCGACAGTGTGAAGTTCGATCCTGGGAATGCGGTTTATCACGACCTGTGTGCGAGGCGGTATGGGTCCTACAAGAGCTCTACTCGTGACCTATTTGCGTGGATCGATGCCGAGGAGACCTGGAACCAAGGGTTCCGATTTGTGATGTGCCTGCTCGCAATGCCCGAGGAAGGCCAGAAGCTACCGCCCGGCTCAGCTGTGCGCACACCGGGTGACTGAGCTAGTGCTGCTCCGCGCAAGTTCGTGGAGGGGCGTTGATCAGGCTGCCTTGAGCGGGGTGCCCTCGTAGGTCCAGCGGTAGGGCTTGGCTGTGTCGTTGTGCTTGATCACGTAGCTCTCCAGCTTGTTGATCAGGTCGTCGCGACTGGCGAAGTCGCCATGCCGCAGGACCCGGCGGGTCAGGGCGGAGAAGAACAGCTCGGCCTGGTTGAGCCAGGAGGCGTGCGGTGGGGTCCAGTGGACGTGCCAGCGCGGGTGCGCGGCCAGCCATGCCTTGGTGTGCTTGGCGGTGTGGGAGGAGCCGTTGTCGAACACCACGTGGATCTCCTTGTCGGGGGCGATGGTCCGGTCCAACTGGTCCAGGAACGCGGTGAAGGTCGCCGCGTCGTTGCGAGTGATCACCTCGGTGAGCACTTCGCCGGCGGTCACCTCCAGGGCGGCAACGAGGGAAGCGGTGCCGTGGCGCCGGTACTCGAACTCCTGGCGGGCGGACTTGCCAGGAGCGGCGGGTCGCCCGGGATACCGGCGCGAGCGAGGTGCCCGCAACCTGCGCGGCGATGGTCCGGTGCGACCAGGTCGCCTCCGGATGCGGCGGCGCGCTGGTGCCCGTGGCCACGATCGCCACCCGCACGTGAGGCCCGTAGATCCTGGGCCTCCCGACCGCTCGGCGTCCCGCAGCCCGTCCAGGCCGCCGGCGGCGAACCGGCCCCGCCACTTGCGCACCGTGTTCACACTGACCCCCAACTCCAGGGCTATCGCACCGTTGGCCCGCCTGTCCGCCGCCGCGAGCACGATCCGGGCCCGCAGCACCGATGGAGTGGTTGGGTGCGCTGCGTGCTCCGGTGGTGCTGCTGTCGGCGGTGCTCGGGCCGGAGGTCCGCGAGCGGCGCGCTGCTGCTGATCGACTCGCCCGGGACGGGCCAGCCGACCCGTCCGGCCGTGTTCGAGTGGGTCGGCGAGGTGTCGGAGGAGCTGCGCGTACGGGTGGGTGCGGCTGTCGGTCGCAGTCGGCGTAGCCCTTGGACCAATCGGTCACCGCCGAAATGTGCCGGGCCCAGCTCGACCTCAGCCGCGTGCTCGGTCGATGGAGGGCGGTGTCGTACGCATGCTCTAGTGTCCTCCTGACCTGGGGAGGGATGCTGGTGAAACAGCTTGGAAAGCGGCTGCTGTCCGTGATGGTGATCGGTGCGGTCGCATGGACGTCGGCGGGGTGCGGTGCACGAAGCGCACCGACAGTGGCCGCCTACGCCGGCCTGGAGGAGCTGCCCGAAAAGCTCGGCGTGGATGGCACCACCATCACAGTGGGAGATCCTGACGCGCCGATGACGGTGCGGCTTTACGAGGATCCGCGATGCCCGGCGTGCGAGGAGTTCGAGCTGACCGGTGCCGGTCCGGAAGTGCGCTCCATGACGGTGCGCCGCGAGGCGAAGACCGAGTATGTCTTGGCCTCCTTCCTCGACGACCGGCTGGGCGGCAGTGGCTCGAAGAAGGCCGTCAACGCTCTGCGGGCCGCGCTGGATGCGGGCATGTTCGCCGAGTTTCACGCGGTGCTGTACAAGAACCAGCCGGAAGAGGCGGTCGATGGCTACACGGATGCCTTCCTGCTGGAGCTGGCTGGCAAGGTGAATGGTCTTCGGAGCGCTTCATTCGACTCCGCTGTGAAGACCATGAAGTACCGCAGCTTTGTGGCGGCGTCCGAGGAGGCCTACGAGGGGGCCCGCGTGCCTGGCACACCTGCCGCGGTGATCAATGGAACGCAGGTGTCCGAGGAGTTTTACGGAGTCCTGTTCGACAGGTCGCTGTTCCGTATGCTGATCAAGGAGATCCGCCGCGATCCGTTGCGTTGGTCGCGAGCTTTCTGATTCTGTCTCCAGCCTTCACCGCAGCCGGGCCGCCCTTGCGATGCAGCTGGGAGACCGCGCGTTCGCCAACCACTTCATCGCTCTTCGTCAGGCTCACGAGGCGGATGGGCTAGGCGATCGCGTCGGGCTCGCGGACGGGCCGGTACGGGCGCATACGTCAGCCGGGGCGTGGGTTTCGGAATCAGTGGGCGTCTGCGAGGCGCTGGGTGTTGGAGAACTACTGCCAGTGGGGGCAGGGTCTTCCGAGGGTGTGGCCGTGGTCGGTGTGGACCAGGTCGTCGTGGACCAGTCGGGGGAGGGCCAGCCCGACCAAGACGGGCCGGGAAAGATCATCTGCGGTTCGTGGGCTACTGCCACCTGTTGCGTGCTCCCGCCGGGCTGGAGGGAGGCCTCAGGGATGACCGGCGCGGCAGTGTGAGCGCGGGTGGGCCGGCAGGAGCTGGAAAGCTGCCCGGTGATGGAATCCGCAGCCAGCGTGAGGGCCAGCCCCACCCCGGTGACCGCTACCACCGCGACCAGAGGGCGCCACGCTCGTCGAGGAGATATAGGGCCGACGCCCCACCGCGACGACGTCCTGTCAGTGTCTGTGCGGGCGGAGGCGCGCAGCTCCTCGGCGTCCTGCAGTGCCTGTAACTGCAGCTGCTCGGCCTCCGCCTGCGCACGCTGCAGCAGCTGATCGGCATCGTGCTGGGCCGTGGTGCGCAGGCGCTCGGCCTCTGCTTCCGCGCCGGCGCGCAGGCGGGCGGCTTGCTCGTGGGCAGTTGCGCGGACGTCCTCGGCTTCCCCAAGGGCCTGGTCGAGTGTGTCCTGCACGGTGGCGCGCAGGCGCTTCCACGGGGCGTGGGCCTGCCGCTGCAGGAACTTGACGTGCTGCCACCGGCTGCGCCATTGGTCCGCGAGCTCCGGGCGGGCCCGGGAGGTGGCCGGGGTATCCGGCAGGGGAGGCTGCGGGTTGCTGACCACCCGGACGAATTCAAGCAGCGCCTCCAGGGAGGGGAATCGCTTGCCGGACAGTACCTCGTTGAGGCCGGCCTTGGTCAGCCTCGGCCGCACGGATGCCTTGGCGAGGGTGGCGTAGGACGGCGCGCCGTACGCGATGTGGAGCCGGTTCAGCTCCATGGTGAACTCGCGCAGCGCTTCCTCGTACGCGGCAATGGCGGCAGCGTCCTCCGGCTCCACCTGGGGATTGCTGTATGTCACCGGATCACACTCCCTGTTGCGAAATGCCACGCTAGAGGACCCGGTCTCTGAACGTCCCCGGAATGCGCCGAACGTTCCTGAACTCCCTGCGCCGTTCAGCGATGCGCCGCTTCGTGTAGGCCGGTGACCTGCGGCGTCCGGGTCCATGCGGGGCCGTACAGATCACTAGGTGCCCGGCGGTGTGCGGCGGTCTGCTGGAGGCATGGCTGACATCGACACAACCTCCCCCAGGCCCGAGCCCGAACTGCCCCCCGCCTCCCGGGAGTCGGCGCTGCCGCCGGAACCGACGCGGCACCAGGTACTTGACGTGGTGGTCCTGGTTGCCCTGCTGGCCGTGTGCGCAGGCGTGTACCGCGCGGTCGGGGACGCCGGCTTCTCCGTGATCATCGGGGCAGTCGCCGGGCTCTACGGCACCTGGCGCATGCGGCGCTGACTGCGGAGGCGAACCACAACGGCGCGGAAGTCACCGCCAGCTCCCGCTCTGCAGGGGCGGAGGTCCCGCAGCGCGGCAGACAGTTGGCGCGGGCGCGAAACCGGGCACGTTCCCGGGGGACTCGAGCTCGCGGCCGCGCCGCACGCCGCCCCGTAGGGGAACCTTGAGCTGCTGGCCCGCGCCGTGCCTACGAACTGACTGAACCAACGGCACGCCGAGGCGCTCTCCTCGTACAGACATGTCTGTCGAACAGGGGAGAATCATGAATGCACTCATCCGGAGTACGTGCATCCTGGCTGTGGGAGCGCCCCTTTGGGCCGACTGCGCCGTCGTCGGAGAGGTCTCCCTCACCGCGAGTCACCGAGCCGACGCATGTGATCGCCTGCCGGGCCGGCTATGCGGCGGGCAAGGCCGTGTACGACACGTCCGGAAAGGGTGCCGCGGTGCGCGAGAGCGTGTGGGGCGGCTACACCCGCCGGGCGCTGGAGGCTGGTGCCAGAGCCGAGGCGGACCGCGGCGCCTGGGTGCAGGGATGCCTCGACGGCGTCGCAGCAAAACCCCAGGACCTCCCAACCGCCACGGTGACCCAGCGAGCAGAGAACAACGAACTTCTGCAGAGCTTCCGTGCATGGGCACGGAGCAACGGTGCGCAAGAGGAGGCCAAGCACGCGAGCCAGCGGCCCGACCAGGTGGCATCGCTACGGCATGGCCGGTCCGGGCCTGTTTGGCCAGCACGTTCGCTCTCGGCCACGTCCAGTGCCGGCGCGCGCGGCGGGGTACGTACCGCTGTGGTCAAGTCCTCACCAGCCAGGTGGCAAACTGCACGGGATGCCTGGCGGTGCCCGTCTCCACGAAGCCGATGCCGCTCTCGCGCATCCTTGAGTAGTTGGTGGTCCGGGGGTGAGCTGCTGCCTGCCGAACGGGTGAGGATGCGGCAAGCTCCACCCCGCCTGTGCCGACCATGAAGTCATGAGCGCCGACTACGTGCGCGGGCACGTCCAGGTTCAGGAGTCGCACGCCGTCCCCTCCCGAGGGAGCACGGAGGTGGCAGTCGACCGGGCCGTACGCACACGTAAGGCCGTCGCGGCCGCCGTGGCATGCCGCCTGTGTCCCCACATCGCCCCAGAGCGCGGCATTGAGCTGCTCACTGCGGAGTTCTCCTTCTCCGACTGGCGTTCCTGGTTTACCGGAACCGCCTCAGCCCAGGGGCGCGCGAGTCAGCTGGTGAGCGATCCCGCCTGGCGGGAGCCGGCGCTCGCGTGGGTGGACGCCTACAACCGCAACCACGGCCACGGTCCGACGTGGGGGGAGTTCCGCCGCGAGGAGTCCATCTGGACACCGCCGTGGGACGCGGTGACCACCACGGTGCGCCGCATCACCCTGCCGCTGATGAGCCGCGCCGGCCATCTGGACGGCATGAAGACACCATTCGGTATGCGCCGCGCCATCGCACCCGGCGAGAGCCGAGATGGCGGTGTCGCATGGGTGTGACGGCCTCCGCGACAAACACGTACACGAGCTGGACCGAGGTGAAGCCGAAGCACGGCGGCGCGTGGCAACGCTACGACCTGATCGTCCCCGACTCCGAATGTAGCGGCGAGATCACCATCTACGACTGGTTCGACACTCCTCTTGCCTTCGCCTCCGATCAGCTGCGCAACTACCTGCCGATCGTGCTCTGGATCGAAAAGTCGCGCAGGACGCTTATCCCGACGAGGGTGACCTTCCTGAACTTCTGGTTCGAGTACGGGTCTGGCCGGACGAGGACACCAGCGGCGACCCCGTTGCCCTGGTGCAGGCCAGTGAAGATGAGATGGAGCAGGCCAAACTGGCCAATGCCTGCTGGGCCATCTGCCGGGCCGAGTCCGCGGTCCAGTCCGCGGTCCAGTCCGCGCACCGAGACCTGCATGGGCAGATCCTGCGCTCCCAGGACGCCGGCCTCGGCCCGGATTCCATCGCGAACGCAGTCAGCGGGCGACTCGACGCCGATGCCGTTCAGCGGATGCTTGACGCCTATGCCTTGGTCAAGCGGGTGCGCAGCCGGCTGACGGGGCTGGGCGAAGGCCGCGCGCACGCGGTCATTTCCGATTTCGAGGCAGGCAAGGTGTGTGTCGTGCTCAATGGCTCAGAAGCCGAGGGGGATTGGGCCGACGACATGTTCATGAGCCAGGGGTACGTCGACGTGAAGGACTCCGAGGAGGCCGCAGCATTCCACGCTGCGGCGCTCCGGGACGCTCAGGTTCTGCTCCACGCACTCGCTCCCCGCTACGACGTCCTCGCCCCGGGAGGTGAGCCGACCACGTCGGCCTTCCTGGCGCCCGAGCCGCTCGCCTATATCTCGGCTGTGATCCACGACCGGATGCCCAGCCCATTCGGTGGCGCCCGCTCGCCTTCGTCCGAATCCGCCCCGTAGCTCGCGCCCCTTTCAGGCCGCCCTGACGCTTTCCAGTCATGCCCGCGTGTTGGCGCCCGGCGCGGCCCCGGTCCCTCCCGGCCTCCCCACGGGAGGCCGACACCTGCCCGGGTGCCGCGCCGGTGCCCCAACGTGCACGACTCGGCCTGGCTGTTCGCTTGTTGGAGCAGTTGCGCCGTCATCCCGGCTTGGATTCCGGTGTGCACTCGAGCGCCCTCACGTGCTGCCCGTAGACCACGGATGTACTGCTCACGGTGCACTGAGAGGGCTCCCCCGACGGCAAGGCGAGGAGTTCGGCCGCACCGGCCTCTCCCCATCCTTCCTGCGCGTGCTCCTGGGGCGGTGGTCCGAGCGCAGCCAGCGGCCAGGTCCGGTGAGCTCAGGATGGCTTTGTAGGTGAGTTTTGAGGCCAGCGGTGGGTGGGTTTTGACTCCAGTGGTGTCGGTTCAGCACTCCGGAATGGCCCCGGCGTGGAACGCCGCGTTGCCGTCTACGTACGCCCCGTACGTCCATCCGGTGACGAATAGTTCCTGCCCGGTGCTGGCGGTGTAACGCTCTGACAACGTGTGGTACCAGACGTTTCCGCGGCCGATGTTGTCGCCGCGGTCCCAGCAGTTGGCGACGATCGCGTCTCCGAGTCCCATGTCCGGGACTCCGACCTTGCCGCTGGCCGTGTGGGGGGCGTTGTAGACGCCCAACCCGGTGTTCGAGGTGACGTGGATCAACGCGGCCGCGGCGGATGCGCTGCCGGTGGCCACCACCAGCCCACCGACGCTCAGGGCCGCGACTGTTGCCACTATGACGCCACGTCGCCGTAACTTGCTTCTCATTTCATGCCTCCTGGTCGCTGCCGTCAGTGCATTGCTCTGCAGAGCCTGCAGGGGAGGGCCCGCCGTGTCATGCAGGGGTCCGCTCAGCGGAACGCCAACGCGGTCCTGTCATGGCGGGACGGACCCTGGCTACGCAACTGAGGTGTCCAGGCCGTGCGGGCAGGGAGGTAGCGCAGCATGCGGGGGTCCTCGAAGGCGCCGCGCCCGAGCCGCGCGCGGCGACCCGGATGCCAATTAGATCCTCGACAAGATCAAGCGTAAATAGACTTCAAGCACGCGACACTAGCGCCCTCAAGCCCCTGACCGGACACGGGCTCAACCGCCACAGCGGGGCCACCATGTGGAGTCATTTCTCACCAACAAAATCGGGTCCCCCACGCACCGGGTGGAGTCAGAACTGACCTACAAGTGGAGTCCACCGTCACCTACGAAGCCAGCTCAGGGGGTTCCCGACGCACGACGGGTCCGCTGGTCTACTTTCTCTGAGTAGATGTCAGATAGAACTGGACAGAGAGGAGTGCCATCCCCCATGCTCTACTTACATCTACTCGACATCAGTTCTCAGAGGCTGTGAATGCGGATCATCATCGAAGACCCCGACGAGGCGTTCCGGGACAAGCTGCTCGCACTGATCACCGCCCACAGCGACACCCTCACCCTGGTCACCGATACGGAGTGGACCGAGGAACGGGCCGCCACCCTGCTGCGGAATCTGCCGGCGCGCGCCGCCCGCGTCATCCGCGCCGCGGTCGACGGCGACGGCTACGTCGCGGCCGAGGAGCTGCGCGAGGAGGGCAAAGCGATGCGCGGTCACACCGGCCCCATCACTCAGGCCCTCAAACGCGGTGTGCGGAACGGCTGGTGGCCCGAGGGGATGCCCCGGCCTATCGAAGCTGAGTACAACGCCGACGTTGCCGGCTATCAGCGCGCGGTCGGCTTCCGCATGACGGAGGAGCTGCTGCTGGCGTTTCGGGAGGCCTCGGCTCGGGTCGACGACATGGAGTTCGGCACGACGCAGTTGAGCATCCTGACCAAGGCCGTCAGAAGCGGATGCGGCACCTGGGGCCCCGACCGGGCCGTGGCGGCGCTGGCGGCGGCCGGGATCGAGGTCAGTGTGAAGCGGGCCCGTGAGCTCCTGCGTCGGATCGCCGACACCGGGCTCCTCGTTAAGACCGACGCCGACCGTGCCGTGTACCGGACCGAACAGCCCGCGCCGAAGGGGTAGTTGATGGACGCCAAAGACTTCACCGAAGGCCTCGCTGAGCTCCGAAAGGTACGGGACGCGATCAAGCCGCTGGAGCGGCAGTTGGCGAAACTGCATGCCGAACGCGACAAGAAGGTCCGGACGCTGGGCGCGTACGAGAAGGCGAAGGCCGACCGGCTCGCGACGTCGGCCGGCGTTTCTGTGATCGACGTGGTCGCCCTGGTGCCCTCTCTGGGCCCCCAGGTGCCCGCCAGCGCGCCCGTGGAGCCGTCGACGACCGATTCCGCCGCCGAAGATCGTACAGAGGCGCAGTCGCGTGCAGAGGCGATCAAGGTACCGGCTGGTGCCCTGGCGCCGGACCTTCGTCCGTCTGGCCAGCCCGAGTCGACCGTTGGCGTGGTCGAGCCTCAGGCGGGCCGGGACGACGACGAGCGCCAAGAGCTGCGGGCCGACGACGAGGTCACCGCCGAGGCGGCGGCCCCCTCCCCCGCGCCGGTCGCCCCGGTTCCGGCGCCCGTTCCGGACGGGGCGCAGGAGCGGGAGCTGCCGTCGATCCCGGAGGGCGAGGCGGGCGACCGCTGGTTTAGGGCCGAGCCGAACCTGGCGTCGACCCGGCCCAACTTCAAGCAGGCCGCCCGGCAGATGGCGTTCCTGGATACCGCGACCGGCGTGCTGGTGTGGCAGGGCGGAGCGGTGACGCTGGACCTGGAGGGCGCGAGCGTCGCGGAGATCCTCACTGCGGTGTACGCGACGGTCCCGGCGGATGTGGAGCGTATCTACGTCACCGCCGGTGACCCGTGGCACCGGGAGGCCGAGCGGCACCAGTTCTTGAAGGATGCGGTCTCCGAGTGGCTGAACGGTCCGCTTCCGCAGGGCTGGACGGTGGAGTCCTCGCGCGGTAAGGACCGGCAGGCCGGGCACTTGGTCCACCCGCGCAACCCGGTGGGCCGCTGGCAGCGCGGCAAGGACCAGCACACCGAAATCCGCAGCGTGGGCGAGTGGTTCGATGCGGCCGGCGCCGACCCGGCCACTGTCCGCGAGGCGTTCGTGCTGCTGTGGAAGGCCCTGAAGCGGCACTGGGACGATGTGGTGCTGATGGGCTCCCCGTCGCAGACGGGCCGGGACCTGTGGTCTCGGACCATTCCCGCGAAGGCCGGCGCCCGTTGGGCGGACGGATTCCCCGTCATGAGCCAGGAGATCCGCGGCCTGCTGCACGCCACCGCCGGGCAGGGCCGCACCGAGCTGATCACCCCGCCGCGCGTGCCGGAGCGGGTGCCCGGCTGGTACGAGGTCGACCGGACGTTCGCCTACGCCAAGCACACCTGGTCCTCCGGTGTCGGTGTGCCGCAGCGGGTGACGGCGGCCGCGTTCGCCGCTATGAGCGAGAAGGAGCAGACCGACGCGCTGTTCGCCCCCTCGCACTGGCAGGTGCGGGTGACCATCCCGAAGGACTGGGACCATGTGGGCCTGTTGCCCGCGCCGGCACCTGGGGAGCGGGCCTGGCACTACCCGTACGAGGGCGGCCGGACTTTCGTGACGTGGGCGGGTGGCGCCGAGGTCAACCTGGCGCTGCGCAACCCGCTCCAGCCGTGGCGCATCGAGATCCTGGACGGTCTGGTCTGGGAGAAGGGTGACCCCCTCAAGGGCTGGGCGAACAAGCTGAAGGACGCGTGGCAGTCGCTGCGAGCGCAGGCCGAAGTCCATGGCGACGAGCGGCAGCGCCAGGCAGCGCGGCTCGCCTCGCGCGCGGTGCGGTCGATCCTGCTGTACGGCATCGGCACGTTCGCGCAGCGGCCCCGCATCACCACCGGTTCGCTCGAGCTGGGCGCGGGTGGCGCGGTTCCTGAGATCCCGGATGGTGCGCGGCTGACCGGCATCTCGGACACGCATGTCACCTGGGAGCGCAACGGGGGCTTCGCCCGGGACCCGTTCGCGCACCCGGAGTGGGCGGCCGGTGTCTGGTCGGCGGCCCGGGCCGCGCTGCTGTCGGCCAGCACCGGCACCAAGGACCCGGAGACGGGTAAGCCGGTGAAGGCCGGTGCGCTGCACCTGCCGGCCGGGGCGATCCTCGCCTTCCGGACCGACGCCATTTACAGCTCGGTCCGTCCCGACTGGCCGTACCGGGGCGAGCCCGGCGACTACCTCCTGAAGGGCGCCATGGCCTGGGAGCAGACCACCCCCACCACCGATGAGGAGTTCTACGTCCTTCAGGACCTCGGCAGGCAGGCCCTGGAGGCGGACGAGCTGTGAGCGCGGACGTGGCATGGGGCGGGACGTGGGAGCACGCGGCATGCGGCGCGTCCGGCGAAGCGCAGTGGGACGACGAGGACACCGCCTCCTCGGATCACGACTGCGGCCGCGAGGGCGACGTCACCTGGAGCGCCGAATGGCACTGCCACGACTGCGGCGCCTCGGGTGACGACCAGTTCGACGACGACACCAGGACGTACTCCGATCACGAGTGCGCCGACGACGAAGATCGGGAGGCAGCCGCATGACGCCGCGCAGAAGGCGGGCAACCGGCCGCGGTCGACGGGCCCAGCGGCGCAACGAGGCGGCCCGGCTGACCGAGCAGTTGATGGCGGAAGGGTTCTCGAAGAAGCAGGTCGGCGAGATCCTCGGCCGCAACCCCTCCCTGGTCAGCCAGTTCTTCACCAGGAACAAGGGCGCAAGCTTCGTGGAGGCGCTGCGGGCCGTGGTGCAGGAGGTCCAGGCCGGCGGCCCGCGCGGCATCGACAGCCTCAAGGCCCTGGCCGCAGCCCACATCCAGCCGCGGCTGACCAGAGAAGGCAAGAGGGCGCGCGTGCGGAGCAGGGATGTCGTGCGTGCCGAGAAGACGGTGGGAAGGGGCGCAGAGCGGCACAAGGAGTGGACTTCGTCCCTGGCGCGGGCCGGTCGGCAGCACATCGCTTCCGGAGCGTCCCGGCTGTACCCGGTGGTGGAGGACGCGGCCCGCTACGGCGGGCGGGTTGCCTTTACGGTACGGGCCAAGAAGAAGGCGTTCAAGCACGATGCCGGCCGTCTGGCCGACTCCCCCGGCGTGCGGCGCAATGTCGTCAAGCGGCCGGACAGCACCGAGGAACGCTCCTACGGTCAGAATGTCGGCGGTCCCGGCTCGGGCGAGGAAGGCTTCGATGGCGTCCAGTTCAAGGCCATGGTGGACGCCGCCGGCGGGGACCTCGCCGCCGCGGTACACACATGGCTCACCGCCACCGGCCGTCTCGACCCTGACGCAGTCATCGTGGGCCTGGAGATCCGCGCCTGGAAGCCCAGGGAGGACTGAACTCGTCGAGTCTGCGACCGCTTGAATAGCCGTTGGCGGGGTGTCGTTCGCGACTATCAGGGCGAAAGCAGTCCGGGCCGTTCCGGAGCTCAGGCCCCGGCCACCCACGACGATCGCGGTCGGTACGCTGAGGCCGTCGCGGTCCCCCACCACCTCACTCGTACGGTGAAGTTGTTCCGTCGGCGTCGGGTTGGATCACAGGGTCGATCGGGATCAAGGTTGGTGCGCACGTGCTGGTGGCGGATCGGTACCGGTTGGAGTCACCCATCGGCCGCGGCGGAATGGGCGAGGTCTGGCGGGCCACAGACGAAGTGCTCGGGCGGCCCGTGGCCGTCAAGCTGCTTCTCGGTGATGAGCCCGACTCCGAAGCGGCTGCTCGTTTCCGGCTGGAGGGGCAGACGGCGGCCCGTCTGAATCACCCCCATGTCGTGGGGGTGTTCGATTTCGGGGCGTGGGACGGTCGCTTTTACCTGGTGATGGAACTTGTAGAAGGCCGGAGCCTGGCCCAGGAGCTGGCCGCCGAGGGGGCACTTCCGTCGGGGCGAGTTGCCCTTGTCGCCGCCCAGACGGCCGCCGGGCTGGCCTCCGCGCACCGCCAGGGAATCGTCCACCGGGACATCAAACCCGGCAACTTGATGTCCGACGCCGACGGGACGGTCAAACTCGGGGACTTCGGGATTGCCAGGTTCGTCGACGATCCGGCCGCCGCACTGACCACCGCCGGGCAGATCCTCGGCACCAGTCTCTATCTGGCCCCCGAGCGCGCCCTGGGGCAGCCCGCGGGCCCGGCCTCCGACATGTACTCCCTCGGATGCGTGCTCTATCAACTGCTGACGGGCTGCCCGCCGTTCCAGGCCGACACAGCCACGGCCACTCTCTACCAGCACATCGATGCCGCTCCGGTTCCTCCCCTTCAGCGGGGCGCCGACCTTCCACCCGCATTCGAGAACTATCTGCTGGGGCTGCTCGCGAAACAGCCCGAGGACCGGCCCACCGCGCAGCAAGTAGCCAACTGGTTCGGTTCGGGTGCCTGGCAAGGCGCCCGGGAACCCCTGCCCGCGCCGGAGACGCCCCCGCCCGCACAGGTTTTGGGAGCCGGCCCGGCGCATGCGTCGGAGACGGGGCTCGCGACCACATACATGCTGCCGCCGACTGACGCGCAGCCGGGCCAAGGACGCCGGTCTGTCCCCACGCAGCGGCATGGCGCCCGCGAGTTCGTCAGGCGCCGGCCGAGGGTGGCGAGTGCCGTCGCCGGTGCCGCTGCCTTCCTCATCGCCGTGCTGATCGGCGTGGCTTGGTTCTCACCCGACAAAAGCTCGGCGAACACTCCCCGCGGCGAAACGTCCGCCCCAGCGCATCCAGACCTGGTGCCGACACCAACGCCCGATCCTGCTATGGCCCCCACCGTCTCGCCCGCACCCGACGACGCCTCCGTCAGCCGGCCGAGCGAGAACGAAGAGGAAGACGATCAGGAGAAAAAGCACAAGGGCGAGGACGCGGAGGGACGTCATGGCGAAGAGGACTAGACCGGCGCCGTCGCGCCGTAACACATTCAGCACCGGCATCGCCGATCCATCAGCCGTCTCGGCAAGGTAGTCGCGACTGCAGGCGTTGGCGGCCGAGGACAGCAGCCGCAGCCGTCGCCGACCACGCTCCTCGCCAAAGGTGACCAGGTTCGGCAGTGGCGCCCTCGCCACGACCGCGAAGTCGACGTACGGGGCGAGTGTGCCGCGGCACCGTCGAGCGATCGAGCAACGCAGTGCACCACGGGCACGATCCATCCTCGCAGCGCAACTGAGCCGCGCGGCCGCGAAGCCCCGTCCCTCCGAGGCTCCTAGCAGCCACAGACACCGCCGGGCCGCACCGCGTGCCGATGGACGTGGCCCGATCAGGGACACGGCGATCACCGGAGGGTCTGCTGCACGATCGGGTGACATCTGAACTGGCTTGCCCTGTGGGGCGGGTGGGAAGGATGTCGCTGTGCCCAAGCCTTATCCGGAAGAGTTCCGCGAGGATGTCGTACGGGTCGCGAGGAACCGCGGCCCGGGCGTGACGGTCGAGCAGGTGGCCGCCGACTTCGGAGTCCACGCGATGACCCTGTGGAAGTGGATGCGCCGGGCGGACATCGACGACGGGGCAAAGCCCGGAACGACCAGCCAGGAGAGCAGGGAACTACGGGAAGCACGTCGGCGGATCAAGCTGCTGGAGCAGGAGAATGAGGTCCTGCGCCGGGCCGCGGCCTACCTCTCGCAAGCGAACCTGCCGGGAAAAGGATCTACCCGCTCGTGAAAGAGCTCGCTGTGGACGGGGTTCCCGTCACGGTCACGTGCCGGGTCCTGAAGCTCGCCAGACAGCCCTACTATCGCTGGCTCGACGAGCCGGTGGCCGACGCCGCGTTAAAGGAGGCGTATCGCGCGAACGCGTTGTTCGACGCCCACCGTGAGGACCCGGAGTTCGGCTACCGCTTCCTGGCCGACGAAGCGCGAAGCGCGGGAGCTGGCATGGCTGACCGGACCGCGTGGCGGATCTGCCGGGACAACCGCTGGTGGAGCGTGTTCGGCAAGAATCGCAGCAGGACCAAGAAGGCCGGCCCGCCGGTGCACGACGACCTCGTCCGCCGCGACTTCACCGCGGATGGCCCGAACATGCTGTGGCTCACCGACATCACCGAACATCCCACAGCGGAAGGGAAGTTGTATCTGTGCGCGGTCAAGGACGTCTTCAGCAAAAGGATCGTGGGCTACTCGATCGACGCGCGAATGAAGTCCCGCCTGGCCGTCGCAGCGCTGGACAACGCTGTTGCCCGGCGTGAGAACGTCGCCGGGTGTGTCCTGCACAGCGATCGCGGGTCACAGTTTCGGTCCCGGAAGTTTGTCCGGGCGCTCGGCCGGCACCAGATCGCCGGCTCGATAGGCAGGGTCGGGGCGGCAGGCGACAACGCCGCCATGGAGTCCTTCTTCAGCCTGCTGCAGAAGAATGTCCTCGACCGCCGAAAGTGGGCCACCCGCCAGGAACTGCGGATCGCGATCGTGACCTGGATCGAGCGGACCTACCACCGACGCCGCAGACAACCCTCACTCGGCCGGCTGACTCCCGTCGAATACGAAACCGTCATGACCACTCCGGCCCTCCTGGCCGCGTGACCGAACCTGTCACCCAACCTTGCAGCAGACCCGGACTGTGGCTGTCGTTCGTGGGCAGCCGGCTGGCTTGGAGTCCACATTCGAGGCTTGATGAAGTTCTCTCTGGGGTGCGATGAGGCTTCTCCGCGGCTGGCCCTTGCACTCGTTCAGCGCGTCGGGCGAGCCAGATGCTGGAACGTGACGGGGCGGATCGCCACCTGGGGTCGGCGCTGGCACCGCGGCAGGGGTGCGGCCCCCTCGCGTGGTGATGATCGCACTCTGGCAGGATTGTGCGTCAGATCGAGGTTCCGGTCGCGCGGGCGAGCTGCCCCGGCCGGACAACGGGGAATTCAACGGGGAAAGTGAGATGAGATGCGTACGTGGACTCGTGCCATACCGGCGGCGGCGGGTGTACTCGCCCTGGGCTTGGCACTGACCGGCTGCAACGACTCAGGGTCGGGCAAGAGTCGGGCCGGCTCCGGCTCCCACGCGTCCGACTCCGGTTCGGACGCATCGGACGGTAAGAAGACCTTCCGTCTGGGTGAGGCCAGCCCGGAGAAGGAAAGCGACATGCAGGCGTCGTCGGGTGCCAAGTACACGGTCACACCGACCAAGGTGCAGACCGGCACGAAGGCTGACATGGACAACTCCGGGCTGAAGAAGGACAAGGAGGATGGCCCTCAGATTCCCGTCTACGTTTGGTCGACGCTCACTCACACGAGCGGCAAGGCCATGGAGGTCGGCGACATGGACGACGACCTTGTTGTCAAGACGGTCAACGGCCAGCGCACCCGTGCCCTCATCGTCCTGATGGGCGAGGCGAAGTGGCCCAACTGCCCAGCGCCGGACACTGACAAGCAGCTGAGCGTGGGCCAGTCGGAGAAGATCTGTACCGCCTTCCTCATCCCGGAGGGTCAGAAGGCTGCCGCTGTAGAGCTGACCCAGGGCTTCTACAAGGAACCGCTGGAGTGGCCGGTCACCAACTGACCGGCCCGCTTGTAGACGCGAGCGACAGCGCGGCCCCGCCACATGGGCGGGGCCGCGCTGTCGCTCGCTGCGTCAGGCCGGCCTGACGCAGCGAGCGCCTACCTCGCCGAGCGCGGCAACCTCCAAGTCCCGCAGAAGTTCGTCGATCGTGATGGCTACCGACTCGGCGCCTGGATCAACAATCAGCACCGGCGGCGCGCCCGCCTCAGCCCCGAGCGAATGAGAGCCCTCAACGCCATCCAAATGACCTCGTAACCCGCAAGGACGAGCGCCCTGCGAGGCGGCGGCGGGGATACCACCTCAGATAAACCGTCCATCTCGTGTCACCGTCAACGCATGGAGACCACCACCCAGCGGCTGTACCGCCGTTCCGAGCGCACCACCATCCCCTCGCGTCCCTGCCCGGACTGCAAAGAAGCCGGTGACACCCACCTGGACGGAGGCCCCCCTCGCCTTCGAGCTCGAAGTGGACCCTGAGGGCGTCGCTGGGTGGCGTTGCCGCAATGTCGCCTGCTGGCGGGCACTCAGCCACCGAGGGGCCGAGGCTCGCTGCCGCTGCCGCCCGTTCGGCTCGCAGGGTACCGGGGACGGAATGCGCTTCCTTATGGTCTGAATGCATCTCGACGACATGCGTGTCCAGGTTGTCGAGATAGGTCACCTGTGAGGCATTGTTGACGTTCTTTCTGTTCTTCTGTGTGAGTTGCGCAACGGCTTCAGCGTCGCGATGCCGAATGGGGGCTCCAACAGGACTTACGGGGAACCTCTCACCAGACAATAAAACTGCAGACCCAAGCGAGCATCACGCCAACTCCGCCCGCCCCGGGCCGATTCGGCAGTAGCCAAGTGATCGATTCACAGGTAAAGTGCACCTGTGCCCGGCGCCCAGAACAACAGGTGCCGAGTCGCCCTCCTTGACCACGAGGGCGCGACACAGTAATCGGGGGAATGAAGTCCGGGGGGACCTGTCGGTTTTCCACGCCTGTCCAGGTGGCCCACAAGGGCTTCCTCCCCCTTGCGACGACGCAAGGGAATTAAGTGAATCGCAACACTCTGCGTATGGCGGCCGTTTCGGCCGTCGCCGCCATCGCCCTCGGCGGAACTGCTGGCCTGGCCCAGGCCTCCCAGGCCCCGGCCGCTGCACCTCAGGCGGTTTCGGCCACACAGCAGACCGAGGCTCAGCAGGCCGCACGCACCCTGCTTTCGAGCCCGCTGGCGGCGAACCTCTCGGCCGCCGAGCGGACCGAGATGAACAAGATCGCCAGTGGCGAGCTCGCAGCCGCCAGCAAGTGGAGCGCCATCAGGGCTGCCTTCAGCAAGGTGGGCGGCTTCGCCAGGGCCATCGGCGGCAAGTTCAGCACCTTCAAGAAGTGGTACGACGAACTGTCCTGGTGGCAGAAGGCCCCGCTGAGGGCCATCACTCCCGGCCTGACGCTCCTGGACATCTATAACGCCCTCCACTGATGACGGCTCGGGGGCCGCAGTGCACGCGGCCCCCTGCCTGAGTGGTGTTGGCAGGGGCCGCCCGGGCGGCCCCAGCCAACACTCGGTGCCTTGAAGACATGCGACACGGAGCGTTCCGAATGACTGACACCAAGACCACCCGCACCGCGACCGAAGGCACTTGGGCCTTGCCGCTGGTGGTGCTGGCTCCACTGGCGCTTGTCAGACTGCTCACCGAGCCGTCCACACTGTGGCTTGCCCTGTCCTGGATCCTTTGGACGGTGTCCGCGCTACTCATCGCCGCCGGATGGACAACCGTGCTGCGGAACGGGACGCGAGGCAATGCCGCATGGGGGATGTGCGTTTTGGTTCACGCCGTGCTGGCCTGGCAGTTGATTGCCCTTGTGGGGGAATAGACACATGACCCGCGCATTTCACGCCGAAGGTCAGGAGAAGGTAATCGGGGGAAGAAGTCCGTGCGGCACCTTCGGTTTCCACGCCTGTTCAGGTGACCCCGAAGACTTCCTCCCCCTTGCGATAACGCAAGAGAACCCTACATGAATCAAAGCTATCCGAGTACGTCAGACGAAATGCTCACCGATAGGGCCGCCCAGCAACCCGGCGTCCCGCCCACTGCTGAACGGCGCCCTGTTGTGAACAAAGGCGACGTACTCGTCGAAGCCCGGGATCTGGCCCACTCCTTCGGCTCCAAGCGGGTCCTGGACAACGTCTCCCTCGAGTTGCGCGCCGGTGACGTGACCGGCTTCGTCGGAGCTAACGGCGCAGGCAAGACCACAACCATCCAGCTGTTGCTGGGCCTGCTGCGAGGAGAAGGCCAGACCCGCTTCCTCGGTCGGCCGCTACATGCCTGGGGCGCTCCCGGAACAGTGGTCGGCGCGGTACTGGGCGGCGTAGCAGGCCATCCCCAGCACCGCGTACGCGCCCATCTGCGCATGGTGGCGGCCGGATCCGCAGTAGCAGACAAACGGGTCGACGAACTCCTGGACACGGTCGGACTGGGCGAGGCCGCCCGGCTTCGACTGACCGAACTGTCGCTCGGCATGGCGCAGCGCGTCGGCATCGCGCAGGCGCTGCTGGGCGACCCGCCCGTGCTCATCCTGGATGAGCCCGCGAACGGACTGGATCCCCATTCCATACGCTGGCTGCGGCACTTCCTCCGAGCGCAGGCAGACCAGGGCCGAGCCGTCCTGGTGTCGAGCCATCTCCTGGGCGAGATGGAGCAACTCGCCGACCGTGTCATCGTGCTCACCCGCGGCCGCGTCGTCGCAGCGGCCCCCATGACGGAACTGCTGGAACGCGCCGCCGGCATTCGGGCTGTGAGGCTGGAGGCACCGGACCTGCCGACCCTGGCCCGCCTTGTTGCCGAACTTGGCGGACGCCTCACACCCGCCACCGGACAAGAGGCCACCGTCACAGGCCTGGACCGCGTACAGATCGGCACCCTCGCACTCAAGGCCTGCGTGCCGTTGTACGGGCTATGTGAGGAAGCACCCTCACTCGAGGACTTCTACCTGGGCATTGCGGAAGAGGAGTTCAAGATCTCGTGACATCTGCCGCGATGACGGCCCCGCGAGCCGTCGCACCCGCCGACGCATTTGGCCGGGCATGCCGCTATGAGTGGCGGCACCTGACCGCATTGCGCTCGACATGGATCCTCCTCGGCGTGGTCGCAGCCCTGAGCATGCTGACGGGCATTACCGTGCTCCTGGACGCCGACAAGCAACATGTGGTCAGCTCTGCGGTAGTGGCGGACGCGATCGCCTGGACCCCCCTGGCGACGCAGATCCCCGCCCTGTGCTTCTTCGTCCTGGTCCTGGGCACCGGTCCGGTCTCCACCGATCTGGTAGCCGGCGCCGCCCGGACGACCTGGCTTGCAGTAAATGGACGCGCCACTGCCTACGCAGCCAAGTGCGCCGTGGGCCTCCTCGTCGGAGCAGGCGTCGCCGCCACCAGCGCGCTGCTCGGCACCCTCTCGTGCGCCGTGATGCTGGGCGCAACCGGCAACCGACAGCCGGCCTGGGGAGAAGTCCTCGCTCCATCTGCACGCTTCACCGGGTGGATGGGCTGCTGGGCGCTGCTGTGCCTGGCCGTCGTTGCCCTGCTGCGCAGCCGTGTCCTCGCCGTCCTGCTCCTGGTCCTGTGGCCGCTGCTCGGCGAGCGCATCGCAGGCGCCCTGCTCGGCTACCTGCCGGGCCTGGACGGTGTGAATGACTGGCTGCCGTTCGCTGCGGGTCGGGCGATGCTCACCGATGTCACCGCCTATTCCGGCGAAGACCAGTCATTCGCCCAAGCGCTCGTCGGCTCCCATCTGTCCACGCCGATCGCGACAACGGTGTTCGTGCTCTGGACATCCCTCATCACCGCGGCAGGACTGTGGTCCTACTGCCGACGGGACTCTAAGAACTGCTAACGAAATGATCTTCGAGGTGGTTGGATCGCTCCGGGACTGTTGACCCGGAGACGGGTAAGCCGGTGCGCTGCACCTGCCGGCCGGGGCGATCCTCGCCTTCCGGACCGACGCCATTTACAGCTCGGTCCGTCCCGACTGGCCGTACCGGGGTGAGCCCGGCGACTACCTCCTGAAGGGCGCCATGGCCTGGGAGCAGACCACCCCCACCACCGATGAGGAGTTCTACGTCCTTCAGGACCTCGGCAGGCAGGCCCTGGAGGCGGACGAGCTGTGAGCGCAGAGGTGGCATGGGGCGGGACGTGGGAGCACGCGGCATGCGGCGCGTCCGGCGAAGCGCAGTGGGACGACGAGGACACCGCCTCCTCGGATCACGACTGCGGCCGCGAGGGCGACGTCACCTGGAGCGCCGAATGGCACTGCCACGACTGCGGCGCCTCGGGTGACGACCAGTTCGACGACGACACCACGACGTACTCGACTGCGCAGAGGGCGAAGATCGGGAGGTAGCCGCATGACGCCGCGCAGAAGGCGTGTGGCTTCGTTCACGTTCAGCAGCAGCGTTTGTCGACGAGTTTCAACAGCAGTTAGCGATCAGCGCGCTCGCAGATGTTCACGGGAAATGACGGCACTGCCGTCAGTGAGCGTTGTCCATCCTCAGTCTGAGCTGGCCAGCCGAGCACGGTGCTGCGCTCGGGGCGCGATATGGGCGGTCAGCGCGTGGTGCCGCTACTGGCGGTCGATCCTCTCCGCCTTCACCTCGATGGCTGTCGCTGGGAAGGTGCGGCGGACCTCCGCGAAGAGGTGGAAGCAGTCGGTGTCATGGGTGACCGCCGCGGCGAGGAGGGCGTCAAGCGCCGCCTTGAGGGGGTCGGGAGCGGCAGCATCGAAAAGAGCGGCGAAGGCGGCGGCCTGGGGCAAGCCGGGGGTTCCGTCGTGCGACCTTGGAACGCGTGCGTCGGACAACGCGGCGTCCCGCAACCGTCGCGAGTCGTCCAGCGGCGGCGAGAAGGGCTCACCCCGGTCGAGCTCCGCCAGGCCGCGCGCTACCCAGTTGATTTCGCTGAGCCCTGCTGCCGCACAGGCTCGGTGCGCTGCCCAGCGGGCGAGCGCGCGCTGATCATCGGGACCTGTGGCGTCGATCGCGTGCACGCGTGCGGCATCAAGGCCCACGAGTCCCTTCGGATAGCCCTTGAACCTCCGGAGTTTGTCCCGGACATCCCGCAACCGGTCGCTGGGCAGGCGCCCGCCCCACGCGTCCATCTCCTGTTGCAGCTCAGCGTGTTCCTTCCCCTCGCGGGCCTGGCGCTCGGCCTCGGCTTGCTCCTCGGGAGTGGGGCCGGGGGGCTGCTCCCGCGCGAACTCGTGCCAATAGGCGGCGGCTTGGCTGGTCTCCTTGACCACACAGTCCGGGGCCGGCGGGCTCGGCCAGAATCGCAGCAGATACTCATCCACCACGGGCTCACCCACGTCGCGTACGGCGTTGTGCGCCTCGTCCATGCCCTGGCAGTAGTACCGGACCCGGTACGAGATCTCGGAGAGAGGAAGCGGATACAAGCCGCCTCCCCACTCGGCGAGCACAACCTCGTCCGATACGGGCCGGAACGACACCTCCACGATGTCCTCCCAGACGTCGGCGTCCACGGACGGCTCCGTCTCGTGCAGCTCAACGGTGATCGGGACGCAGCCGGTGTGCATTCCAGTCAGAAGAAAGAGATGGCCGGGCACCGCCCCACCGCAAAGCCCGGTCCGCTGCCCGGCGAAGGAGTTTTCGAGGTAGTGGCTTTCGTCGCTGCAGACGTAGAGCTGACCGTAGCCCACATGCACTTCGCCGCTGAAGAGTGTTCGCATAGACCAAGCGTGGCGCGTGGGTCTGACAACGAGCGGTTTCCAACAACGGCCGCACCTACACCCAGCGCGCAGCCGGATTCAGCGTCCGGACCGCCACCGCCACCGCCCACCCCATCGACCGTATCGCCACCGCCCAGCCCTTCTACTCCGGCAAACACCAGAGACACGGCATGACCAGCACCTTTCACCAAGGGCATCCCGACGCTCCCCTGGCAAGAACGGCAGTGCTGTCAAAACTCGTGAACACCACCCGACCGTGGATCGGGGTGCCTCCCAAACCCATGAACAACCGCTGTCGTTACCCGTGAACAAAGCCAGGCGTGCGACCGGCCGCGGTCGACGGGTCCAGCGCAACGAGGCGGCGAGGCTCACCGACGAACTGCTGGCCGAGCGGCACAAGGAGTGGACTTCGTCCCTGGCCCGGGCGGGGAAGCAGCACATCGCTTCCGGAGCGTCCCGGCTGTATCCGGTGGTGGAAGACGCGGCCCGCTACGGCGGGCGGGTTGCCTTTACGGTACGGGCCAAGAAGAAGGCGTTCAAGCACGATGCCGGCCGTCTGGCCGACTCCCCCGGCGTGCGGCGCAATGTCGTCAAGCGGCCCGACAGCACCGAGGAACGCTCCTACGGTCAGAACGTCGGCGGTCCCGGCTCGGGCGAGGAAGGCTTCGACGGCGTCCAGTTCAAAGCCATGGTCGACGCCGCCGGCGGGGACGTCGCCGCCGCAGTACACACATGGCTCACCGCCACCGGACGTCTCGACGGACGCTGTCATCGTGGGCCTGGAGATCCGCGCCTGGAAGCCCCGAGAATACTGAAGATGGGCGGCCAAGTTCGCGGTCAGCTATCCGCCCAGTCGAGTGAGCGCCGCCGGGTGGACGACTGGGCGATGCCGTTAGGGGGCGCTGGTGCGGGGCACCCATGGGGTTCCAGGGGCTTGTCCGCTTCAGCGGCGTGGCCCGCACCCGTAGGTGTGGAAGAAGGAGTGCTGCCGGATGACGACCGCCCGAGAGATCATGACGGCGGGCGCCGAGTGCATCGGCGCCCAGGAGACGGTGCTTGAGGCCGCGAAGAAGATGACCGAGATGGGGGTGGGTGCGCTGCCGATCTGCGGCACGGACGAGAGGCTCAAGGGCATGCTCACCGACCGCGACATTGTGGTGAAGGTCTTGGGCGCGGGCAAGGACCCTGCCGAGGTGAAGGCCGGTGACCTCGCCCAGGGCGAGGCGGTCACCATCGGCGCCGACGATGATGCCGAGGAGATCCTGCGCACCATGAGTGAGCACAAGGTCCGGCGTCTGCCCGTCATCGACGGGCACATTCTGGTCGGCATGGTCGCCCAGGCCGACGTCGCCCGTGCCCTGCCGGACCCGAAGGTCGGTGATCTCCTCCAGGCGTTGTCCACCGACTGATCGGCCCCGTGTGCGCGAGAGGGGCGGGCGAGGCGCCTCGGTAGCACGGGATGCAGGGGGACTCCCTCCTGCGGATGGAGTGCCCTGCACCGGAGTTCGCTCCTGCTACATGTGCGGCTGGCCGTAGTAGCGGCCGAACTGCTCCAGGTAGGTGGGCTCGCCGGCGTACTTGGCCTCGTCGAATTCGGGAGCGTCTTTGATCTGGTCTTTGGTCCGGTTGACGTAGACCGTTTCTGCGGCCGTGTCGATGCGCTCGATAACGCCGGCGGGCAGCAGTACGCGTTTGCCGAAGATCCAGACTCCGGTGTCGACGACCAGGTGGGAGGAGCCGACGTCTTCGGAATGCTTGTCGATCTTGCCGATGTGGCCGTCGCTGGCTTCGACCCTGTAACCGACGAGGTCGATCCCCTGCTGATATCCCGCAGTCGGTCGATAGCCCCAGATGTCTTCGCTCACAGCAGTGCCTCTCGGTGCATGACAGATACGAGAATCCGCCGCTCGTCGCCGAACATATGTCCGCAGTACCGGATCTGCCACTCGGCCAGTGCGCAGCCGTCGGCCCTCCCGTGGGGAGGCCGGGAGGGACGGGCGCGGCCCCGCCCAGTGACAGCACACAGGCGGGGCCAGGGGTGGTGGTGGGGCCTCCGCCCGGGGGCTGGAGGATCACCGCCGTCACAGCATTGCACTGGATTCAGTCACACAACAGGGTCGTGACTTGAATTAGTCGCGGGGGTCCCGGGTTGATGCCTGGAGTGCAGCTGCCTGCTCAGAGGCCGATGAGCTTGTGCAGGACCGGCGCACTGACGCCCATGCCTGTCACGCCTGCGAGCAGGGCGCCGGAATTGTTGTCAGCGCTCAAATAGGAGATTCGACCGCTGCGCTCGTGTCCAAGGGCCGGAGTGATCACGCAGGCGCGGGCGGATCCGTGGCCAGTTCGTCCGCGTACTTGCCCGTGACCAGGTAGACCACGCGGCGGGCCACCGAGACGGCATGGTCGGCGAAACGCTCGTAATAGCGGCCGGCCAACGTGACGTCCACGGCCGTTTCCACACCATGCTGCCACCGGTCGTCCATCAGGTGCTCGAAGATCATGCGGTGCAGCTCGTCCATACGGTCGTCGTCCTTCTCCAGCTGCAGCGCAGCGTCGACGTCCGGGGTGATGAGCACTTCGGCGGCCTTCGCCATCAGACTCTGCGCAAGCTGGCCCATCTCCAAAATGGTGCGCCGCAGATCGCCTGGCACCGCATGTTCGGGGTGGCGAAGCCGGGCCAGCTTGGCCACGTGCTGGGCAAGATCACCACAGCGCTCCAGATCCGCGCTCATGCGCAGCGAGGTGACCACGAGGCGCAGATCGGTGGCGACCGGCTGCTGCCGCGCCAGCAGCGCGATCGCCCGGTGCTCCAGATCCCGCTGCAGAGCATCGACCGTGACATCGGCCGCGATCACGCTCTCCGCGAGCTGTAGATCCGCATCGAGTAGAGCGCTGGTGGCCCGGCCCATGGCCGAACCGGCCAGGTGTGCCATTTCCACCAGACTGTCTCTGATCGAGGCTAGCTCCTCGTGATAGGCCGCCCGCATAGGTTCCTCACCTTCCAGTCCCTGCTCCGCCAGTCTCCACCGGGTGCCAGACGCACACACTTCGCGCAGCCTTCACGGCCTTTCCCACCCCGGCAGACTGCTGCCCAAGTGACGTCAAACTCATCGATGTTGATCTAGTGAACGCCCCCACGCCTCCCGAAGAAACAGACACAGCCACCATTGGCGGACTGCCTACGGCTCGAGGTAGCTCTCGGCCACGCTGTCGTCGATCTGGTATCTGATGCCCCTGGTCTGGCCGACGGGTGCTTCGGGGTCGACCAAGTCGACGGCACACGCAGTTGACCCGGATGGCCTGGGTCGCGGTGAGATCGTCACGAACTGGCCGGTTTCCACGGCATGCCCACCGGCACCGAAGCGGAGGTAGTTGACCGGCGTCTGCGGGTTCATCACCGAGGACACTGCACAGCGCTGCCGCCCGTCGCCGCCGAACGGAGGCCGTCGTCGGCGGCGACGGGCGGAGCGGACCATGGCTCCCCTGCTGGCCGGTGTCAGCCTTGGTGCAGGGCGGTGCGCAGGGTGGCGGTGGCCTGGTTGATGGCGGCTTCGGCGGCGTGGGTGTCGCGCAGGGCGTTGAGCATGACGAAGTCGTGGATGATGCCCTGGTAGCGAACCGCCGTGACGGGGACGCCGGCTTGGCGAAGCTTGTTGGCGTAGGCCTCGCCCTCGTCACGCAGGACGTCGGCCTCTGCGGTTATGACCAAGGCCGGGGGAAGTCCGGTGAGCTGGTCGGTGGTGGCACGCAGCGGGCTGGCGGTGATCTGGGCGCGTTCGGCTTCGTCGGTGGTGTACTGGTCCCAGAACCACTGCATGGCGTCGCGGCGCAGGAAGTAGCCCTCGGCGAACTGGTGGTAGGAGCCGGTGTCGAAGGCGGCGTCGGTGACGGGGTAGAACAGCACCTGTTGGACCAGTGGTACGTCTCCGCGCTCCTTCGCCATCAGGGTCAGAGCCGCAGCCATGTTGCCGCCGACGGAGTCTCCGGCCACGGCGATCCGGGAGGCGTCCAGGCCCTTGCCGGCCCCGTCGGCCACGATCCACCGGGCGACCGCGTAGTTCTGCTCGACGGCCACCGGGTAGCGGGCCTCGGGCGACAGGTCGTACTCGGGAAAGACCACTGCCGCACAGGCACCGATGGCGAGTTCGCGCACCAGCCGGTCGTGAGTGTGGGCGTTGCCGAACACCCAGCCTGCGCCGTGGATGTAAATGATGACCGGCAGGTCTCCGGTGGCACCGGCGGGCCTGACGATACGGACCTCGACAGTGCCGGTCGGGCCGCCCTGGACAGTGACCCACTCCTCGGCCACCTCGGGCTTGGCGATCGGGCCGGCCTGTACTTCGTCGACGGCCTTGCGGCCATCGGCCGGAGCGAGGTCGAACAGGAAGGGCGGGTTGGCGGTGGCACCAGCGAACTCGGCGGCGGCCGGTTCGAGCACGGGCCGGTCAACTGCAGCGATCGAATGAGACATGAGACTTCTCCTCGCGTTTGTCATTGACTCTGATGGAAGTGGATCTGCGGACCAGGGGACCGGCCGTTGAAGGACGGGGCGTCGAACTTGCGGCCGCGGCCGTCGCCGCAATGGCCAGCGTCAAGTCGGCGATGAACAGGGGTTCGAACATGGGTGTGGCCTCCTGGTCACGTGCGCTGTGTGGGCGTTCCTGGCCGCATCCGGGTCAGAGCGCGCTGTCGGGAACCCAGGAGCCGTGGATGCCGGCCGGGACCCGGCGGGGGAGGTGCACGGTGGCGACCGGCGTGCGAGCGGGATCGGTGGCGTCCAGTACGAGCAACTGGGAGGCGTCGGCACCGAGGTCGCTGACCACGGTCAGCAGGTAGCCGTCGTCCTCGGCGGTGGCCCCGGCTGCGGGCACGAAGACTGCCTCGCTCAGCAGGCGTCCCTCGCCCATCGGAAGGATCTGCCGACCGCCGGTGTCCCAGTCGTACTTCACGACGCCGTGCGCACCGCCACCACGGTCGTCGGGGAAGGAGATCGCGTACTGGTAGCGGTGTTGCCGCCCCAAACGCTCGTCATTGATGGTGGGGAACTCCACGACGAGATCGTCGATTTCCTGCTCACTGGCTATCCCGGCCACCAGATCGACGGTCCAGCGCCGGGTGGTGGAACCCGAGGTGAGCTCGGCGCCCCGGTCGGGCGCGCCCACCCACCAGTTCCAGGACAGCCGCCATCCGTCGCGATCCACCGACGGGCCCTCGATGACGAGCCGCCCGCGCTCGTCCTCGTAGGCGTTGGCGTAGTGCAGCGCGTAGCCGGGATCGACGTCGAACCAGCGGATCTGCGCCCCGCCGCCCACGCCGCGCGGCATCACCCCGATGCGCGCCCGCTGCGTGTCGCTCCAGCTGTAGGGGATGCCGGAGGTCTCGGTGTGGTCGAAGGTGACGGACCCCTCCAGGAACACCACGTGGTTCTCGGTGATGGCGAAGTCGTGCTTCAGCGCGGCCGAGGCGTCCGCGACCTCCTCGCTGAACAGGATCTCGCCCCGCTCCGAGGCCAGGTGGTAGGTGAGGTACGGGGGAAAGGGCGAGGAGCCGAAGAAATGCAGCTCGCCGGTGTCCGGATCCTGCTTGGGGTGTGCGGTCATCATGGTCTTCAGCGCTCCGCCGAAGTCGTAGGCGCCGACGGTTTCCAGTTCCCGGGTCAGCTCGAAGGGATAGTTGGCCTCGCACAGCGCCAGCAGCCGCCCGGCATGCTCGATCACATGGGTGCCTGCGACGCTGGCGGTCAGATCGGGGCCGTGCTCGGTCATGTACGGCGCGCCGTCCAGGGCCGGGGTGCGCACCCAGCGGTTGCGGTACCACTCGGCCCGCCCTTCCCGCAGCCGGATGCCGTGGACCATGCCGCTGCCCTTGAACCAGTGTGTTGGCGTGACCCCTGGCTCGGGATTGTGGCTGTTGCGAATGAGCCGGCCGGTGAGCTCCGGGGGCAAGGCGCCCTCTACGGTGAGCTCACGGGAGGTGAGCTCGTCGACGACCGGGGTGAAATGCCCTGTCAGGTACGGCTTGTTCACGGCAGGATGCCTTTCATGAGGTGGTGGCCCGCTGCACGCGAGCGCTCGAGATGGCGGTGAGCCCTGCGGCGAGCACCGTGACGAATGCAGCCGCGAGGAAGGCGTAGCGGTAGCCGGTTTGCGAGGGCCCCTGGTGTGTCCCCTGCTGTGGCGAGGGCGGCGACGGCGGTGAACAGGGCCAGCCCCAGGGCGCCCCCGACCTGGCGGGTGGTGTTGATCAGCCCGCTGGCCACGCCTGCTCTTCCGACGGACACCCCGGTCACGCCGAGCGCGGTCAGCGGCACGAACGCCAGCCCCAGCCCGCTGCCGATGAGGAGCGAGGGGCCCAGCAGATCGCGCACGAACGTACCGTCGAGGGGGACGCGGGCCAGCCAGGTGAGTCCGGCCGCCAGCACGAGCAGCCCCGGAACGAGCGTGCCACCGACTCTGCCGGCCACCACGGGGGCGGCCATGAGGGCGAGCGCCAGCGGAAGTTGGGTGAGCCCTGCGGCCAGGGGGGAGTAACCCAGGACGCGCTGCTGGTACAGCGGCAGGAAGAAGAAGGTGCCGACCCACACCATGCCCAGCAGCAGCATGATGAGGTTGCCCTTGCCGACGGAGGCCGTACGCAGCAGGCCCGGCGGGACCAGAGGGTCGGCCACCTGCCGCTCGATCAGTACGAACGCGGCGAGCAGCGCCGCCCCCGCCAGGAGCGGCACGAGGGTCTGCGAGGAGGCCCATCCGTTCCTTCCCGCGCCGCTGAGGCCGTAGACGAGCGCGAGCAGGCCGAACGTGGCCGTGACCGTCCCCGGCAGGTCCAGCCTGCCGCCCCGCCCCAGCCCGTCGGCGGGGACCAGGAGCGGCGCGGCGACCAGGGCGAGCAGGCCGACGGGGACGCTCACCGCGAAGACCGACCACCAGCCCAGCGCCTCGGTGAGCGTCCCGCCCAGCAGGACACCGGCCGCGCCGCCGGCGGCCGACACCGCGCCCCAGACGCCCAGCGCCCTGGCCCTTTCCGGCCCGGACGGATAGAGGGCCAGCGTGATCGCCAGGGCCGCCGGTGAGAGCGTCGCGGCCCCCACTCCCTGGACGGCACGCGCCGCGATCAGCAGCCCGGCGCCGGAGGCGACGACGGCCAGCAAGGAACCGGTGGTGAACAGCACCAGCCCGGTGACGAGAGTGCGGCGGCGGCCGTAGAGGTCCGCCAGCCGGCCGCCGGCCAGCAGCAGCGCGCCGAACGCCACCAGGTAGGCGTTGACGATCCAAGCCGGCCCCGAGGACGAGAGAGCGAGATCGTCACTGATGGCGGGGAGCGCCACGTTGACGATCGAGGTGTTCAGCACGACGAGGAACTGCGAGGCCGCCAGGAGGCCGAGCGCGGCGCCGCGTGCTCCGTACCGGGGGGTGACGCCGTGGGTGCCGGGCACGTGATCCTCCTTGAGATAGCCGTTCGAACGGTTCTGAGCCTGAGGGGCCAAGTCCTGGCACCCGTTGGAGCGGACGCCAAGGCGACCCAGTGCCGGGGGCGCCTGGACATGCCGGCTCGGATGATGCCTGGTTCTCGGGGTGGGAGAAGCACAGCTTCTCGGTTACGGAGTAGCGTCGCGACTGCTCGGCCTCGGCCTTCCGAAATGGCTCGGCGAACTGTTCCTGTACGGGCGTAGGTCGCCGTTCCCGGCGGTTTCGTGCCGTACAAGCGCCCGGTGCTCCTCACCTGGCGGACCATGCGCCGAATCGGCGATTTCGGTTGGTGACTCTTGCGATGCGGAACGGATGACTACGCTACGAGCGCTGACTGGGCCCAATTGACCAGGAGTGCACAGCCAGTACGCTCGCAGTGCACTGTTCAGGTCTCCCGGCCGACGCCTTCCGACTCGTCCACCCGGAAGAGAGCGACTGTGCGGAGCGGTCAGTGCCCGAGCCTTTCCCCCGAGGCAGCACCGGCCCCGTGCACCGGGCCCGCTCCCTCTCGGCGGGCGTCCGGGAGACCGTGAAGATCCTCAGCGGTGGCGCGCACGCCTCGGCTGGGTCTGCCCTGGCTCCGATCAATTCCATCCACCGCATGCGGCTCACCGGTGCCGAGTATCCTGAGTCTCACTGAGATCGCGAGCCATCTCACCCACTTTCCAGACAAAGACGGGGGCAGCTGCTTCCGGGTTTCGGTGTACCTCTTGGATGCACGGTTCTCTGCAGCCCGGTTTCCTCTGCCAGTTCACGCTGCGCGCACGCGGCCAGCGACTCGTCCGATTCGGGATAGCCGCCGGGCAACACCCAATCACCGGCGGGCGCTTCGATGTCCCGGCTGCTGAGTGCCATCGACGGCCGGGAGTCACCGGTCCCCGGCATCCAACCCGGGCACGGAACTGGAAGCCGCCCGTCATGAGATGGCCATACTCAGATGCCTTGCCAATGACATTTGAGGTAATAGTATGAGCCTGATGATCAATGGTGTGGTATCGACTAACACACTGCCGGTGGATGAGCAGCTCGACTACTGGCATGACGTCGTCTGCGCCACTTTCGTCCGGCTGAACGTCTCAGCCCGCGCTACCGGCCCGTTCTCCGGATCCCTCGCGACTCACCAGTTGGGATGCTTGCGGTTTTCCGTCGTCGACGCGGATCCCCAGTGCGTGACGCGGACTACTCGTCTGATCGCCACCGGCGAGGAGTACGTACATGTCGGGCTGCAGTGCAAGGGCGAGGCCGTGGTGGAGCAGGACGGACGGCAGGCGCTGCTGCGACCTGGTGACCTCGCTTTTTACGACACGACCCGCCCCTACCTGCTCGGCTTCCGCGAGCGCTTCGAGATGAAGGTCTTCATGCTGCCGCGTCAACTGCTCGGCCTGCCGGAGGCCGACCTTCGGAACGTGAGCGCCGTGGCCGTACGGGGCGACGAGGGGCTGGGACGTCTGGTTGCCCCGTTCCTCGACCGTCTCGCCGGGCAGAGCGGATCATACGGAGAGGCGGATGGCTCACGGGTGGCCGCCAGCGCCGTGTGTCTTCTGGAGGCCGTGGCTGCGGAGCGGTGCGCGCCGGATGAGCGGCTCGCGGAGACCGCCCAGCGGTCGCTGCCCCTGCGCATCCGCGCCTTCATCAACCAGCACCTGCCCGATCCGGACCTCTCTCCGGAGTCGATCGCCCGCGCTCATCACATCTCGGTGCGGTACCTCCACAAGCTCTTCGAGTGCGAAGGGACGACCGTGCACCGGTGGATCCAGGTGCGCCGGCTGGAGGAGGCCCGGCACGAACTAGGCAGGCCGGGCCGGGCGGCCGCCACGATCGCGTCTATTGGGCACCGCTGGGGATTCGCCGACCCCGCCCACTTCAGCCGCTCGTTCCGCGCGGTGTATGGCATGACCCCGCGCGAATGGCGGGAACTCAGCAGAGCGGGACACGAGGGTGGAAATTCCGGCTGACCGTGACGCGTAGGCGCCGGGCGTGCATGTTTGCACCGCACCGGATGATCACGCCGTCGCAGCGGCACCCGCCGCCGTCGTCAGTCGTCGGCAGCCAGCGCCTCCGGCCGGGCAGGACCCGGACACGGAGGTGATGGCTCTCTGTATCGCGAGGTGCACAGTCCGGCAGGTGACATGCCGGTTCGTGATCCTCAATCTCGGCGATCTCCATGTCGCAGGCGCCATCGGCCACCCGACCGCACTGACCGCTCACCACAAGGTGCTGATCTTCCGTGCCCCGGCCGAGGCCGCCTTAACCGCGGCCCTGTCACCACCAGAGCCTTCCCGCCTGGAGCGCGGTGCACCGACACAGGCGGGCGGGGACGAGCTTGCTGTGGGAGCGCGCCGCATGACCACGCCGTACTTCGCCGACGACGCGGCCACGCTCTGCACCGGAGACGCAGTGGAGGTCCTCAGCGAACTCCCTGACGGCGGCGCCGACTTGGTGGTCATCTCGCCCCGTACTGGGGACTGCGCGACTACGGCACCGCCCGGTGGCGTGGTGGCGACCCCGCGTGCGTACATTCGACCGGGCGGGACACCGTCAGCCTCGCCGGGTCGAACCGCCGTCAGGAATCGGTCGTGTCGTCGGGGAGTGTGCTCTCAAGCGCTCGCAGTGTCTTCTCCAGGTGTCCGTTGGAGACACTGACCGCCAGTTCCGTGTCGCGCGCCTCGAAGGCTTCCAGGAGCTGGGTGTGCTCGGCGTTGCTCTCCGCCCTGCTGCGCGCTCCCTGTTTGAGTCCGAGCGCGATCTGAGCCGTCGCGGAATCGGCAAGGCTGCTGATGATGGAGAGAAGGCGGGGTGATCGGGCCGCGCGGTACAGCACCAGGTGGAACTCGCGGTTGAGACGGATCCAGTCGCCCACTTCCGGCGTCTCTTCCATGGATTGTGCCAACGACCGTGCCTGTCGCAGCTCTTCGGCGGTGATGCCGGGCACCGCCTTGCGGGTGGCGAGCGGATTCAGCGTGGAGAGCAGCTCGTACACCTCCCGGATCTCCTCCAGAGACGGAGCGAGAACCACCGCGCCGCGATAGGAGTCGAATCGGATCAGCCCCTCCGTCGCGAGTTGGCGCATCGCCTCACGTACGGGCGTGATGCTGACCCCGAGACGCGCAGCCAGATCGGTCTGGACGAGACGGGCTCCGCCCGCCAGGTCGCCGCTCAGAATGGCGCTGCGGAGAGCTTCCGCCACCGACTCATGGGCGGTCTTCTGGCCCACATTGCTCAAGGCTGCGTGCCGAAGAGCGTCAGCGGGGGCGTCGGAAGCAGTCATGCCCTGGATCCTACATTGTGCAGACTCTCGGAAAGCCGACGTCTCCCGCCTTCGCGCGATACGGGAATCCGCCGCCGTGGCCGACCCGGGCCACGGAAACGGCACCGCGCCGCAGTACATACTGCGGCGCGGTGCCGTGCCATTGGCAGAGGCAGGCGGTCTCAGACTGAGACGCGGGGAGCGGCCACCTCGGTGTCCGCGGGTGTGGCTTCCACAGCCCGGGGGCGCCGCAGGGTGAGGGCGATGCCGACGCCGAGCAGGGTGAGGGCCGCGGCGGCGAACCCGGCGACCCGGAGACCGGGGACGAGCGCCGGACCGGTGGAGACCTCGACGCCTGCGTTGGCTACGGCGACCAGGATGGCGAGGCCGACAGCTCCACCGATCTGCTGCGTCGTCGATGCCATGGCGGAGGCGATGCCCTGATGCGATGCGTCGACTCCGCTGGCGGCCGCGGCGAACATCGCGGTCCAGGCGATGCCCTGGCCGAGGCTGATCAGGACGACGCCGGGCAGCAGCACCGCGTAGCCGCCGGTGGGTGACATGGCGAGGGCCAGCAGAATCATGCCCCCGGTTCCGAGAAGCAGACCGGTCACGATCGTCGTGCGGACACCGGACCGGCCGAGCAGCTTCTCGCTCACCTTGGTGCCGACCATGCCCATGACGGCGGAGGGCAGGAAGGCCATGCCGGTGGGCATGGCGCTGTAGCCATGCACGTTCTGGAGGTAGACGGTGAAGAAGTAGTACTGGGCGCCGAAGGTGCCCATGAAGATGAAGGTGATGCCCATGGCGGCGACCAGGCTGCGGTTGCGGAACAACCTGAGCGGCATCAGCGGGTGGGCCGTGCGGGACTCGATGAGCAGGAAGATCCCGATGAGAAGCACACCGGCGATGAGCGCGATCAACGTCTGAGGAGTGCTCCATCCTGCCTCGGGGCCCTGGACGATGCCGAAGACCAGAGCGGTAAATCCCACGGTGGCGGTCAGCGCGCCGGCCAGGTCGAAGCTGCGGCCGCGCTCACGCTGGGCGTCCTTGGCGATGATGGCGAACGATGCGGCCGCGGCGCCGAGAGCCAGCGGAACGTTGACGTAGAAGACGGATTCCCAGCCGAGGTAGTTGGTCAGCACGCCGCCGAGAAGGGATCCGAGGGCCAGGCCAACGGCGCCGGCGCCGCCCCAGATCGCCAGGGCCTTGTTGCGCGAGGCGCCCTCTTCGAAGGTCGTGTTGATGAGGGAGAGCGTCGCGGGGAGCAGAAGGGCTCCGCCCAGGCCCTGGACGGCGCGGGCGGCCACGAGCAGACCGGGCTCGGTCGCGAGGCCGCCGACCAGTGAGGACGCCGCGTAAAGGGACAGGGCCGTGGCGAACATGCGGCGCTGGCCGAGCAGGTCGGCCGCTCGTCCGCCCAGCAGGAGGAAGCCGCCGAAGGCGACGGCGTAGGCGCTGATTACCCACTGGAGGCTGTGGGCATCGAAGCCGACCTCGCGACCGATCTCCGGGAGCGCGACGTAGACGATGTTGTAGTCGATGGCACTGATGAACTGCGCGAATGCGAGGAGGCCCAGCAGGAGCCCTGTTCCGCGTCGAGAAGTCATGGGAGCGACACTTTCTGAATGTAAGCGGTTGACCGCTTACTATGAGGTTGAAAGAAGGGGCCGCCAGAGCGGCCCGGGGGAACGACTTCGCTAGGAGCGCAGGGTGCGCGCCCAGGGAGCGTCGACGGTGTCGGCGCCGACGGCGAAGACGACGTTGCTGAGCAGCGCATCCGCGAAGTGGCGTCGCAGTTGTTCGTCAGAGGCGCCGGATGCCGCTCTGACGTATTCGATCTGCTTGGCGTAGCAGGTGCGAACGGCTTCACCGATGGCCGGCTCGCTCGCGCTGCAGTTGCCGTGCATGAGGATCATGAGAACGTCCCGGTCCGCGATGACGTCGTTGTACGCAGCCGCGAGAGCCTTGAGGATCACCTCGGGATCGGTGCTCTCGACCGATGCGACTGTGGTGGCGGCGGCCTCCCGCAGGCGCATCGAGCAGTAACCGATCAGGGCCGCGAACAGCGCTTCCTTGTCCGGGAACAAGCGGTACAGGTAACCCTGTGAGATGCCCGCGGCCTTGGCCACGTCCATCGTCGAGGTTCCGTAGTACCCGCGTTCCGCGAAAGCTCTGATCGCGGTACGCATCACCGTGTCCCGGCGTTCCTCGGCGGTTGAGCGCTGCCGTGTTCTCGTACTCATGGAAGTAATTAACCACTTTCATCTGAAGGTGTCAAGCGGTGGTGCCCACCCCCGCCGGAGAGCGAGTTCCAGCCCCCATGAGGGCGTACGAGGCCGTCCAGCCTCCATCGATCAGCAGACTCGTACCAGTGATGTAGCTGGCGGCGTCGGAGACCAGGAACACTGCGGCCGGGGTGATGTCTTCCACCACGCCGATGCGGCCCAGTGGCGTGCGGTCGATCATCTCCCGCTCGTAGCCGGGATCGGCGAGCACGTCCTCGTTCATCGCCGTGCGGATGTTCCCCGGAGCGATGGCGTTGACCCGGATACCGTGCGGGGCGGCATCCAGGGCCAGGGCGCGCACCGCGTTCTCCACGGCGCCCTTCGTCGTGCTGTACGCGCTCGCGCCGGCGAAGCCGACCACTCCTGCGATCGAGCTCATGAACAGTACAGCTCCGCCCGGGCGCGCGGCGGGCTCTGCCCCCCGCCCGGCCATGCCGGCTGCGTCCCCGTAGACCCGCTCCGCGCTGGCCAATCCGGGCGTGGGCCTCGCAGGTCTCCGTCGCCCGCGCGGACTGAGTTACGGCGATGGTGGCCAAATCCTGCGGGCCGATCCCGAGGTCGCGTAGAGCAGTGGAGATGAGTGGCGCCGACAGCGCCGGACCGGTTTCCACCAGACAGGGGCGTCCGCTCAGGATCAGGTAGGCGCCGGTGATGCCCTCGTAGCCGTACATCCGGGTGTCTATGAGGTGTACGTCGCCGCCCAGCGGGGTGCTGGTCAGCGAACTTCCCATACAGCGTGCGGCACCGGGCAGCGTACGAATGGGTGTCCGACTCGGTGCCCTCCCGCAGGGCATCCAGGATGCGTACGAGGTTATGGCCGGAGAGCATGATCTCCTGCATGCCGTCCTGCGTCTTCGTGATCCTGCCAACGGGGAGGTTGGGGTTCGGCCTGATCTTCTCGTACACGTACGGCCAGGGGCCGGGTGTACTGGAGTTCGCCGGCATCGTCTCGCTGGTGACCCAGTCCGCCTGCCAGAAGCCGAACGCGGCTACTGCGATGAACGTCCAAGCGTCTTCGTGGCACTCCAAGGTGAGGTAGGAGATGCCAGCGGCGGTGCGCATGACCTCGTTGTGCTCGTCCGTGGCGACTGAGTTGGCTTCCCGGGCCTTGACCTCGGCTGCCCGGTCTTCCTCCCGCCACTGCTTCTCCTGCTCCCACTGCTCAGCCTTGATCTTGCGCTTCAGTTCCCGGTCCGCCCGGAACTGCTCGCGCCAGGTGTCGAACATCGGCCTCTCCCCTCGGCTCGGCGACCAGCGTCTGATCACGTTCGGCGAAAGGAGTATCCCGCTGCGTGAACAGCCTGAGTAGCGCGCCTAGTTGGCGTCGCGCAGCGCGAACCCCTAACACTCGAATGTATTCCCTTACTGTGCATACTTAAATTATGCATAATGGAGACATGCGGAACGGTCCCGCATAGAACCTCGCAAAGGAGGGCCCGTGGCCATCAGCACCCGGACCGAGCTTGACGAGCTGGACCCGAACAAGCACGTGGTCCTTCCCGCCGCCGACGGCACCGACGTCCTCGGCGTCGTCTTCGACGAACAGGGCGCCATCCCCACCCGCGGCCGCTTCGCCGCCTGGTCGCCGAAGGCCGGCACCCGCAAGAACATCGTCGGCTTCTTCGACACCCTGACCGAGGCCACAGACGCGATCGGCGAGCTGTACGAAGCCCCGGCCGATCCGGCCGCGGAGACCGAGCCGGCCGCCGGGCCCAAGTGGCAGACACTCAAGGGCGTCACGGCTCCCTTCGAGGTCTACGTGGAGCAGCCCGACGGCCGTATCTGGCCCGCGGGGGACCGACGGACGCCGACCGGCGAGCCCGTCAAGGTCGTTCGGCTGGAGATGCGCTCCGGCCTCCGCTACGGCTACACGGCCGACGAGCGCGAGATCCGCTTCTCCGGTGCCGCCACCAAGTGCTGGGTCGTCGCCGAGTCCGCCACCTGATCTCTCTGGTGGGCGGCCCCCGCGGGCCGCCCACCCCGGAACCAGTGAGGAGATGCAGTCCCTTCGCTGGCAGCCCAGGCAGACCGCGGCCGCTGTGCCGCTGCTCGCCGACGAGGGATTCACCGATATCCGCACGGTGGGCGGCGACCGCCGCTGACCTGGCCGTCGCTCCCCGCCCCGTACGCGCCGCTGCACCCGAAGCCTTGGGGTGAGCTGGACGGCGGCCGCCCCCACCTGGAAGCCTCATCCAACGCTCAGAGAGTGAGAGACACAGATGCTGAAGCCCTTGCGGGAGCACCAGGCCGAGGCGGTCGTCGCCACGGTGCGCGAGCTCGAACTGCCGGCAGGCGCGCCGCTGCCGCCGGCGGGCCTGCGCACCCAGGTCATCATGGCAACCGGCAGCGGCAAGACTCTGGTGGCCGTGCACACGTCCGAAGAGCTCACCGCCGACCGGGTCCTGGTCCTGGTTCCCTCGCTCGATCTTCTGGAGCAGACCGCCCGGGCCTGGCGCGACGGCGGCCGCCCCGGCCCCTTCTTCGGTGTCTCCTCCCTCAGGTCGGACGAGGTCGGCTTCCCCAACACCACCGATGCCGACGAGCTGGTGCAGCTCACCCGCGGCCCGGGCCGCATCACCGTTTTCGCGACGTACGCCTCGCTCGGCCTGGGGTTCCTGGAGGCCGCCCATACCGCGGGCATGCAGCCATGGAACTTGATCATCGTGGACGAGGCGCACCGAGTTTCCGGCCGGATCGGTAAGCCCTGGGCCGTCGTCCACGACAACACCCGTATCCCCGCCGAACGCCGTCTCTACATGACTGCAACTCCGCGTGTGTGGCAGGCCGGAGAGGCCGACGAGGACGAGCCCGGGGGCCGCCGCGGGCCGGGCGAGCTGGTCGCCTCGATGCTGGACGATCCGGACGGACTCTTCGGCAGCGTCGCCTATCACCTCCCGCTGGAGGAGGCGATCGAGCGGGGCATCGTCGCCCCGTACCAGGTGCTGGTGGGTCGACGTGCAGGACCCGGCGCTGAACACGGCGCTGCGCACCGCTGGCGACGGCAGCGAAGAGGTCCGCGGCAAGCGGCTGGGTGCGCTGCAGGCCGCGACGCTGAAGGTGTCGGCGAAGGAAGAGCTCAAGCGGGTGCTCTCCTTCCACCAGCGGGTTGCCGAGGCCGAGGCCTTTGCCCTGGGCCTGCCCGGGAAGGCGGGCGAGCTGCACGCTGAGGACGCCGCCCTGTACCCCGCAGAGAGCGAGGTGTGGGCCGAGTGGCTGCACGGTGAGCACAAGCCGGCCCACCGGCGGCGCGTGCTCGGCCAGTTCGCCGCCTGCGCGACCGACATCGGCACGGAGGCCGCGCTGTCGCTGGTCGCCTCGGTGAAGGTGCTCGGCGAGGGAGTCGACACCCGCGAATGCGACGCCGTCGTCTTCGCTGATGTCCGCGGCTCGATGCCCGACCTGGTCCAGGCCGTCGGCCGGGCGCTGCGCATGCACCCGGGCGAAGGCAAGATCGCCACCCTGGTGGTGCCAGCCTTCCTCGCCCCCGGCGAGGCACCGGACGCCATGCTCACCTCCCCCGCGTACAACGGGCTGGCCAAGCTGCTGTCCGCGCTGCGCGCACACGACGCCCGCATCGAGAAGCTGACCGAGCCCAGCACCTCGCGCACCCGCGCTCCCGAGCCCCGCGACGAATCCCACGGCTGGGACGAGGACCTGGACCAGGAAGCCGACGGTGAGGAAGCGCGGACGGTCAGCCGGCCTGCGAAGGACCTGCTGCGGTTCTCCGCCCCGCGCGACGCGCGCCAGCTGGCCGCGTTCATCGAGCTGCGGGTCGTCCACCCCGAGCGGGTGCACTGGCGGCGCGGCATCCAGGCCGACCAGCGCTACACCAAGGAGCACCAGGACCTGCGCGTGCCGTACAGCTACCGCACCCCGACCGACTGGTCCCCCGCCGACTTCCCACTGGGTGTGTGGGTCACCGACTGCCGCCGGCACTACAACGCCGGCCGCCTGGACACCGAGCGCACCGCCCAGCTCCAGGCCCTCGGCATGGTCTGGTTGCACTTCGACGCCGGCTTCGAAGAGGGCCTGGCCGCGGCCGCCGCCTGGGCCGCCGAGCATCAAGTCGGCCTGGCCGCACCGGTGGACGCCGTCCACGGCGAGTACCCGGTGGGCCGCTGGCTGAAGAACCAGCGGGCAGCTGCACGACGGGCGGCCGAGCTCGAACGCTGCCGCGCCGAAGGCCTGCCCGAGCCGCAGGGCGGCACTGCTCCCCTGTCCGACGAGCGCAGGCAGGCGCTGGAGGACATCGACCCCGGCTGGTGCCCGACGTGGAGCATCGACTGGCAGCGCGCCTTCCGCCTCGCCTGGCTCCACACCAAGGCCGGCGGCACGCTGCCCGACAAGGCAGGTGTGGCCATCGCGGACGGAGAAGACCTCGGCAAGTGGGCCGCCGCCCAGCGCGCAGCCTACGCCAAGCTGACCTCGACCCAGCAGTGGATGCTCACCAGCATGCTCGGCATCACGGCCACGCCGGCCAAGCGCACCCGGGCTCAGATGTGGGCCCAGAACCTGGCCGCCGCCCGCCAGTACCACGAGCGCGAAGGGCACCTGGAGGTCCCGCGCAGCCACACCGAGCACTTCGGCGGAGAGACCGTGCGACTGGGCGCCTGGATCAGCCAGCAACGCGTCAAGGCCGCCAAGCTGTTGCCCGAGCGGGTGGCAGACCTGTCGGCCCTGGGGATGCGCTGGGCGTGAAGGCAAGGGCACCAACTCCCAGGGCGTCCGAGCTTTCTGCTTGCGCAGATCCCGCTACCGCGGCCTCGAATTGACCCAGGTACCTGCGGAAGCCTGAGCACGCTCGAATCCCAGCTGCGACACCGGAGGACCGGCGTGGTCCGTAGCCGGGTGTGCGTAGTTGAGGTAGAGGAAGTCCCGCTGAAGATAGATTGACCGTAGAAGATGCCTGGCGAGACGCCCAGCAGCCTCGCGATCGAGGTGAGCAGCCGGGTCGGGCCGGAGGTCGCGGGCATGCGCGGATGATCTCTTCGGTTGCGGCGGTGCGGCGCCCGTCGATCCTGCCGGGGCGCGGGCTGCGGCCAGGCCCTCGTTGGTGCCGATGACGATCAGCTCGCGGATGAACTCGGCCTGGGCGGCGATGATGTGGAAGACGACCCCCGGCCCGACAGCGGCCCCGGACAGGAGAATCAACCCATGACCGGCACCGACGAAACACAGGCCCGGCAGATCGCCGACACCTGGCAGCGCATCGAGACCTGGCTACGTGACCACGCCCCCGCCACCCACGCCGCACTCAGGCCCGGCGCAACCGAGAACGAGATCGCGGCCGTCCAGGACGCCACCGACGCCCGCATCCCCCACGAACTGAAGACGCTGTGGCGCCTAACCGCAGGCGACAACGGCATCAACGGAGCCGGATTCCTGCTGGGAAACCAGGCCCTGATGACCCTGGACGCCGTCACCGCCTTCCACCGCCAGCAGATGAATGCCCAACGGCACGAAGAAACCCTCAACGCCAACCGCCAGACACCAGGCGACGACCGGATCACGATATGGAAGACGTCTTGGATACCGGTGTGCTCCTTCGGCGTCACCGACCGCACCTCCGGCCTCTACCTCGACACCGAGACCGGCTACCTGGGCCACTGGAGCCGGTACAACGAAGACCGGGGCGACGAAGACGAACGCGACACACTGACCACCTACCTGGAAGAAATCGCCGACAGCCTCGAAACGCCCTCCCTGGCCACACGCGACAAGCCGGGACTGATCAACGGAGCCCTCGTATGGGGCAGCATGATCAACCCCGACCAGGAAGACCAGTGGGTCCCCTTCGAAGGATGAAACACGCGAAACGGGGGACCGGCCGCGGCCGGTCCCCCATCAGCGCATCGTCAGGAAGCCTCAGCCGACCTTGCGCCAGGCGCAGGTAGTGTTGGCGTTCGCGCAGTGCTCGAACCCGGGGTTGGAGACGAAGAATCCGTCATCGTCCAGCATGCGCCACGAAGGAGCCGGGAAGCTCTTGAAGGCTTGCTGGTTCTGCGTGCTCGCAATAGCCGCACGGCCGCACCGCTCCGTGCCGGCGGGCCCGTCCACAGCCTTTCGTGTGTCGGCGAGGAGACCGAAGTTGGCCGAGCCGTCGCCCATCTTGTCGGTGAAGAGCTGCGCACACTGGTCCCCGTTGGTGACCTGGTTGACGCCGCCGGGGAAGCCTCCGCTCTCGTGGGTGGAGGCCATGGCGTACTCGTCGCAGTCCACCGAGCCCACGGAAGCGTCGGAAGGATGCGCGGTCCAGTTGCCGCACACCTTGTTACGGCTGTTGTCCGAGGTCCACGGCTTGCCAGTGCTGGGGTTGGTGACCTTGGTGTCCGGGCCGAGGTAGTGCAGCAGAGAGTCCCACCTCACCGAGCCGGCGTGGTCGGGCATCTTCTCCTGCATCAGCCAGTAGTACGCACCGGCAGCGGGATAGAGGTTGGTGTCAACGGTGTAGGTCGGCTTGAAGAACGGCAGCACGCAACCGGGCGCGCTGCTCTTGAGGATGTCGTCGCAGCGGGGTGCGAGTTCGCGGACGCGCACATCACCGCTGGTGCCGAAGTTCGCTGATGCGGGGTTTCCGCCGGCGTTCACGGTGGCGGTGATGGACCATCCGAGGTCGATGGTCTCCTTGCCCCTGCCGGACCAGGTGGTCTGGATGGTGCCCCATCGGCCGCCGTACCGGCCGTCCATCTCGATGGGCCAGTATGCATCAACACCCGCGGGGTTGTTCTGGTCGTCCGCCCACCTGATGTTCGACGTCACACAGGACTTGCACGTCGACCCGACGTTCCACTTCATGTGGACGCCTTTGAGTTCGGGGTCGATGTGCGTCGGCACCAGCATGATCTGCTGGTCGAACTCGGCGAAGTCAGAGCCGCTTCCTCCCTTGCTCGGGTAGGTCTTGATGCGCTGCTCGATGTTGAAGGTGGCGGTGCCCAGTGCGGGCTTCTCAGGATCGGTGTCGGTGAAGATCAGTGTGCCGCTGCCGATGGTCTTCAGGCAGGCTTCGGTGCGGGACATGTAGTCCTTGCCGGACGGCTTGCCGTAGCACCAGTCGACCAGCTCGACGCCCGGGCTGGGTGCCCGGAGGGCGTTCTTGGCCTTCTTGGACGGCGGGTTCAGCTCGATACACAGCTTGTGCCCCTGTGCGTCCGGCTTGCCGCACGTGCGCTTCTGGGTGGGGGCCTTGAGGGTCGTGCCGTCCTTGCGCAGGGTCGGCAGCGCCAGGCCCGGGTCGGTGCGCGTGAACTCGGTGATCTTCTGCGCGACCGGGTCGATCGTCGAGGATGCCTGCGGCGCAGGGAACTTCACGTAGGGCTCGATGCGGAAGTTGGCCCAGGGGGACCAGGTTGTCTCGTACAGGCTGCCGTCAAAGGCGTTGGTGTGGAACGTGTAGGTCACCCCTGGCTTCAGCTTCCCGTACGGGACGGGGACGGACGCGGGCTTGCCCGACGCCACATAGCTCGATACCAGAACGCCGTACGGGTTGGCGTCTGTCAGCTTGACCTGGGTCTTGGGCTCGCCGTTGGCGTCAGTCGTCCACACCTCGAAGGTCAGGGTGCTCTTGTCGCCGTCTGCGTCGGTGACTGTGTTGCGTAACACGGTCTCGGGTGTGATGACGCGCCAGGTGCTGCCGCTCTTCTTGAACTGCGGCCCGGCTGAGGGGTTCTTGCCCGATACGGGGCGCGATCCTGCGGCTGCCGCGTCTTCCTGCCCGGCTGCTGGACGCGATGCCGGAGGAGCGGAAGGGTTGGGACTCGGCGTGAAGCCGGTGGCTGACGCCGTTCCCACTCCCGCGAGTGAGCGAGGACGGCGGCTGCGGTCACGTGCCGCAGGGCCGAGAGGGTGCGTGTGCGTCTCAACTTCGAATCCTCCTTGAGGGTACGTATGTTCGACGCAAGCTCATCAGACGCACCCTCGAGGCCATATGGCCAAGGACATGGTTTACCCCGCACCGAGAAAGTCCAGCCATTAGCAGGTGACGTCAACGAACGTGTCACCAGCCACAAGTGATGGCGGCCGATCACCCAGCCCACGTCAGCCGAGTCAGTGCTGGGGACGGCGATCGAGCCTGATTTCGTGAGCTCGCTATGGCCCGTCTTCAAAGCCGCCTATGATCTCGGTTTCTGCTCTGCCAAGCCGATGGGCCCGCTGTCACCTGCTGTCTCGCGCCTTCTCGAAAGTGGCCAGTTCCTCTGCAGTGCCGATGAAGGCCGGGCCGCAGTGTGGCGGCAGGCGATCGATGACCATCGCTACGGCGGCCTGTGCACTGTCCGTCTCGGCGATTCGCGGGCTGCTCCGGCTCGGTCCTTGGACGTAGTACCGGCGGTCTCTCAGCGTGCCGATGTAGGGGATGTCCCAGGTGTGGCGGATCTCCGTGCACCTGCTGAAGTGCAGCTCCCACATGCCGGTCCACGGGTAGAGCTGACGTAGCAGCGGCTCGGCATGCGCCACCCGTACCAGCTCGGCAAACGGTTCCAGGAGCGGTGATCCCTCCGGCCGGGAAGGTTCGCCGGCAGTGGTCAGGAGCTTGTGCCAGGCTGCTTCGACAGTGTTGGTCATTCCGTGATTGTGCGGGTCCTGCGGTCCTGCCAGCAAAGATCGCCCGCTGGCGGATCATGGTCGGATACACAGACATGAACTCACCGACCAGGAGTGGGATTTACTCGCTCCGCTCATACCCCGGGCCGTGACTGGACGGCCGAGGCGGACGACCGGCAGGTCGTCAAGGGATGATTTACAAGATCCGCACAGGCGTACCGGACGACGACCGTGGCGCGCCCGGCTGGAGTTCGCAGGGAAGTGGTCCCCGCGGAGGGGGCTGGGAGGCACCGAACGCCATGCTCACCTCCCCCGCGTACAACGGACTGGCCAAGCTGCTGTCCGCGCTGCGCGCACACGACGCCCGCATCGAGAAGCTGACCGAGCCCAGCACCTCGCGCACCCGCACTCCCGAGCCCCGCGACGAAAACCGCGACTGGGACGAGGACCGGGACAAGGACGCCGACCGCGAACAAACGCCGACGGTCAGCCGGCCCGCGAAGGACCTGCTGCGATTCTCCGCCCCGCGCGACGCGCGCCAGCTGGCCGCGTTCATCGAGCTGCGGTCCTCAACCCCGAGCGGGTGCACTGGCGGCGCGGCATCCAGGCCGCCCAGCGCTACGCCACGGAGCACCAGGACCTGCGCGTGCCGTACAGCTACCGCACCCCCGCCGACTGGTCCCCCCATTGCCTACGGCGCCGTCCAGTGATCACCTCTTGACGCGGCCGCGGATGGCGAGAGCGGCGAGGGCGAGCAGTACGGGTTCGGCCAGGCGGGAGGCCATCTCGGTGTAGGTACCGGTGGTAGTGAGGTCATGGCCGGAGGAACGGAAGACGACCGAGTTCACCACGATCCGCAAAGACTTCTCCCACCGCTCGGAGGTGAGCCGGGGTCGGAGCGGTCCGGACGGGTTCACCGGCTCGGGCTTGTCGGTGGTCAGCAAGATGTCCTGCCCGGCCAGTCGCCCCGTGGTGGCGAGCCTGGGATCGTCCTTGGGCAAACCCCACAGCATCATCACCAGCACGGTGACGGCCATGGCTCCGAGCAGCCAGCCCAGCGCGCGGGAGGCCCGGAGCCCGTAGCCGGAGACCGCCCAGTACAGGGCGAGCAGCGCGCGCTCGGCAGAGGGGTGCTGCCGGTCGTGACGGCGCATCTCCATCTCGCCGTAGTAGAAGTCCGCCGCGTCCGGTTCGTTTTTGCTGTCCTCGAATGATTTCCGCAGCTGCCGGTACACCGGCGCAAGCCCCGCTGGCCCTACCACTTCGCCTCTGACCGGTGGTGGCGTCCACCCTTTCCATCCTTGGGAAGCGCGCCAGTGATGCTCCTCGCTCAGTGTCCGCCGCGCGGTCCACCGCACCGGCAGCAGGCCGCGGCGTCTCAGACCCGTCGGGGGAATAGGCAAGGAGCATTCGCCCTCCAGGCGCAGCTGGTCGAGGTGCAGAGTGCCGGACAGCAGACAGGATGTGAGGGCGATGTTGTGGAGCACCAGGTGCGCAGCGTCCGCACCGCGTAGCGATGCCATGCGCACCCCCGGACGACGGCCCTCGAGTTCGGTCTCCGCCACGACATCTCCGGCCCGATCGGTGAAGGGAGTGGTCTGAGCGGTGATGCTCAGCGGATATTCGAAGACCGCATCGCTCACATCCACCGTGGCGTAGCGCAGCCGCAGGGCAGCGGTAGAAGCCCATCGGGTCCGCCGACATTTCAACCCACTCGATGCGGCCCTGATCGTGACCGGGCAAGCAAACACCGCCTCGGACAGATCAACATCTCCGGCGCACGTCAGCGGCCCCAGCTCTGTTGCCGTCTCGAACGTTACTCCCTCGAAGTGGGCGTCGCCGGAAAACCTCGCCCTCTCGAACTGGGCGTCGCCGGAGAACCTCGCTAACTGGAACCGAGCATCGGCGGTGAACGTTGCGCCCCAGAAGCGCGCGTGGCGGGCGAACAGCACGCCTTCGAACTGGGCGTGGCTGGCAAACCTCGCTTCCTCGAACCAAGCGCCGCCGGTGAACGTCGCCTCGTCGAATTGGGTGCTGCAGGTGAATGTGGCCATGCGGAACTGGGCGTGGCCGGCGAACTGCGCCTTCTCGAACCAAGCGTCGCCGGTGAACGTTGCCCCCCTGAAGCGTGCGTGGCCAGCGAACGTCGCGCTCTCGAACTGCGCAGTTTCGACGAATGTCACTTCCTCGAACTGCGCATCTCCGGAGAACGACGCCTTCTCGAACCAAGCGCTTCCCGTGAACATTGCCCTCCGGAAGCGTGCGTGGTCGGCGAACGTCGCGTTCTCGAACTGGGCAGTGCTGGTGAACGTCACTTCCTCGAACGGAGCGTCGGCGGTGAAAGCGGCACCCTTGAACAGCGCAGTGCCGAGGTGGGGTCGCTCGGTTGCCGGGTCGCGCAGCGCGTTGAGCAGCCCGCGCAGCAGATCTCTGGAGAATGCCGTGCCGCGGTGGTCGATGTCGCTACCTGCGGTCAGATGACTCAGGTACGTCGCACGGTCGGCGGGGGTGAGGTGGGCCAGGCACGCGTGGTAGCCGTCGACGGTGCGACCCCGGCAGCCGATCGGGTTGTCCGGGTTCGCGTCGCGGGCGCAGTGCGGCCAGGGCGGCGCTGCTGAGGACGGAAGAGTCGGGGGCGTCATGGTGGAAGGGACGGGGCGTGATCCAGCACGGTTGCCCGGCTGTCATATCACTCGGATATGAGGCCATGTCTAAGTAGCTGTTGTCGTTCCGATCTTGAGGGGTGCGCGTCGAACGGGAGTCTCGATCGGGTGGTTGCCGCCGGCTGCGGGCATGAAGGCAGGGCCTCTTGGTAGCTCGGGGTTGCGAAGCCAACCGAGATCCAGGAGACCCTGTTGCCGCAGTTGTACGTGCTCGCGCCGGTGGAGTTCAACTCGGTTGCACCGTCGTGTGATTGTGCCGCTCACCGGTTCGGGAATGCGGCCGATCACCCGGAACGTGTTCGGCGGTATCCCTCGGACATGACGGACGCGGAGTGGGCGGCGGTCCGGCCGCTGCTGCCGGTGCCGGGCTGGTTGCGCGGCCGGGGCGGGCAGCCGGAGGCGTACTGCCACCGGGCGATGCTGGACGCGATCCACTACCTGGTGGACAACGGCATCAAGTGGCGGGCGATGCCCGGGGACTTCCCGCCGTGGGACCGGGTTTATGCGTTCTTCCGTCGCTGGCGCGATCAGGTGCTGGTCAGGGAGTTCCACGACCGGCTGCGCGCGAGGATCCGCGAGAGGCTGGGGCGGGATGCGGAGCCGTCGGCCGGTGTGATCGACTCGCAGTCGGTCAAGGCGGACGCCGTCGTCGGCTCCGACAGCCGTGGCTTCGACGGCGGCAAGCTGATCAATGGCCGCAAGCGGCACGTCGTGGTCGACACCCTCGGTCTGCTGCTGGGCGTGATGGTCACCGCCGCGGATGTCGGCGACCGCACCGCCGCCCACGTGCTTCTGCGGCAAGTCGCCGACGCACACCACCAGTTGGAGCTGGTCTGGGCCGACGGCGGCTACACCGGCAGCCTCGTCGCCTACTGCCTCACCGTGCTCGCCCTGGTCCTGGCGATCGTCAAACGCAGCGACGACATGCGCGGCTTCGTGGTCCTGCCCAAGCGGTGGATCGTCGAGCGCCTCTTCGCCCACCTGATGCGCACCCGCCGCCTGGCACGCGACTACGAACGCCGCACCACCAGCGCCGAAGCGATGATCTACTGGTCGATGATCCTGCTCATGACCCGCCGCCTGGCCCGGCCACACCCTGCGCGAGCGTGAACCGGCCCGGCTGCTGCTCGGCCAGCCAGCCCCGCGCGACCAGGCGCTTCGCCTTCGACCGCAATGCCTCCACCCGCGCCGGCACCACGTCCAGGCCAAACAAGACGGCCATCTCCTGGCAGGTCAGCGGCCCTTGATGGAGCCGGAGACGGTCCGCGAGCGCCTGCACAATGCGCTGGTAATCCACCGACAGCACCGACCAGGCCAGCCCCTCACGCCACACCGGCACCTGCGACTTCGACTTCGCCGCGGTCGGCGCTGACGATGCCTCCTCGGCCTGTCCCATGGCCGGCGCTGTCCCATCGGCCTGGGCGTGGCCTTGCCCGGGCTCCTCCACGGGGGCCAGCACCTCGCCGACCCGCGAGCGGGCGATGGTCCACTCCCGCCATTCCAGCTCGGCCACGGCCAACTCGGCCTGGATGCGGTCGGCCTCCTCCCGCAGCCCATCCACGCGACGGCGGGCGGCGACCTCGCGCTGTTCCAGCAGCCCCACGACCGACGGCATCCACGACCTCCACCGGAGCGACGACACGACACGCCACCACTCCCACGGGAACGCCCGCCCCATGCCCGACCAGCGAAAACGCAGTCCTCAAGTTCGGAAAGACAACAGCTTCTAACTTTCGGGACGCGATCGCCTGACTTCGTACGCGCTCATGGGTATCTCGATGAGGCCCAACTCCCGCCGGACTGCTGTAAAGAATGCATGCTGGACCGACCACAGCTTTTCGAAGTCCTCCGGCGGAAGAGCTGCCTCGGAATGAGTTGCTCGCGCGGCAGCGATCTGGCGGACGCTCCGGACTACATCCCCGGTGGCACTAACGGTCTCGGCGGACTCCGACACGAGACGAACAGCCATCGAGGTTGCCTCCAGCCTTTCTTTGTAGGGCCGTCCGGTTTCGTCAAAGAACGGCATGAGGCTGCCAGGAATCCTGGGATGCGGGACGGCAGTGATGTTGGCGGTCGGCTCAAGCGTGTACGCCATGTACTCACGGTAGGCAGCCACGAAGTCTTTGCAGGCAGCGAGGCGGATGTCCCTCCATTGGCGCGCGTGGTCACGCTGCCACAACCGGTCTTGATTGCGAATGGACAACCACCCGCCCAGAACCACGCCAAGCAGTGCAACCACCGCCGTGATCGATGTGCCCACAACGTCCATCGGTTCTCCCCCCGGCCTTGGTGGACCAAGCCCAGTTTTCAGCCCTGCGTGTTCAAGACACGGCAACGACGGCGTCTCGCCTTCCACCCCGCTACCGCGTCGAGCCGTGACCCAAGTTAGTGCAGTCAACTGACCAAGTGCCGCCGTCTGCGGTGCCGGCCCTGCAGTCCGGCGGCCCTCATCAGCCGGGCGACGCGGCGACGGCCACATCCGGCGCCCTCCCGCTTGAGCACGGCATGCACTCGTGGGGCACCGTAGGTGCCGCGCGACCGCTCATGGACTGCAGTGATCTGTTCGCTCAGCTCGGCATCGCGGACCGCCCGCGGACCGGGCTTGCCGGTGCGACGGGCGTAGAAGGCGGTTCGGGAGACCTCCAGCAGTTCACATGCGCGCTTGACGTTGTGACCGTCTCGCTTCTCCGCCTCGATGAACGGGTGCACGTTCACCGGGTCTCCTTCGCGAAGAAAGCCGTAGCACGCTTGAGGACCTCCACGTCCTCGCGCAGACGGCGGTTCTCCCGCCGTAGCGCAGCCAGTTCCTCGCGTTCACTGCTGGTCAGGCCGTCGCGCTCGCCTGCGTCGACCTCGGCCTGGCTGACCCACAGCCGTACTGCGGTCTCGGCCAGATCGAAGTCCCTGGCGATCTGACCGACCGAGCGGTCACCCCGCCGGCACAGCTCGACGATCTCGGCCTTGAACTCCGGCGTGAACGAACGGCGAGGCCGAGCCTTCTTCTTCACCATGCTCTCCATGATGGATATCCTCCCGGGGCAGAACCCATGATCTCGGATGTCCGTCAAAGCGGATCAAGCCCAGTACCGTACGCGGCGTGCGGCCGGTGCTGACTCCTCTGACTTGGTCAGTCTCACGGTGGTGTCGTAAATGACATCCGTACGGCATCGGCCGTGAGATCACGACACGGGGCGTGAGATCCCACATCAGTCCGACGGAACGAAGGTCACGTGCGTCAGGCCACGCTGGTATCCGTGGTGTGCCTCAGTGACGAGCTGGACGTGGGTGAGCTGTCCGGTGCGAGGGTCCAGGAGAGGGCGGGGCATGTCGTTGACGTGGATGTCGCCGTGCTCACGAAGCCAGCGCGGCGCCTCCCGGTACGCCGCACGCAGCTCCGGCCGGTTGATGATCTCCAGCTCCAGGCAGCGTAGTTGTGGGTTCTCCGGGGATTGATGAAGGACGCCGGCGAAGTTGGCCAGGGCCGGCATCAGCCAGGCGGAATGAAATGCATCAGGGTCCCCGGCGCCCAGCAAGTCGGGCGCATCCGGGTGGAAGAGGATGTAGCGCAGTCCGTTGCGGAGCGGCGAGTCCGGCCCCCGTCCGGGAACGCGGCCGAATAGGTCGTTGTAGGCGGCGTTCATGATGACCACGTCCCACCTGGCGTCATACACCTGGGACGGATGGGGGATGCTGTCGATGACCTTCTGATACAGGTCCATCGCCGGTGTGTGCCGCATCTCGCTCGGTCTTCGTTGGCGGCAGGTGTCCCGCCAGTCGGTACATGCGGGCGCGATCAGCGTCGTCGATTCCCAGGACGCTCGCGAATTTGCCCAGCAAGTCGGCGTCCAGCTTGGTAGGTTCCACCATCCAGTAGCGCCAGATCCTGTCGCTGCGCAGCCCGACTTCTTTCGCCAGGTCCTTCTGGTTGAAGCCACGCGCCTTCCGCCACCCGTCCAGCAGCCTCCTCAACTGGTCATCCGCGTCATCGTCCTGCGCACCCTCGGCAACGGAGACCACGCCGTCGGGAAATTGGTTCTCACCCGGCCCAGCAGCTGGCGGCAAGAACATGCCAGACTCCGGCTCCCCGAAGGACTGAGCATGGATCAGCCCGTTCATCGGAACAGCGACAGCTGGGCGGCGGCAGCATCGTCACCGTCGTCAGAGGACGGGAAAACAAATACGGCCAGCTGGATCACCTGTGCCTGCCATCCCGGGTGTGCGGTCGTGATGCAGTGGACCTGCGTCTGCTTCCCGGACCGGGGATCGAGCATGGGGCGCGGGCTGGAGTTGACGTGCATGTCGCCGGTCTTCGCGAGCCAGCGCGGCGCGTCCCGGTAGGCGTTGCGGACGTCCCTGCGTGCGTTGATCTCCTTCTCGATGCTCCGCAACCGTGGGTCGTTCGGACGCTGACCCAGGACGGACGAGAAGTTGGCTACGCACGGCATGAGCCAGCCCGCATGGAAGGAGTCACGGTCGCCGCCAAGGATCTTGTAGGCGTCCGGATGGAAAAGGACGAATCGTTTCGTATTGACGAGCGGTGAATCCGTCGGATGCCAGCGGGCCACACCGAAAAGATCCCGGAAGGGCCGGTTTGTCAGCACCACATCCCAGGCGTAGCCGTACACGACGCAGGGGTGGTCGATGCCGTCGATCATTCGCTGATAGACGACCAGTTCTGCGGTGGGCACCTCGCTGGCGGGCTGAAGGGGGGCTAGGTATCCCGTCAGCTGGTACTGGTTGACGCGGTTGGGCTCGCTCAGCTCCAGGGCGTCGGCCAGCAGTTCGACCTGACTGGCGCTCAGCTCGGAGAGATTGGCCATCCAATTGCGAAAGGTCCGGTCACTCTTACCAAGCCTCTTGGACACTTGCTCCTGGTTGAGCCCTAGCTCCTCTTGCCGGTCCTCCACGATCTGCCTGGCCAGAGCATCCGCGTCGCGCGGGATGTCCTGCCCCTCGTAGTGAGTCAAGATCGCCCCTCCCCTCTCCGAACGGCGCGGGAACCTCCCGGAACGACCGGATGGCCCACTCGAACACATGTCGTGATCGTGTCTCCCCCCGTCTCAGTCCACCATTGGCCGGGGTTCGCCGCCGACGCGGTGGCGCCTGCCCCTTGATCGAGGCCCGCTCCTGTCCCCCGCCCTCGCACCTCGGAGTTTCCATGTCATCCATGCTCGGCGGCGCATCAGAGAAGCGGTCTCCGGCCGGCTCTTTGGCTGGCCCTGGCGGTAAGGACGACGCGATGGTCCTGGAGAAGACTCTGGGCGAACTGGGGCGGCGGACCGACGAGTACATCGGCCAGATCGGCGATGAGGTCATCGACTTCTTCGCCCCGGCAGGCCGCGGTGACCTCATGCTGCGGTTCGCGCGCGAGGTACCGTTCCTGGTCATGCAAGGGCTGCTCGGCATGGACGAGCGCTACGCCGCCGGCGTGGGGCAGACCGTCCCCGAAGTGCTCGGGCACACGCAGTACGCCGAGAAGGCCTCGAGAAGTCTGGACAAGCTCCTGCTGCAGCTGGCGGAGGAAAAGCAGCAGACATCGGGACCCGACGTCGTCTCGTGGATGGTTCACCACGGGCCCAACCTGTCACCTCACACCATCGCCCAGCAGACCCGCCCACTGCTGCTGATCGGCGTGGCCAGCAGCACGACTCTGCTCAGCCACAGCCTCTACACACAACTGTCCGGCCCGGGCCCTCGCGTTGCGATGGCAGATCCTGCTGATCAGCCGCAACTGCTCTGGGGCGCAGGCGAGTACCGTATCCTGCATCGGCTCGGCGCCTGACGGCGCTGATCGTCAAGACGTCCCTGGAACGGCTCTACTCACGCCTTCCGGATCTTCGTCTGGGAATGCCGTCGCGCGAGCTGCTGTGGGCTCCGTCCGCGGCATACGGTGTCCCGAATCGATACCGGTGCGGTTCACCCCGGCGAGGATGGACGCCGCGGCGGATGCGATCGAGGCTGACACCGGCGACGCGCGCTGGCCGCCGCAGCCCATCTTCACCGCCACTCCGCCGACAGCGCAGGCTGTCGAAACCGATGAATCCCGAGCCAGCCGCTGGCGCTCACTTCTGCCACCGCTGCGACGGAAGTAGCCCCCGCACGCCGGAATGCCGGCGAGCGCCCTGACACCAAGGACCATGGGACCGCATGCAGTCCGGCCGATCACCCTCGCCCATTGGAGGTGTCGGCCGGAAAGCGCCCGGCGGTAATTCGAACCGTGGGTCAGGCGTCCCGGGGCAGGACTTCCATGGGGACGTGGTCGGGGTGGGCCATCGATGCTGCCGATTCCCGGGGAGCCTTCTCGCCGGGCACGGGGCGCAGCTTCCAGCGCCCGAGGATGGTGGCAAGCGCGATGGTGGCCTCGGTCCAGGCGAAGGAGTCCCCGATGCACTTCCGGTTGCCCGCACCGAAGGGCATGACGGCCTCCCGCGGGAGGCTGGCGCGCCGCTCCGGCAGCCACCGGTCAGGATCGAAGCGGTCCGGCTCGGGGTAGAGCGTCGGATCGCGGTGCATGGCGTAGAGACTGAAGGCGACCTCGACGCCGGCGGGGATGTGGAATCCGCCGAGCTCGACCGGCTCGATGGTGCGGCGCATCAGCAGCACCACCCCGTGCAGACGGATGACCTCATCCAGCACGCGCTGGATACTGGCCAGTCGGGGCACATCGTCGAAGGCGATGGGGCGGTCGCCCACCACCTCGTCGATCTCGGCCATCAGTTGCTTTTCGACCTCAGGATGCTCGGCGAGATGGTGGAAGGCCCAGCTGAGCGTGGAGGCCGTGGTCTCCGTACCGGCGAACAGGATCGTGACCAGCTCGTCCCTGACCTCTGCGTCGGTGAGCGCCTCACCGGTGTCCGCGTCCCGCGCGGCGAGCAGTACGGACAGCAGGTCCGCCCGGTCGGTCTGCCCTGACTCGCGTGTGGTGGCGACCACCTGGTCGATGACCTGGCGCATGCTCGCGACGGCCCGGTCGAACGATCGCCAGATCGGCAGCCTGTCGAGAATCTTCGGCGATGCCGCCCGCACCAGCATGTTCTTCAGAATGATCGGCAGATCCCGGCGCACCGCCTCCACGGCCGGCCGCCCGATGTCCGCGGAGAAGAGGGTCGCCGCCAGCGTCTCGATGGCGAACTCGCCCATGACCTGGTCCACGGCGATGCGCTGCCCGGCCGTCCAGGAGTCGGCCAGCGCGCGGGCCCGCTCGCTCATCACCTCGGCGTATCCGGCGATGCGCACCTTGTGGAACATGGGCTGTATCAGGCGGCGATGGCGGCGGTGGACTTCGCCGCCGGCCGTCGCGAGTCCGTTGCCGACCAGCGGGCGGACGCGGTCGAAGAGCCGCCCCTTCTCGAAGTGCCGGCCTTGCGTCACCATGACGTCGTTGATCAGGGAGGCGCTGGTGGCCAGGTAGATCGGCATCGTGCCGATGTCGACCCGGACCAGCTCGCCCGTCTCCCGAAGGGAGCGGACGAAGGAGAGCGGGTCGCTCTGAAGCTTCAAGACGTGCCCGAGGAGCGGTATGCCGCCCGGGGCGCGGGGTATCGCCGCCAACTCAGCTGACACGGGAGTCCTTTCGCGAGGCGGTGCTCTGCGCCAGGCCCCGCGTGGAGGGGGATCCGGCCTGCATCGAGTGGTCTGCGAAGTGGTGCTGTGGTCGGGGAGGACTGCCCGACTGATCAACTACGGCGCATCGTACCCACGGCTCACCCGCGTTCCAATGAGCAACTGCCCAGCACGGCAGCGCGAAGGGCCGTCCGCACCTGGGAGAACCGGGTCTCCTCGGAGCGGACGGCCCTCTATCGGCCTCACCAGAAACGCCCCGGCGAAAACCGTGCCGGGTGACGCCGTTCTGTCACAGCTGGCTCGGAACCCGCAGCACCGCGCACAAGGACGCTTCCACGCGGGATGACGGCACCTGAGACGTCGACCTGCTACCGGGACTAATCGCAGTGCATAGCCCGGTGGTGAACCGATTCTGAGAACTGCTCTGACCCGCGCTTCAGAGCGGACGATTCTGCCGCTCGATGTACCGACGGACTATCGACAGCGGAGCCCCGCCGACCGAACCGGCGAAGTACGAGCCCGACCACAGACGCTGGGCGCTCCAGTAGTGCCGTACGAGGTCCGGGAACTCCTGGCGCATCCGGCGCGAAGAGACGCCCTTGAGGGAGTTGACCAGCTTGGACAGGGCCACCTTCGGTGGGAAGTTCACCAAGAGGTGCACGTGGTTCTTCTCCCCGTTGAACTCGACCAGCTCACACTCGAAGTCCTCGCAGACCGAGCGCATGATCTCCTCCATGCGCGTCAGGTGCGCGTCCTTGAAGACTTTGTGCCGGTACTTCGTCACGAAAACCAAATGCGCGTGAAGGACGAAAGCGCAGTGCCGGCCAGTGCGAATGTTCTGATGCTCAGCCATAAGCCAACTGCAGTACGGTGATCGACATGCAGTTGAGGTACAGCTTCCGCCTGTACCCGAACGGGCCTCAGCGTTCCGCGCTGGCAAGGGCGTTCGGGTGTGCGCGGGTGGTCTACAACGACGCGCTCCGCGCCCGTGAGACCGCACGCGCAGGCGGCGAGGCGTTCCCGAAGACCGGGGACCTGTCCAAGCTGCTGATCACCGAGGCGAAGAAGACCGAGGAACGCGCCTGGCTCGGCGAAGTGTCCGCTGTGGTGTTGCAGCAGTCTCTCCGGGACCTGGACACCGCCTACCGGAACTTCTTCGACGGACTCAAGGGCAAGCGCCCCCGCATGGGCGCACCCCGGTTCAAGAGCCGCAAGGACAACCGGCAGGCTGTACGGTTCACCGCCAACGCCCGCTGGAAGGTCACGACCGGTGCTGACCTGTCCCTGCCGAAGATCGGCAACGTACGGGTCAAGTGGTCCCGCAATCTCCCCTCGGCCCCGTCTACGGTGACCGTGATCAAGGACGCGGCCGGTAGGTACTTCGCCTCATTCGTCGTCGAGACCGACCCTGAGACGCTGCCGGAGACCGGACAGGTCGTCGGTATCGGCCTCGGCTTGGGGCACTTCGCGGTCCTCTCGGACGGTACGAAGATCGACGCTCCGCGCTTCCTGCGCCGGGCGGAGAAGAAGCTCAAGCGCACACAGCAAGCCCTCAGCCGCAAGGCCGAGGGATCGAGAAACAGGGGCACGGCCAGGGTCAAGGTCGCCTGTGCTCACGCACAGGTGGCCGACGCGCGGCGCGAGTTCCACCACCAGCTCTCCACCAAGCTGATCCGCGACAACCAAGCGGTCGCGGTGGAGGGCCTGGCGGTGAAGGGACTCGCCCGCACGCGCCTGGCCAAGTCCGTGCACGACGCCGGATGGTCAGCGTTCGTCGCGATGCTGGAATACAAGGCCGCCAAGTTCGGCCGCACCTTCCACCGCATCGGACGCTTCGAGCCGACCTCTCAGGTCTGCTCGGCCTGCGGCGTCAAGGACGGCCCCAAGCCCCTGCACGTCCGCATCTGGACGTGTGAGGCGTGCGGGGCCGTCCTCGACCGGGACATCAACGCGGCGGTCAACGTCGCCAAGGCCGCCGGACTGGCGGTGTCAGCCTGTCGAGCGCAGGTAAGACCGGTACTCGTACCGGCACAGCGCGTTGAAGCAGGAACCCACCGAGACGGTCAGCCGACCGTGGTAGGAATCCCTGCCCTCTAGGGCGGGGAGCGGGAGTCAACGCCAGAAAACCCACGAACTCCACCAGCGGCGGTCCGCTGCGGCGGGTAGCGGGGCAGGCTCCGCGATCGGGGTGGAAACGGGAGCTGTGTCAGGCAGCGGCTGCGACTTCGGCGGTGCGTCCGCTGCGACACGCTGCCCGGTGCCGCTCGACGACTGCGGCTTGAACCGCACGGGCAGGGAGTACACACGCTCGGACAGCCAGGCGGCGCTCGTCTTCAACTCGGAGGCTGGTACCGCGAGTTCGAGGCCGGGGAGCAGCGTCAGCAGAGTGTCGATGCCCGTGTCCGCAATGGCGCGGCCGATGTCCTGGCCGGGGCACTCGTGTGGGCCAGAGCTGAAGGAGAGGTGGGACCGGTTGCCGTGTACGGGGGCCGACAGGTCGGGCCGGATGTCGGGGTCGACGTTGCCGGCGGCCAATCCGAGGAGCAGCATGTCGCCGGCCCTGATCTGTTTACCAGCCAGCTTGGTGTCGCCCGTGGCCCACCGGCCCGGGATCACCGAGAGGGGCGGGGCGTCCCACAGCACCTGCTCCAGTGCGTCGGGCAGCGTCATCTGGCCGCCGGAAAGACTCGCTCGGAAGCGACGGTCGGTCAGCAAGAGGCGAAGGGTATTGGCGATCAGGTTGACCGTGGTCTCATTCGCGGCGACAAGGATCAGCCGCAGATGTTCGACGACCTCGTCCTCGTCGAGGTCGGACTCATGGCCTAGCAGCTGGGATGTCAGGTCGCGCCCGGGCTTCTTCGACTTGCGCTTCACGTGCTTGCGTAGCGTCTCGGTGACGTATTCGTTGCTGGCCAGGGCCGTTTCGGTGCCCTTCATCAGGTCCAGGGTGGCCTCGACCAGACGCGGGCCGCCCTCCTCAGGCATTCCCATGAGCTGGGTCATCACCAGCATCGGCAGCCGCTCGGCGTAGTCCCGGATCAGGTCGGCTTGCCCGGTCGCCTCGAAGGCCGCGACCAACTGCTTGGTGTAGCGGGTTACATAGCGGCGCACGCCCTGGCGATTGAACTGCCCAAGGCTTTCGGTGACCGCGGCGCGGAGACGGGCGTGCTCGTCACCGTCGGCGAAGACGCACAGCGGCTGCCATCCCACCATGGGGATCAACGGGGAGTCGGCCGCCACCTTCTCCTGCACAAACGGCGTCCAGCGGCGCGAGTCGCGGGAGAACAGCGACGGGGTCCGCATGACCTCGAGGTTCTCCCGGTGTCCGAGGACCAGCCACGCGGGGTGGTCACCATGCAGCAGTACCGGCGCGACGGCACCGTGCTGCTGACGCAGCTGCTCGTACAGCCCCCGGGGGTTGGCCTCCGCCTCGGGCCCGTACAGCCGGCGTATCCCCTCGGGACTCATGCCGTGCGCGGGACAGCCAGGGGGCGGTGCCACTGCGGAGTCGTCGGGAGAAACTGCTGGGCGCGGGGTGGTCACGAAGCCTCCGAAGCCGTGGTCAAGGAGGAGCGGCCACCGTCGTGGAGGAGACTCCCGGCAGGGCGCTCACAAACGTCTCTACTCGCGCCGGACCACGGGCCGCAGACCCTGCAGCGGTCACACAAGATCCGGAGCCGAACGCAGCATATCCCCGCCTCGCCTCCACCCGACAAGCCGTCAGGCCAGCAGCGGCGAGATGTGAACTCAGCGGTCTGCACGCCAAGTTGCGTCAGCCCACTCGTCACCGGGACCTCCCGTGGCCCTCGCCAAGGGCGTGCGCCAGAATCTGAGGGTCGTACGCGGGATCGGGCACGGGAAGCGGTGCCGCTCCTGGTGTACTGACAGAAGTCAGCGTTCTGCTCGAGACCCTGCGCTCATCGGAGGAGCATGATCCCCCTCATCATCGGCATCGCAGTCCTCGCCGTCCTAGTGCCGCATCACGCAACGTTTGCCCTGTCCGTCGTCTGGGACGATGGGCCACATGGACGAGGAAGTCATTCCAATTCTTCACGTCGAGGACGCTGCTGCGGCGGTCGCGTGGTACGGCCGTCTGGGCTTCACCCAGCAGTGGGAACATCGCTTTGAGCCGGGGCTTCCCGCGTTCGTGGAGGTGGCCCGTGGCAGGGTCAGGTTGTTCTTGTCAGAGCACAAAGGCGACGCCCGTCCCGACACGTTGATCTACCTCCGCGTCCGTGAAGTCGATGCCATCGCGGGGGAGTTCGGTGTCCGAGCGAAGGACGCTCCATGGGCACGCGAGATTGAGCTGCGTGATCCTGACGGCAACCGCCTACGGGTGGGCACTCCTGCGGAATAAGCACTGCCGGTAGTGCGAGGCAGAGAAACTGTGCTGGTGGCAGAACGAGTACGTGTCCGTGAGATCGATGATGACGAGGGCAGGCGGCTGCTGCGGATCATCCGCCGCGGTACCGGTTCGGTGGTGACCTGGCGGCGGGCGCAGATGGTGCTGCTGTCCGCGCAGGGCATGACCGTGGCGAAGATTGCCGAAGTGACGTTCACCAGCACCGACCGGGTCCGGGACGTCATCCATAACTTCAACACTGACGGCTTCGGCTCCCTCTACCCGAAGTACAAAGGCGGCCGGCCGAAGACCTTCAGCCTTACCGAACGCCGCGAGGTCAAGAAGATCGCCAAGTCCCAGCCGGCTGAACACGGCCTGCCGTTCTCGACCTGGAGCCTGACCAAGCTGGCGGACTTCCTGGTCGCAGAGGGGGTGGTCGACGACATCAGCCACGAGGGCCTGCGCATCCTGCTCCGCGAGGAAGGCGTCTCCTTTCAACGCGTGAAGACCTGGAAGACCTCCCGCGACCCGGACTACGCGGCCAAGAAGGCGCGCGTCGAACATCTCTACGCGATCGCCGACGGCGAGGTCATACCTGAAGAAGGCGAGCCGGAGGTGGTCTTATGCCTGGACGAGTTCGGGCCGCTGAACCTCCAGCCACATCCGGGCCGTCAGTGGGCCGAACGCGGCGGCAAACACAAGGACCGAGACCGTGAACCCCGGCCCCGCCGACGGGCGACCTACACCCGCCCGCACGGGGTGCGGCATCTGTTCGCCGCCTACGACCTCGCCAAGGACAAGCTCTACGGACACATCAAGAAGACCAAGACCCGGTCGAAGTTCCTGGAGTTCTGCCGCTACCTGCGGACCCTCTACCCGCCGACGGTCCGCCTGGCGATCGTGTGCGACAACTACTCCCCGCACCTGACCACCAAGCGGTGCCGCCGCGTGGCGGACTGGGCCCAGGCCAACAACGTCGAGATCGCCTACACCCCGACGAACTCCTCGTGGCTGAATCGCATCGAGGCCCAGTTCACCGCCCTGCGCTACTTCACCCTCGATGGCACCGACCACGCCAGTCACAAGGAGCAGGGCAGCATGATCCGCCGCTACCTCATCTGGCGAAACCGTCATGCTGACGATCAGCGGCTACGAGCCGTGGTCGACGGGGCGAACGTTGCCTGATGCGGCACTAGTCGTTGCCGTTAAGAAGGTCGTAGTGCCCCTGATGGTCCCCTGGGTACTGCTTCGGATGCAGACGCCCCGGCACAACCCGCCGACACGCTAGACGCAGTCCGACTGCGTCCGGGCGTATCGCCCAGCCGTCTTCAGTCCCGCGACCCCAACCAGCTGGGGTCGTTCTGGGCGTCTGTCCCCCAGCGTCCCTGCATCACGCGGTCGAACCGGTTTGGCCGGCCTAGGTGAGGTCCTGGACCTTTGCATCAGGTGGTGTCAGGTCGACCGGCTGGTTGTGCGTGGACATCTCGGTCGAGTTCGGGCTGCCGCCTTTCGTCAGCTTGAGCAGGTAGGGGGCGCCATCCGCGGCGATGTACCAGGTGTCGAGCCTGCCCTGGCGAGGGACGGTGACCGTCAGCACTTGCTGGTCGTTGAGCGTGGTCGGCTTGCCCTTGCGGGCCAGAGGGGTGCTGGTGAACCCGGCAAGGAGGTTCTTCATGTTGCACAGTCGTCCCATGCCCTCTGCGCTGGGGTCGCTCGTCCTGACCTTGGACCACCGGCCGGCGAGCTTCGCGACAACGGAGTCGCTTCCTTGGGAGGTAGGCCCTTTGCCCACTGACGTCGGACGAAGGCCTCATTGGGCTTGAAGAACATGAGGTCGGTGGTCCGGATGTGGCTGATGGTGCCGTCTGCCAGGCTCATGGAGCCTCGGCACTGCCCTTTCCTGTCGACGGTGATGTCTATGTCGACGCCGCCCTCGGCTTCGTGGACCCGCAACCGCAGCGAGGTTGCGTCGCGGGTCGCGGCCAGTGCCTTGTCCTGCAGCTGCCCACCGCTCAAGTCGGCTAGCGGCGTTGCCTCCTGCGTCGGCTGAGCGGAAGCCGTCGCTTGGCCATCGGCCTTTCCCCGCGCGGATTCGGCTCCCGCAGGCCCGGAGGCCGTCAGGAGGGTGAGCGAAAGGATGACGGTGGCCGAAGCCAAAGATGTGGTAGGCGTGGAACCCACAGAGCCCCCCGGGCATCGACGTGCAAAGTCCGCTGAGAGTAGCCGGTCGATCGGACAGTGATCGACTGGGGAGCCCGATGAGTGACCGGACGCGTTCCCGGTCTGGGCTTGATCCGCTTTGACGGACATCTGAGATCAGGGGTTCTGCCCCGGAAGGATGTCCATCATGGAGAGCATGGGGAAGAAGAAGCCTCGGCCTCGCCGTTCGTTCACGCCGGAGTTCAAGGCCGAGATCGTTGAACTGTGCCGGCGTGGTGACCGTTCGGTCGGTCAGATCGCCAAGGACTTCGACCTGACGGAGACCGCGGTGCGGCTGTGGGCCAGCCAGGCTGAGGTCGACGCGGGCGAGAAGGACGGCCTGACCAGCAGCGAGCGTGAGGAGTTGGCCGCGTTGCGGCGGGAGAACCGTCGCCTGCGCGAGGACGTCGACATCCTCAAGCGTGCAACGGCTTTCTTCGCGAAGGAGACCCGGTGAGCGTGCACCCGTTCATCGAGGCGGAGAAGCAGGACGGTCACAACGTCAAGCGCGCATGTGAACTGCTCAAGGTCTCCCGCACCGCCTTCTATGCCCGCCGCGGCGGCAAGCCCGGACCGCGGGCGGTCCGCGATGCCGAGCTGACCGGGAGGATCACCGAAGTCCACGAGTGGTCGCGGGGCACCTACGGCTCTCCGCGCATCCACGCTGCCCTGCAACAGGCAGGCCAGGATTGCGGCCGGCGCCGGATCGCCAGACTGATGCGCAATGCCGGGCTGCAGGGCCGTCATCGCAGACGCCGACAACTGACCACGATCCCAGACCCGCGAGCCGCCACCCGCCCCGACCTGGTCCTGCGTGATTTCGCTCCTGATCCCATGGCGATCGACACCCGCTGGTGCGGTGACATCACCTACGTTCCGACCGAGGAAGGCTGGCTCTATCTGGCGACTGTCATCGACATCGCATCGCGCCGGGTGGTCGGCTGGGCAACCGCTGATCACCTGCGGACCGAGCTGGTTGCTGATGCCCTGCGATCTGCCTGTCGACAGCGTCGCCCAAGCCGGTCGGTGATCTTTCACTCGGACCGCGGCTGCCAATACACCAGCACCGAATTCGCCGCCCTCAGCAGTGAGTTCGGCATCCGGCTCTCGGTCGGCCGCACCGGCCAATGCTGGGACAACGCGCTCGCCGAGTCGTTCTTCGCCACCATCAAGCGCGAGTTGCTCGGCACCACCGCCTGGCCCAGCCGGGCCGCCGCCCGCACCGCGATCTTCGACTTCATCGAAGGCTGGTACAACTTGCACCGATTGCACAGCAGCCTCGGCTACCGGAGTCCCGCCGACTACGAGACCGCACTCGCGGCCTGACCACCACACCGACGGTGTCCGTCAAAGCGGAACAAGCTCAGTCAAAGCACTTGCGCGCGACTGCCGGGACGAGGGGTGAGGCGGTGTCGAAGGTCCCGGCATGATGTGTCGTATGACCGTCAGCACCACACCCGTCACCCCCTCCCTGCCTGCCGGTACGAAGGACAAGCTCGAGGCATTGAGGCCGCTGTTCACAGCTGAGCGGAGGCGGGCCAAGTCACTGAGGAGCACACCCCGGTGGAGCGCTGATGGCCTCCCGAGCCGGGAGGCCGCCGTACGGCGGGCTCAGTGGCAGATGTACAAGGCGAGCCTGCAGGAGTGCGGGAATCTGGTCGACACTCGCGATGTGGTGGTCACGTACGGGGTGCGGCAGGAGTTGAAAAGGCGGGGATGGAGCCGGAAATGGCCGCCTCTGCCGCAGCAGGCGCTGATCGGCGGGCGCTGGCCCGGCTCACGGGACGTCGACTGCCCGGAACAGATCACGGTGCGGCTGCCCGCCGACCTGGTGCTGCAGGTGCGCTGCGCGTGCTGGCACTCGTCAGCGAAAGCAATCGGCCTCCTGAGGGACTGGCGTGACGAACACCCCGACGCCCTCCCATGCGAGGCGTACCGGTCCGCGGAGGAGGACCAGGCAATGCGGGAATACGAGGACCTGGCCTCTGAGGTGACCACGGCCGGGGAGATCAGGCGGGCGGGTCTCCTACTCGGGATGGCTCACGCCTCGGCCATGCCCGTTTTCGAATGACTGACGAGCTGGCCGAGTTGCGGCGGAACGAGGTTGGCGTACTGCCGCAGATCGAGCCGGGCGTGTTCTTCGAGGAGGGCAATGACCTGGCGCGCTGGGTGGAGCGGCAGGCGAACGAACCACCCCGCTGACTCGCGCAGCAACGCCCGGGGTGACGAGCTCGCCGCTGGAGGAAGGCGGTCGTACCGCACTTCGCCCACAGGCAGCCGAACATCCGGTGCAGCGTTAGGCGCTGTTCGCGGTAACGGCCGCGCGGAACTCCTGAGTCATCAAGGCGACCGAGCCGCGCTGGACAGGGGCCGCGGCCTGCTCGCCCCACCGCCTGTGCAGCGCGGCGCGGATCCGCTCGTTCATGGAGTCGTTGACCGCGGCCGCTTACTGCTTGGGCACCTCGCGTACGTCCTGGACCCCGACCTGGTTCCGTGCTGGGTTCCGTTCCCTGGGGGACCACGGCAGCGGCGATGGCTTCCCAGGCGCCATGGCCGGTATGAGGGATTCTGCCTGGCGGCGGGCGGGTGGGGCCGGGCGGGGTTGATCACAGCAGCCGGTGCAGACGTCTGCGACGCGGACCCCGGCTTCACGGTGGCGGTGACCGCAGGCCTGCGCCGCATGACCGAGGTCTGGCGCGGCGATCTGAGCTGGTCCGACGCTCTGCGCACGCGCGCGCTTGAGGTGCAAGGCCCCGAGGCGATGCGGCGGGCGGTGCCGAGATGGTTCACGCTACCTGCGTACGCAGCGGCGCCCCGTCCCCCTCAGTCCGCGGCCGGTCAGCCCGCGCCCCCTGGAGTGACCAAACCCGTCTCGTACGCCACCACCACGGCCTGCGCCCTGCTGCCCAGGTCCAGTTTGGTCATCGTGCGATTGAGGTGCGTCTTGACAGTCGCCTCGCTGATGAACAGCTCGCCGGCGATCTCCAGGTTGGACAGACCTCTGGCGGTCAGCCTCAGCACCTCCACCTCGCGCGCGGTCAACGCCCCCAGATCGGGCGGCGGTTCGTCCGTTCTCCCGGCGTTTCCGGCCCGTTGGGCGAACGCCTCGACCAGGCGGCGCGTGACGCTGGGCGCGAAGAGCGCGTCTCCCCCGCCGACCGCCGCCACCGCGGCGAGCAGCCGCTCGGGCCCCGAGTCCTTGAGCAGAAAGCCGCAGGCACCGGCACGCAAGGCACCGTAGACATACTCGTCCAGGTCGAAGGTGGTCAGGACGAGGACCCGGGGCAACGGGTCCGGCGCGTCGGCGAGGATCTTCTCGGTGGCCGCGACGCCGCTCATGCCGGGCATCCGGATGTCCATCAGGATCACGTCGGGACGGGTCTGTGCGGCCAGGGCGACGGCCTCCTCGCCGTCGCCCGCCTCGCCGACCACCTCGATGCCGGGTGCCGCGCGCAGCAGCCCCACCAGTCCGGCGCGGATCAGGAACTGGTCGTCGACGACGAGCACCCTGGTCATCCCGACGTGTCTTCTCCCTCGCGTACGGCCTGCGTGGAGGTGGGCAGAGTCAGACGCACCGCGAAACCCCCCTCGCTCCGCGGGCCGATGTCGACCCGCCCGCCGTAAAGCTTGGCCCGCTCACGCATGCCGATCAACCCATGCCCGCTGCCCGGCCGAACCTTGTCCGGAATCACCCCCTGTCCGTCGTCCGCGACGGTCACCTCCAACTGGCCTGGCTCATAGCGCAGTTCCACGCTCGCGATGGCTCCGGGCGCATGCTTCAGTACGTTGGTCAGCGCCTCCTGCACGACGCGGTACGCGCACAGGTCGACGCCGGGCGCGAGCGGGCGGGCCATGCCCTCGATCCGCAGGTCGACCCACACGCCCCCGGACCGTACGCGCTCGACCATCTCCCCCAGACGCGCGAGGCCCGGCATGGGCGTGGCCGGAACACCGTCCTCGTCCGAGGCCCGCAACACCCAAAGCATGCGGCGGAGTTCATCGAGGGCCTCCGCGCTGGTGCCGGAGATCGTGGAGAGCGCGGTACGCGCCGTGTCGCGGTCCGAGTCGAAGACGAATCCGGCCAGGCCCGCCTGCACCGATATAACCGACATGTGGTGAGCCACCACATCGTGCAGCTCGCGCGCGATCCTGCCGCGCTCCTCGGCCACTTCTCGGCGGGCCCGTTCGGCCTGCTCCTCACGGAGCCTGCGGGCAAGTTCGGCGGCACGGCGGGCGGTGACGCCAAAGCGCCACAGCACGGCGGGGAAGACGAGGGCCTGGCCGACGACGGACGGCATGGAGTCGCTGTGGCTGACCACTCCCGCGTAGATCCAGATCCCGGCCATCGCGGCGGCGCAGGTGACGGATGTGCGTACGGGACGCAGCGACGCCACCGTATAGACGGCGAGCATCGGGCCGAAGGTGTTCACGACGGGCCAGTAGCCGGCGGTGACGTAGCAGAACCACACGAGGTGGACGAAGGCGCAGACGGCGACCGGCGCCCTGCTGCGCAGCGCGAGCGGCAGATTGACCAGCCCGACGAGCGCGTACGCGGGCGCGTCGAGCGCGGACCAACCCTGGCTCGCGGCCTCCTGCCCGAGGAGCACGGCCACGCTGGTGAGCGCCGCGGCAATCAGCGCGTCGGCTGCCGGGCCAACACGGCCTGAGGGGCGGATCCGCATCGCCGCAGCGTAGCCGTGGTGCGGGCGGCGGGTAGTCAAACTGCGGCGGTACCGCGAAAGGTGCAGGAACCGTGTGCCTACTGCCGCGGGTCTGCCGGGAGTTCAACCCGTCGCCGGACGCGGCCCGGTACGGGCCGCCCGTAGCTTCTTGGACCAGCACGAGGCGCCGCGGCCGACCACCGGGCGCCACGCGGACACGGTCGACACGGGTGCCCAACGGGGGAACCCGGCCGGTGGTCCGGGAAAGGATTCGACACGATGACAGCACGAAAGAGCCTCGCCCTGGCGACGGCCACGGTGGCGCTGGGCACCGGGCTCGCGATAGCCGCTCCGGCCGCCCAGGCAGCGCCGGCGGCGCAGAGCGCACCGGGCACCGCCGCTTCGCGGACCGAAACTTCCGCCGCGAAGGCGGGCTGGCACCTGATCTGGGGCCCGAAGAGCCACAAGCCCACCAAGTACTGGGCCACGCCCGACTTCGTCCCGCGCAGCGGCACGCTCGGCGTCAACGCACGCTGCTGGAACGGCGGTGACGGCACCAAGTACAAGATCGACGTGGTGCGGACCCGCGACAAGAAGGTCGTCAAGAAGGGCGGCTGGGGCTACTGCAACGGCGGCTGGATGACGGTGAAGGCGAACGCGTCGTCCGGCACCTCGTACTACATGCGCATCTACCTGAAGGGCAAGGCGCACACGATCGAGGCGAAAGCCTACTACTACCGCTGAGACGGGGGAGGTCGTCGCCGACGAACCGCGTGGCGCGACCGCAGAGCGGCCCGGTCCTCCCTTAGCGGGAGGGCCGGGGCGCTTTAGAACGGCGCGCGCGTACGTGAGGAAATCTCACCTCCGCAGGCGACCCGGATGACGAGCGCCTGCGTTGCCTACGAAAAGGGGCCTGGCTGATCTCGAGAATCAGCCAGGCCCCTTCTCATGGCGGTCAGTTATGACCAGCGGATACCGAGCTCGTCGAGCGCGCTGACCCGGTCGGACGCGAGCCTGTCGCGTCGGGCCCGGGTATTGGCGACGAAGATCCCCAGCTTGACGACCTGGCCCTCAACGGTTTCGTTGTGCCTGCGAGGCACGTCCAAGTGCCCTTCACGCCGCCGGTACTGGAGGGCTGCCGTGAGATTGAGTGCCCACTTGTCGGCGTGGCTCTGGCGGGCCTTGGCTTCTGGCCGGTCGGTGGGGGCGGCGGGGCCGATGCCCAGGACCTTGCGCAGCAACCACTGCTGGCCGGTGCTGAGCGTGTCCCAGGTGGTCTGCTGAGTGGTGATCCAGCGGCCGATGTCCTCGCCGTGTGCACGACCAGGCGCCGGGGCGGGTGCCCGGTCAGGGTGTGCCCGGCCTGGGCGAGAGGCCGGGCGAGATGGAAGGCACGCTGCCAGTCCACCGGCCAGGCGGGACACCAGGACGCGTCGATCTCCTCCAGTGCTTCCCGACGGCGGTCGGCCTGGGCTGCGGCGTCGCGTTCCTTGTCGCTCGCGGTGACCGACAACCGCTGGGCTCATCCGCGGTGCGGACCGCGGCGCGCTGGTTCTTCAGCCACCGGCCGAGGGGGAAGCCGGTGTCAGGGTCTACGGCGTCGATGGGCGGGAGCAGATGTCCGTGGGCGGCGAACCAGTTCCTGCAGGCGGTCAGTCCTTCTTCGAAGGCCGCGTCGAACGGCGACCACACTATGCCGAGGGTGTCCAGCTTCGCGCTCCGCTCAGCGCTGAGCCTGCCGGCGCGGCGCTCTCGGCGCTGAAGGACGATCCATGTCCCCAGTGGGAAGCCGTCGTCCGGTGCGCTGTCAGGTGCCACGGGTGAGCGGTAGTCGTAGGGCACTCGAAGGTTGCCGTGGGCCCGGTGGTAGGCGAGGGCGGCTTCCAAGCCGCGGAGCCAGGCGTACCTCTCGGGCTGCAGGACCCGCAGGGAGATGAACCGGCTGAGCAGTCCGGGGAGGCGGGGCGTGCTGAACTGCAGCAGTTCCTCTCCCCCGCCCGTGTCATCGTTGCTGGCGTTCGCTTCGATGTCGTCGATGGTGTCCGGTACGGACGGCTCGCCCAGCACGTCCGTGGCGGTGGCCGCGGCGACGTCGATCGGCTGCGGACGGTGCTGGCCGGGCTGTCGCGGCCGCGTTTCGACGGCGGGCGCTTGGTCTTGGCGGTCGATGTGTCGCCGTGGCTTCGTTCGGACGCGCCGTGCTCAGCGGAGCGGCTGTTCTGCCACGTCTACGGCCGCGCGAAGACGGCGTCGCAGTTCATTCCGGGCTGGCCGTACTCCTTCGTCGCCGTGCTGGAGCCGGGCGCCACGTCATGGACCGCGATCCTGGACACGGTCCGGCTCGGCCCGGCGGACGACGCGACCGCGATCACCGCCGGCCAGCTCCGAGGAGTCGTTGAACGGCTCATCACCGCGGGCCAGTGGCGGGCCGGGGACCCGGACATCGTGATCGTCAGCGACGCCGGCTATGACGTCACCCGCCTGGCCTGGGTCCTGCGAGACCTGCCCGTCGAGATGGTCGGCCGTGTCCGCTCCGACCGCGTCATGCGGCTGCCGAAACCGCCGAGGATGCACGGTATCAATGGCCGCCCGCCCAAGCACGGACCGGAGTTCCGCTTCACCAAGCCGGAGACCTGGCCCGAGCCCGCGATCACCACGGTCACCGACACCGGCAATTACGGCAAGGCCGAAACCCAGGCATGGGACCGGGGCCACCCTCGTCTCACCCACCGCTCGGCCTGGCTCAACCACGAGGGTGAACTTCCCTTGGTAGAGGGAACATTGATCCGGCTGAAGGTCGAGCACCTGTCGAAGGAACGGGATGCTCCGCCGGTGTGGTTGTGGTTCTCGAAGACCGGTGCCGCCCCCGACGATGTGGACCGTTGCTGGCGGGCATTTCTCCGCCGCTTCGATCTGGAGCACACCTTCCGCTTCGCGAAGCAGACCCTCGGCTGGACCACCCCGAAACTCCGCACCCCCGAGGCCGCGGACCGCTGGACCTGGATCCTGATCGTCGCCCACACCCAGCTCCGACTCGCCCGGCCGCTCGCCGAGGACCTCCACCGACCCTGGGAGAAACCCACCGCCTCCGACCGCCTCACCCCGGCCCGGGTCCGCCGAGGGTTCAGGAACATCCGCGCTCATCTCGCCTGCCCGACCCGTGTTCCCAAACCCACAGGCACCGGACCCGGACGGCCACCCGGCGCCAAGAACAAACGCAGGGCACCCCGCTACGACGTCGGCAAGACCGTCAAACGCCCCGAGACCCTCAAGGCCATCGGCAAGCCTGGAAGATCCTGGTAGATAAAGAACAAGTTTCGAGCGTGTCTCTCAGACAGGGCTGCAGCGCAGGCGTGTGGAACCAAGTCGCACGGGCTAGGCAGGGAGGCGTGGTCCATGACAATTCGAAGGTGATTCTGCTGGACCGCTGGCGGACCACCGAGCCGCCATGGCGCGCGAGCGCGAATGAGATCATGGTCGGGTGTCCATAATCTTGCGTCGCACCGCCGCTGTCATCGTCCTGCTCGCCGGGATCGCCCTCGGTTTCTGGGTCGTGTTCGGTTCGCCCCACGACTGGTTGGGCGGCATGCGGCTGCTCAAGTTCGCCCTAGGGCTGACGTCCATGTGCATGATCACCGCCAGCGCCTGGCTGATGTTCCCCGGCTCCCCCGACGATGACGACGAGGACGACACGTCGGCCGCTCCGATGACGGGCCCGCTGGACGCCCTGTAGGCCGCGCGGGCGCTACGCCACCGGCAGCCTGGCGACCTCGCGCCGTGATCACCCGAGCCTTCGGCACCAGCCCCGCCGAGCAGCACGCCCGGCCCGGCGACGCCGAACGCGTGCCTGGGCCGGCCAGCTCGTGACCTGGGCGAAGGAGGAACTCCGGCTCACGCTGGAGATCGTCAGGCGCAGTGACGAGGCCACCGGCTTCGTCGTACTGCCCCGCCGTTGGGTGGGCCGGCAGCCACCGGTTCGGCGGCAGCTGTGCTGCTCGCCGGGGCGATGGATCCGACCGGCAGCACTCGGACCGTACGGACCGCTTCCGAGCCCGCCACATCGTTGGCCGCGCGGACGATCCGGGACGTGATCAGGCGCAGCTGCGTGGCGTACGCGGGCGAGTCCGGGCGCAGGTCCAGGCGTCCTTTCTCCGCGTGGAAGGCGACGGCCTGGGCGTGCTTGGGCAGTTGCGGCGAGACGGGGGCCGCGATGGCGGGCCACTGGTCCAGGACGCTTTCGAACGGGTGACGTTCGGGAAGGTCATCGGGGGCAGACCGGCGCGTTGGGGCCAGGACCCCGAGCTGTTCTTCCCCATCGGCAGCACCGGCCCGGCCCTGCTCCAGATCGAGGAAGCGAAGCCGTGTGCAGGCCTCTCTTGGTGTGAGGGTGTGACGCAAGGCGAGTGGCGACTTTGAGCATCGGTGGAGTGGTTGCCTTTCTCGTCCTGAGGCTTCTCTTGGGTGCGAACGGGGCAGACACCGGCCTGCGCTGCTGAACTTGGCGAGGGGGCTGACCTCTCCTGGGGTCAGGTGCGCTCGGGGCGGCCGAAGAGGAGGTCGTAGCCCGGGGGAAGCTGGAGCAGGACGCGGCGGGTGAGTTCCTCACCCGCCGCGTCGGCGGTCACGCTCAGCACGGCGCTGACGTCCCAGGTCGCGGTCTTTTCGGTGGCCCCCTCGATCCAGGCCGCGGTGGCCCGCACGAACCGGTCCGCAGCGAGGGGCTCGGCGGCCTGCAACGGGTTGAGGAGGATCATGGCGAAGGTGTCCGGGAGCCGGGCGGCCAGCTCGGCCCGGACCTCACCCACCAGATGTGCGCCCAGCAGCGCCACAACGGTGCGTGCTGCCCGTTCGGCTTCCTGGTGTGTGTCGTACTCGCCGCGTTCCTGCACCTGGTCGAGGAACGCTTCCCATCGCATGGCCACCACTGCCCCCTTCGGCTGGTGCTGGTACGCAGCGCGGAGGACGGGTCTGGAGAGGGAGATCACTTCCCGTCCGCCGCCGCTGGCTCGGGTGAGTGTGGCTCAGCCGCTGATCTGCTTGTGCGCGGACTCCCCGCCGATGGCGATCTTGCGGGGCTTGGCGCGCTCGGCGATCGGAATCCGCAGGGTCAGGACCCCGGCGTCATATTCGGCACTGATGCGCTCAGTGTCCAAGGTATCGGCCAGAACCAGCTGGCGGGAGAAGACGCCTAGGGGCCGCTCGGAGAGCTCCATCTGCACATCATCGGCCTTCGCAACCGGTCGGCGCTCGGCCTTGACGGTAAGCATGTTCCGCTCGACGTCGATATCGATCGCATCCTTCGCGACACCGGGCAGATCGAAGGCGATCACGTACTCCTCGCCCTCGCGGTAGGCGTCCATCGGCATCGCCGAGGGCCTGGACCACGTGCCGGTTGCCCCCGTCAGTTGCTGGGCGAGCCGGTCGAGTTCGCGGAACGGGTCGGTGCGCATCAACATCGCGAAACACCTCCAACGGTTCAGGCAGGAACTGCCAATGCGCTTCACCTAACACCGTTGTAACATGTCATCCAAACGATGACAAGCATGATGTCGTCAGGAGGGTGACACCTACGAAAGGGACTCCATGACCGCAGCCGACCAGCCCAGCAACCCCACGTCCTTCTTCGCCGCCGCGGCAGCGCTGAGCACGATCAACGAGGCCGTACGTACCGCGCAGAGGCCACAGACCGGACCGCATCCCGAACCCGGGCAGGCCAGCTCAGAGCAGGCCCTGGCTACTCTGGTTCTGCTGCGCGAGCTGCGCGAGCAGCTCGCCGGATGGGAGCCGGGGCTGATCGAAGCAGCCCGAACGGCGGGCGCCAGCTGGGCCGACCTCGCCCACCCCCTCGGGGTCGCCAGCAGGCAGGCCGCCGAACGCCGATACCTGCGTGTACGTCCCGGAACTCCCGGCACCACCGCCGAACAGCGCGTACAAGCGACCCGCGGCCGCCGCGCCGCCGACCGCAACGTCACCGCCTGGGCCCGCGACAACGCCGCCGACCTACGCCAGATCGCCGGCCAGATCACCGCCCTCACCAACCTCCCCACCGGTGCCCGCGCCTCCCTCGCCAGGCTCACCGAAGCCCTCGCCGACAACGACGCCGCCAACCTCGTCGGCCCACTGACCGACACCCACACCTACCTGAAGGCCCACCATCCAGATCTCGCGTCCCGGATAGACACCATCACCCGGCATACCGATCAGCTCCGCCAAGACGGCGGCGACCACCGCTGAAAGGCGTCGTACACCAACCACTACCGGCGCGGGCTGATCAAGCTGCTGGGCGTGCTGGAGTTCCGCTCTTCCAACCACGCGGGTCTGTACGCTCACCGGTGTAATTGATGATCATGGAAGAGACATCAAGTGACTGACACCGTGACCGGGTTCATGGACGCCGATGACCAGGCGGATCCCTCGCCGGAGGCCGCGACGGTCGAGCAGAAACTGATCGACCAGCTCGTCGAGCAGGCCCGCAGCAAGGGGCTGCAGCTGACCGGCGAGGGCGGGCTGCTGCAGCAGCTGACCAAGACGGTTCTGGAGTCCGCCCTGGAGGGCGAGATCACCGACCATCTCGGCTATGGCAAGCACGACCCGGCGGGCAAGGACGGCGGCAACTCCCGTAACGGCACCCGGTCCAAGACGGTGCTGACGGACATCGGGCCGGTCGAGATCGACGTGCCCCGCGACCGGGAGGGCTCCTTCGAGCCGGCCATCGTCAAGAAGCGGCAGCGCCGGCTGACCGGCGTGGACGAGATGGTGCTCTGGCTGTCCGCGAAGGGCCTCACGCACGGGGAGATCTCCGCGCACCTGGCCGAGGTCTACGGGGCGGAGGTGTCCAAGCAGACCATCTCCACGATCACTGACAGTGATAGTGGTATCCGGGTCCCCGGTGGTCGTGGCTCTATCACTGACTGACGCCCTGCTGGGCTGTCGTTACCTTGGTCTGTCCGGCTGCCGGGGTCCCTTTCCCGAGGCTCCGGCCGGGTGAATCATGACCTAATAGGAGCCTGGCCAGAGGCCCCCTCACTGTTCTGTCTGCCCCATCCGGCCGGAGTCACCTCCGGTGAGGAAGGCATCCCCAGCATGACAGGAACAGACACTGCGGACGCTGTTGAGGAGATAGTGGTCGGCGGGGTGGACTCGCACGCCGACACTATTCACGTCGGTGTGGTCACCGGCCGCGGCGGGCATCTCGCCGACGCCGAGTTTCCCACAACGGCCGCCGGCTACAAGGCTGCGATCGCTTTCCTGACCGCACACGGCACCGTTGCCGCAGTAGGGGTGGAGGGCACGCTGGTCTGACCGTGGTCGAGGTCAACCGGCCAGACAAGGCCGAGCGCCGCAGGATCGGCAAGTCCGACCCCATCGACGCCTACGCCGCTGCCCGCGCGGTCGTTTCCGGCCGGGCGGGCAGCGCCCCCAAGGGCGATGCCATCAACGGAATCCGGTCTCTGCACAACGCCGCACGATCTGCGATCAAGGCCCGTACGGCAACGCTGAACCAGATCGGGCACATCCTGATCAGCGCGCCCGACGACATCCGGGTGAAGTACGAGGTGCTGCAAGGCAACAAGCGCATCGAAGCGCTCACCCGCCTCCGTCTGGGCGACGACCCCGTCCGGGTCCCGATCCTGACCGCTCTGCGAACGCTCGCCCGACGCGTCAAGAACCTGACCGAGGAGCACGACACCCTCACCGCGGCGGTGGATGCCCTGGTCACCCATCTCAACCCGGGATTACGCGCCGCCTACGGAGTCGGTCCTGACACCGCGACACAACTGCTGATCACGGCCGGCGATAACCCCAACCGCCTGCGCACCGAGGCTTCTTTCGCGGCCTTGTGCGGCGCCGCCCCGGTCCCTGCCTCCAGCGGCAAGACCAACCGTCACCGGCTCTCCCGCGGTGGGGACCGCGCCGCCAACGGGGCCCTTTACCTGATCGCACTCGTCCGGATGGCCCGTGACCGGCACACCCGCGACTACGTCGAGCGGCAAACCAAGGCTGGGCGGACGAAGAAGGAGATCATTCGCCTCCTCAACGCGCCATCGCGCGGGAGATCTTCCGCTACCTCACCACGACGGTCGCGGTTCCCGAGATCGCTGACCTCAGGCCGGCCCGCCAAGCCAAGAACATCACGCTCACCGCCGCCGCGAACCACTTCGGGGTCTGGCCTGCCGTCATCTCCAACATCGAGCGAGGCCATCGCCGCGACGATGCCTTCGCCGCCTCCTACCGCGACTGGCTCACCGCCGCTTGACCAACGATAGGAGCATCAAGGTGATGGAGGGAATGGCCGAATGGCAGAACCGGCCGCTCGACCGCGTCTACCCGGTCGTCTTCATTGACGCTATCAACGTCAAAATTCGCGATGGCCAAGTAGCGAACAGGCCGATCTGCGTGGCCCTGGCGGTCACCGCCGAGGGACACCGCGACATCCTCGGCCTGTGGGCCGGCGACGGCGGCGAAGGCGCGAAACACTGGCTTCGAGTGCTCTCCGAGCTCAAGAACAGGGGCGTCGAAGACGTCCTCATGCTGGTCTGCGACGGGTTGAAGAGGCTGCCCGACGCGGTCGGCGAGGTCTGGCCCCGAACTGTGGTGCAAACGTGCGTGGTTCACCTGCTGCGGGCGTCATTTCGATACGCGGCCCGGCAGGACTGGGACAAGATCGCCAAGGCGCTCAAGCCCATCTACACCGCGCCGACCGAGGACGCGGCCACGACACGGTTCCTGGAATTCGCCGAGACCTGGGGCAAGAAGTACCCGGCGATCGTCCGCCTCTGGGAGTCTAGCTGGCCCGAGTTCACGCCTTTCCTCCAGTTTGATGCGGAAATACGCCGCATCGTATGCACAACGAACAGCATCGAGAGCGTCAACGCCCGTATCCGCAAGGCCGTCCACTCCCGCGGGCACTTCCCCACGGAACAGGCCGCCCTCAAGTGCGTCTACATGGCCGTCATGAGCCTCGACCCGACCGGTGCCGGCCACAAACGCTGGACCATGCGCTGGAAGGGCGCCATGAACGCCTTCGACCTGGCCTTCGACGGCCGCCTCACCGCAGGCCAACTCTAGCCACACCAACCCCAGTTACACCGCCCGCTTTACAGACCCGTCGGACCCGGGTGGATCAGCGGTTGGCGAGCAGTGCGAGTTTGCTCAGCCGGTGATGCGGCTCCCGTCGGGCGCGGCCCAAGTACTCCTCGACGCTGGCGGGGTGGTGACATGCTGTGCCGTTTGGTGGGACGCTCGAATGCCGACTTGCAGCGCGTGATCGACCGGATGGTGGGATTCGATGGCATCGTGCGGGCCTCGACGGCGATCGTGATGGAATCCGGTGCCGCTCCGGATCGTTCCACTGGTGCGCCAGGCGTCGCGGCAGGCGCCGTATGGACCGCTGACCGCTGGAGGACCGGCCTTGAGGGAGGGACCGAGAAGTGAGCTTCTGGGAGTACCTGGGCACCCGCTACCAGCAGCTGCTGGTGGACGCCTATCAGCACGCCAGCGCCGTCTTCCAGTGCATGGTCGTCGCCACGGTGCTCGGGGTCCTGATCGGCGTCCTCACCTACCGCACCGAGTGGGCGGGAAACCTCGCGATCACCACGACCGCAAGCATCCTCACCGTCCCCTCCCTGGCTCTCCTCGGCCTGCTCGTCCCGATCGTCGGCCTCGGCGTCGCGCCGACCGTCATCGCGCTGACGCTGTACGGACTGCTGCCCGTGGTCCGTAACGCGGTCGTCGGGTTGCGCGGAGTCGACCCTGCCCTCGTCGAGGCCGCCAAGGGCATGGGGATGTCACGGTTCGCCCAGCTGCTCAGGGTCGAACTGCCCCTCGCCTGGCCACCGATCCTCACAGGTGTCCGGGTGTCGACCCAGATGCTGATGGGCATCGCGGCGATCGCGGCCTTCGCCTCGGGGCCCGGGCTCGGCAACCAGATCTTCCGCGGGATCTCCAGCCTGGGCAGTGCGAACGCGCTCAACGAAGTACTGTCGGGGACGCTCGGAATCGTCGTCCTGGCCCTGCTGTTCGACGCCGGGTACGTGCTGATCGGACGGCTCACCATCTCACGGGGGATCCGTGGCTGACTCTGCCGAAATCGTCGAAGCAACCTCCCCGACGTCGGGCGTCGCAGGCCCCGGCGGATCCGCCCGATCCGCCCCATCCGCCGGGCCCGACCGGCCGGCCGCCGCCGGCGCGAGTATCCGGCTGGACAACCTCACCAAGCGCTATCCGGACAGCCAAGCCCCGGCCGTGGAGGACGTGACCCTGGACGTCGCGGCCGGCGAAACCGTGATCCTCGTGGGGCCCTCGGGCTGCGGCAAGAGCACCACCCTCAAGATGATCAACCGGCTGATCGAGCCGACCTCGGGGCGGATCACCATCGGCGGCGAAGACGTCACCGGCATCAACCCCGTGGCGCTCCGCCGCACCATCGGCTACGCCATCCAGGCCACGGGCCTCTTCCCGCACATGACCGTCGCCGAGAACATCGCGCTCGTACCGAAGATGGCCGGCTGGCCCCGCGCGAAGGTGCGGGACCGGGTCGAGGAGATGCTCGAACTGGTCGGGCTGGATCCCGGGGAGTTCCGCGGCCGCTATCCGCGCCGGCTCTCCGGCGGCCAGCAGCAGCGGGTCGGGGTGGCGCGGGCGCTGGCGGCCGACCCGCCCGTGCTGCTGATGGACGAGCCGTTCGGGGCCGTCGACCCCATCACCCGCGAGCGCCTGCAGGACCAACTCATCCGGTTGCAGCGCGAGTTGCGCAAGACGATCGTCTTCGTCACGCACGACTTCGACGAGGCCATCAAGGTCGGCGACCGGATCGCGGTGCTGCGCGACCGGTCGCACATCGCCCAGTTCGACACTCCGGAAACGATCCTGGCCAGTCCGGCGGACGACTTCGTCGCCGGTTTCGTGGGCGCGGGAGCCGGGGTGAAGCGGCTGCACCTCAAGCGCGTACGGGAGGTGGAGCTCGCCGACGTCCCGACCGCCACCGTCGACGACCCGCTCGAGACCGCCCTGCACCTGCTGGACGCGGGCTCCGCCTCCGCCGACCACCTGCTGCTACTGGACCGGGAGCGGCGCCCGCACTCCTGGCTGCGACGCGAGGACCTGACGCGCGCCCGGAGTGCGCAACCCGCCGGAGAGCCGCTGCCGTTGTCGGCGGGCACCCCCGTACGGAGCCGGATCGGGGTGGACATGACGCTGCGGGACGCGCTGGAGGCGCTGCTGGCCGACGGTGCGGGCCGCGTCGCGGTCACGGGACAGGACGGCGCGTACGCCGGCGTGGTGGACATGTCGACACTGCTGAACGCGATGCACGGGGCGCCGGGCGAGCGGGGAGCCAAGGAGGCTCGGCCGACCGGCCGGGGTGAGCCCGCGTGAGCCGGAGCGAGGTCGGTGTCGGGGCCGGTGGTGGAGCCGCTCCCGAGGCCGGTTACGGGTCCCCGGGGCCGGCTCCAGGGCCGGGGCATGACGAGCCCGTGACCCGGCTCGCCGCACTGGACCGGGTCCCGCCCCGTATCACCTGGCAGAAGCTGGTGACGCTGCCGGCCTTCGTCGCGGTCGTCCTCGGCGCCACCGCGCTGTATCTCCGCACCACCGAGCTGGACTCGATCGCCAGGAACGCCCTCGCAGACGGCGCCGTGCGCACCGCACTCCTCCAGCAGACCGAACTCGTCGCGATCTCCACCTTCTTCGTGCTCATCATCGCGATCCCGCTGGGCATCGCGCTGACGCGCGGGGTCCTGCGCCGGGCCGCACCGCCGTTCGTCGCGGCGGCCAACATCGGCCAGGCGACCCCGGCCCTGGGCCTGCTGGCGCTGCTGGTGATCTGGCTCGGCATCGGCCAACGAGCCGCCCTGGTCGGCATCGTGGCATTCGCGGTGCTGCCGGTGCTGAGCAACACCGTGGCCGGCCTGAGGGCCACCGACCCGGCACTCGTGGAGGCGGCGCGCGGCATCGGGATGTCGCCGCTGCTGGTGCTGTTCCGGGTCGAACTGCCCCTGGCCGTACCGCTGATCCTGGCGGGCGTACGGACCGCGCTCGTGCTGAACGTCGGCACCGCGACGCTGGCCACCTTCGGCGGCGGAGGAGGACTCGGGGACCTGATCTCCTCCGGCATCACCAACCAGCGCATGCCGGTGCTGGTGCTCGGCTCCGTACTGACGGTCGCCATGGCGCTGATCGTGGACTGGCTGGGGATGCTCGTCGAGTTGCTGCTGCGCCCACGCGGCCTGGAGGTGGACTGATGCGCCTGACCCGGGTACGGACGGCCGTCGCGGGCGCGGGCTCCCTGCTGCTCGCCGCCGCAGGGCTGAGCGGCTGCGGACTGACCAGCGGCAGCCCGCTGGCCGACTCGGTGCAGCCCGGCTCCATCGGGAAGGGGCGACCGCTGGAGGGCGCCCAACTGACCGTGACCTCCAAGGAGTTCACCGAGCAGATCATCCTGGGCCAGATCATGGGGCTGGTCTTCAAAGCGGCCGGCGCGGAAGTCCTGGACCGGACGAACATCCAGGGCTCGATCGGTGCCCGCGAGGCGGTCAAGTCCGGTGCGGCGGACGGGATGTACGAGTACACGGGCACGGCCTGGATCACCTACCTCGGTCACACCAAGCCGGTCGTCGACCCGTACGAGCAGTGGGAGGCCGTACGCGAGGAGGACCGCCGCAACGGCATCACCTGGCTGCCCGCCGCCCCGCTCAACAACACCTACGCGCTGGTCGCGAACCGGGCGAATGCGCAGAAGTACCGGCTGCGCACCCTCTCCGACGTGGCACGTCTGACGAAGAAGGACCCGGGCGCGGCGACGATCTGCGGCGGAAGCGAGTTCTCGGTGCGCGAGGACGGCCTGCCGGGCGTGGCGAAGACGTACGGATTCGCCCTCCGGCGCGGGAACTTCAAAAAGATGGACGACGGCGTCGTCTACACCCAGGTCGCCAAGGGCGCGGCCTGCACCCTCGGCGTGGCGGCCACCACCGACGGCCGCATTCCGGAACTCGAGCTGAAGGTGCTGGAGGACGACCGGCACTTCTTCCCCAACTACAACGCGGCACCCGAGATGAACAGCGCCACGATGAGGAAGTACCCCGCCATCGCCGACGTCCTCGCCCCGATCACCAAGCGGCTGACGGGGGCGGAGGCCCAGCGGCTTAACGCGCGGGTGGACGTGGCCGGGGAGGACCCGCACGAGGTGGCGAAGGACTGGCTGGTGCGGGAGGGCTTCATCCGGGAGGGCTGACAGACGGCTTCGCCCCAGGCTTGAGCTCCATCACAACCGGCTCACCGCCCCCGAAGAGATCACGGCACGACGGTGCACGTCGGCCGGTCGTCCGGCAGCCACTTGGTGACGATGCCGGTGAGCATCTGCCCAGTCCCGGGATACCGTCTCGGCCGACGAGGTCGCGCACGGCAAGCCCGCGCCGGACATCTTCCTGGAGGCGGCGCGCCGCCTGGGAGTGTCCGCGGCGCTCTGCCGCGGGGCGGAGAGCGCGCCCGCGGCGGCCAGCTTGGGCTCGATTCGCGGCAGTGTCACCATGCTCGAAGACCTCGCCGTCACCGGTGGTCCTCACACGCCGACGAGGTCCCTCCCCGCCTATTGCCCGCAGTGGCGCGCGGCCTTTCCCGGCCCAGGTGAGTTCGTAGACGCCGGGCGCGCAGCGGAGGCGCTTGATCGGTGACCCGGCCCGGAACTTGCAGCCGAATCTGTGCCCTACAACGGCCGGTCGAGAGTCTCAAACGTCTCTATTGGAACCGGCCCGAGAATCACGAACGACACGGTGACGTGTACCCCATACTCCGTCCCGCCGTCGAGCGCGCCGTCACGCACCGGCCCGAGCGGAGCAAGCCGCAGGGCGACGCCCTGAACCGCGGTGTCACTCACTCTGCCCGCCTGACGCAGCAAATCGTTGAGACGGATCTTGTCGCTGCCCTTCATCACGTGGTCCGCGAGCTTCCGTTCGTTCACGATGTTCATATGCGGGAGCAGCACCACTGCATACACATCGCCCGGTACGCACGAGTCCCACGTCATGGACTTGAGGACGTCGACCTTCACCAGCTTTTCTATCTGGTTCAGATGGCCCTGGGCGTGAGCTTCATAGGAGTGCACAGCCTTGAACTCGATTACACCTTGTGGCAGTTCCGCGTAGCGGCTGCGGCGCCTGGGACGCTCAACCACCGCCAGGTCAACCTTCCGCGCGGAAGGCTCGCCGCCGCTGCCTTCGGTGTACATCCCCGTCCACTCTCGGCCGACGTCCAGCCGCGTCCCCTCGAACCGCCGGTGAAGTGGTAGGCCACCCCGTCCCGGACTGGATTCTCTATCTGCGAGGTCAGCGCCAGATACGCCAACTCCCCCTCCTCTAAGGATTGGCCCGCACTCTGCAGGCAGGAGTCCAGCAGATCCGCCGTGAGCCTCGTCGGCAGCTGATCCGCACTCTTCCCACCAGAGCGCCGGCCACGAGCGCCGGTGATCTCCGCGTTGGTCACGGTCCCGAACTTACTTGTCCGGTACGACAATCCGGCCCAGGACGTACGACGCAACCCGTCGCTCGCAGGTCGAGGTACGGCTGCGACACCGAGATAGCCAGGACCCTCAACCCAGCACCGGCATGCCCATGGCGACATCGGGATACAGGAAGGCGCCGATCCCTGTTTGACTCACTTGAAACAGAGAACGGGCCGAAAGCAGCCGGTGATTCCTGGGGCGATGGCGACAGCCTGGGCCTGGATCCCCATCTGCCGGTCGAGTTCGGCGCGGCGTTCCTCCGAAGGAAGTCCCCAAGCCCAACCGCTCCCTGCTCAACGCGCTCGACTTCCTGGCCAAGCAGCAGGTCGAGCAGGGCCCCGAGCCTCTCCTATACGCGGCGACCAGCCCCAACGCCGTGGCCTGCGGCTGCTACGGGGCTGCCGGACGATTCGGCCTCGTCGGCCCCACCGGCGATGCCCGGATCACTCGTCGCGCCCTCGACGCGACCACCAACACCCACCTGTGTCGCGCGGCGACTGACTGGTCGAGCCGCAGGTCGTCCTTCTGACGTATTCATCATGGAGGCACGGTCATAGCCCTTCAGCTGGCCAGTGGAACCTGGAGCCGCCTCTGTGTCAGGGGCTTAGACTGAGCTTGTTCCGCTTTGACGGACACCGTCGGTGTGGTGGTCAGGCCGCGAGTGCGGTCTCGTAGTCGGCGGGACTCCGGTAGCCGAGGCTGCTGTGCAATCGGTGCAAGTTGTACCAGCCTTCGATGAAGTCGAAGATCGCGGTGCGGGCGGCGGCCCGGCTGGGCCAGGCGGTGGTGCCGAGCAACTCGCGCTTGATGGTGGCGAAGAACGACTCGGCGAGCGCGTTGTCCCAGCATTGGCCGGTGCGGCCGACCGAGAGCCGGATGCCGAACTCACTGCTGAGGGCGGCGAATTCGGTGCTGGTGTATTGGCAGCCGCGGTCCGAGTGAAAGATCACCGACCGGCTTGGGCGACGCTGTCGACAGGCAGATCGCAGGGCATCAGCAACCAGCTCGGTCCGCAGGTGATCAGCGGTTGCCCAGCCGACCACCCGGCGCGATGCGATGTCGATGACAGTCGCCAGATAGAGCCAGCCTTCCTCGGTCGGAACGTAGGTGATGTCACCGCACCAGCGGGTGTCGATCGCCATGGGATCAGGAGCGAAATCACGCAGGACCAGGTCGGGGCGGGTGGCGGCTCGCGGGTCTGGGATCGTGGTCAGTTGTCGGCGTCTGCGATGACGGCCCTGCAGCCCGGCATTGCGCATCAGTCTGGCGATCCGGCGCCGGCCGCAATCCTGGCCTGCCTGTTGCAGGGCAGCGTGGATGCGCGGAGAGCCGTAGGTGCCCCGCGACCACTCGTGGACTTCGGTGATCCTCCCGGTCAGCTCGGCATCGCGGACCGCCCGCGGTCCGGGCTTGCCGCCGCGGCGGGCATAGAAGGCGGTGCGGGAGACCTTGAGCAGTTCACATGCGCGCTTGACGTTGTGACCGTCCTGCTTCTCCGCCTCGATGAACGGGTGCACGCTCACCGGGTCTCCTTCGCGAAGAAAGCCGTTGCACGCTTGAGGATGTCGACGTCCTCGCGCAGGCGACGGTTCTCCCGCCGCAACGCGGCCAACTCCTCACGCTCGCTGCTGGTCAGGCCGTCCTTCTCGCCCGCGTCGACCTCAGCCTGGCTGGCCCACAGCCGCACCGCGGTCTCCGTCAGGTCGAAGTCCTTGGCGATCTGACCGACCGAACGGTCACCACGCCGGCACAGTTCAACGATCTCGGCCTTGAACTCCGGCGTGAACGAACGGCGAGGCCGAGGCTTCTTCTTCCCCATGCTCTCCATGATGGACATCCTTCCGGGGCAGAACCCCTGATCTCAGATGTCCGTCAAAGCGGATCAAGCCCAAGACATGATGCCAATGTGGTGAAGAGGCCTAAGACCGATCACGCCGGGGCCACAGCGGAACTCAACGAAGCCGGTTGCCAACCGCTGGAACCCTACCCGGGGCGCACATCGTTACCGTGGCTGGTCCAGTGCCTCAACAAGCGTTGCCCCGGCAACGAGACCCCGTTCAAGGTGTACCTCAGCTACATCCGTAACCCGGTGTACGGGGGTGCTGGGTGTGGGCATTGCCGCAAGAGGCGACGAGCGGAGGAACGCCGTGCGGAAATGATCACTCGTGGTCGCATCCTGCCAATGGAGATCGTCCACGACGTGAAGCAGTCCGTGCGTGCGTGGTGCCTCCGCTGCTGGAACGTCAGCTCCCCCCCGCCTGGACAACATCCGTTCGGGACAAGGTAGTTGCGAGAGCTGCGGTGGCAAGGCCCGGTTTCCCGACGAAAGGGCACGTCAGATAGCCCGCGCCTGGGGCTACGAGCCTGATCCTGGGGTGCCCTACAGGAACGATACGCAGAGGTGGCCGGGCCGATGTCTTGCCAAGGGTCACTTCTGCGACCCGTCCCTGAATGCTCGCTTCAGTGGTGGCCCATGTGCAGGGGTTTTGAAGTCGCGGAGCTTTTCCCGGTAGGCAGTGACTGCCCGTCGCCCGGCACCGACTGGCGTGTTCAGCTGCATGATGCGGACGTAGAGGTCCGACATGAGCTCGATCTCGCGGCGCTTGCGGAGCCCGCGGACGACTTGGAAGGCCGTGAAGATACAGATGTCCGTCTTGTCATCGGGCGTGATCGGGCGCCCCCAGGTCATGGCCGACGTCACGCGATGCAGCGCGCTCGAAGCTCTGCCCTCGACCCTCTGCAATACCTGCTCCATGCGCCCATCCGGCTCACCGTGAATGTTCTGGAACGTGTAGAAGTCCCGGATGGCCAGATCGGTTTCTTTGCGCAACCCAGGCGTGGGGGACCTACGGTCACGGACCCAGAGTTGGTTCTGGGAGTTGGCGAACCGGCGGAGATAGAAGGCGGGCACCGTGTGGTGCCGGGCTCCTACCTGTTGGCTCGGATCGGCGTTCTCCAGGTCCCACTCGTCCATGCCACGAGCCTTGCACGAGGCACTGACATTCGGCGAAGGAGCCAGGGGCGGCGGTAGATCCGTCAAGCCAGCGTGGCAGGGCGTGGAGCGCCGTGGAAGACCTGACTGGTGTGCCAGACGCGATGGGCTGCTGCGATACGGCGGGTGCCCGGCTGGGGGCCGATGAGGGGGCGTCCCGCGAGAGATATGACGTGTTCGCGTGCAGCGGTGCTGCTGCCCACGAAGCGCTGCGAGACCAAGATGCGGTGCCCGTCGCCGACGCCGAGGACACCCTTGTCGAAGAGCTTGTGGTGCAGCGAGCACAGGCACAGCCCGTTGTCGACGTCGTCCGGGCCGTCGAATGCCCACCAGCGTACGTGTGCGCCCTCCAGTCCGACCGGCACCCCGCCGATCCTGCCGTCGTAGCCGCAGAAGGCGCATTGATATTCGTAGGCCGTCAGTACCAGCTCTCGCATGTGCCGGTCCCGTTGCCTTCGTGCGGCCGAGAGCCGTTCGGTCTCGCCCGGTTGCGGCTCCAGGCCGACGGCTTCACACAGCTCGCCGTGGAGCGAGGGTGGAAAGTGCAGATCGAGCAGCAACCTGGCAATCCGACCGAGCAGTTGCGGTTCGCGTCGTAGCGCTGATCTCAGTTCTGGTGCAAGCCGCCCGGCGGCACCCCATTCCCGAAGTTCTCGTACTCCGCTTCCGGGGCTGCCGGGCCCGCGGTCGGTACGCACTTCCCATACGCCGTCGCTGACCAAGTGGTGGAACGGGTAAGCCGGCGTCGTTTTGTTGGGAGGGCCGTACTCAGTGAGCAGACGCTGCAGGTCCTCCTCCACTGCGCTGTACCGCAGCTCGGCCTCGGCGTCTTCCTGGAACCGACCGAGGGCATAGAGGAGCAGCAGCGGCTTGTGAGGAGCGCGCGTCCCGCTTCGGGTCCACTGCCTCAGCTTCGCGGTGCGCTCGAGCCAGTCCATGGCCAGTGATCGTAGTGGGGCCTCTCCGGTCGCGGGCGGGCTGGGCGACCGGGGCCGGAAACCGCTCGGGCAACGGAGCGTGAACCGAGCGGAGCTCACGGGCGGCGCGGACGGCGCGGGAGTGGGCCCGCTTTGGGCGTCGTGCTGCGGTGCGGGAGCACCGGCGGGATGGGTCAGCAGGGGAACTTGTCGGCCAGGAGTCGTGCGATGGCCCAGTCCTGCATGGCGACGCCCACCATCTTGAACACCGTGCGCTTGCCGTGGTCGGCGGGGGCGGAGGTCAGGGCGGTGCCCAGCTCGGTGAGGTCATCCTGGGTGTGGCGCCGGCCTGAAGGGCGTGAATGATCTCGCCGGATTCTTCGAGGATGGTCGTCCAGTTCGTCGATGATCACGGTGCGGCCAGCAGTTCGTCCGGCAGTTCGCGCATGGTGGGGCGGAAGGCGCCGATGGCGTTGACGTGCACCTGGGCGGGCTGGGCGGATTCGGGGAAGAGCGGGCTGGTCGCGGGCGTAGCGCAGCACACGATGTGGGCGTCGCTGACGGCGGAGGCCGGGTCGGTGGCGGTGCGCCGTCGAGGTAGAGCGCCCGTCAGCTGCCCGGACCGCTGCCTGGGTCACGCGGTCCGTCGGGGCCGAGCCGGATCCGCAGCGAGTGCTCCTCGTCCGGCGATAGCTCGGCGACAAACCGGCTCAGCACGGCCTGCCGGTCACTCTCCCCATCCAGCAGCCGGTGCATCCGCAGCGCGGCCAGTCCCGCCTCGTCGACGACGGCAACTCCACACCTACGAGCGGCCCAAGCGGTGACGGACCACGGCCCCCATCATCTTCTACGGCGTTGTAGATTCTTGACTCCGCCGTCACTGAACCAGGGGCCCGGGCAGGACACAGGCGCCAACATCTTCCGCAGATTCTCCTTCGGCCCCGGCTGCCGAGGCCGTGGTACCCGGACTGTGTGGACACACACCCGCGCCTACGACCGACCAGAGCCTGGCTCACGCGCGTCCCCGTGGCGGATGCGGGCGACAAGGGGGACGTAGTGGGTCAGACTTTCTGCAGAGGGAGCTTCCGTTTCCCGCCCCCGCCCGTGTGAGGGGTCTCCCGGTGCTCGATGTCCCGCTCTGGCTGTGGACGGCGTTCGCCGTCACCGTGCTCGTGTCACTGGCCGTGGACCTGCTGGCCCACCGGGAGGCGCATGTCATCGGGTTCAAGGAAGCCGCCGCCTGGAGCGGAGTGTGGGTCAGCCTCGCCCTCATCTTCGGCGCGGTCGTCTTCGTCGTCCTGGGCACGACACCGGGGGTTGAATATACAACCGCGTGGCTGCTGGAGAAGAGCCTCTCGGTCGACAACCTGTTCGTCTTCGCGCTGATCTTCGCCTACTTCAGAGTGCCGCGCGCCTACCAGCACCGCGTGCTGTTCTTCGGCGTCATGGGCGCTCTGGTATTCCGAGGGATCTTCCTTGCCGCCGGTGTCGCCGTGGTCAGCCGCTTCACCGCGGTGCTGTTCGCCTTCGCGGCGGTCCTGTTCTACAGCACCTACAAGATCCTCAAGGGGGAAGAGGAGAGCTTCGACCCGGGCAAGAGCTTCGCCGTGCGGCTGCTGCGCAAGGTCATGCCAGTCCGGGACGAATACGCCGGGATGAGGTTCTTCGTCAAGGAGGCCGGCAAACGGGTCGCCACCCCGCTGCTCGCCGTCGTCGCCGCGATCGAGGCAGCGGACCTCATCTTCGCCGTGGACAGCGTGCCGGCCGTGCTGGCGGTCAGCGACGACGCCTTCATTGTCTACACCAGCAACGCGTTCGCCATCCTCGGTCTGCGGGCGCTGTACTTCCTGCTCGCGGGCCTGCTGGACCGATTCCACTACCTGAGCAAGGGCATCGCACTGATCCTCGCCTTCATCGGCGTGAAGCTGATCCTCCAGGCAACCCACAAGACGATCAACAGCAGCATCCCGGAGATCCCGTCACCGGTTAGCCTGGCGATCATCGTCACAGTCCTGGCCGTGTCCGTCGCACTGAGCATCAGGCGCCCCATCCAGCCTGCCGCGGAAGGCACTGCCCCGGCCGGACGGAACGGGAACGGCGTCGCCCCCGTCTCGGCTGACGAGCACCTTCCGGCGGATGGACGGGAGTCGGGGGCCGGGGCGGACGAGAACCGGCGGCCGGGCGACCCGCCGCAGGGCAGCTGACCCAGTCACCTCCCCCTGCAGTCGCCCTTGACTCGGCTTGCCCGACGTTCTCCATTGCCATCACCGGATCAGCCGACACTCCGGGCAGTCGCGACTTCACCGCGCCCCACTCTCGGCGTCTGCGCCACAAAGCCACTACAAAATTTGTACCAATTTATTGCAATTTGCTTATCCTGGATATATGCGCAGCAACGAGCGTGACACCGGGCCGCAGGCAGGACACGTCTGCCCCGCCTGCAAACACCCCGTGACCACGGTGATCAAGCGACACAAGACGCTTGGGACCTTCGTCCCCCTCTGGGCTCCGGGCCCCTGCCACAACCCCGACTGTCCGGAGTTCGAGCCGGAGTGGGTGCGCAAGGAGCCGGAACGCGACGGACCGGAACGGCAGGAGCCCGGACAGCGGGAGACAGAGCCTTCGTGACGCGGCTCGGCCCGGCGGCTCTGTGGCCGTATGGGGCGCGGCGGCCGATCAGCCAGCCGCAGCAGTTGATGGGTTCCAGGCGATCAGTACGGTCGCGACAGGCGCCGGCACCGCCGCGACCGTACTGCCCGCGCCCACCAGGAACTGCTTGAGCCGGGCGCTGAGGACCGCTGAGCTCTGTGTCCACGTCCACCGCTCGCGATGCCGGAACGGGCGGTGAGTAGAACATTGAATTCGGTGCCGGTCCAGCCGCGTGCTTCTCCCGCTGGTGCTCGGGGGACAGAAACTGGCGGCGTTCCTCCGGCTGGCAGCGATCGGGCCGGTGATGGCAGGGAGCTGACTGGTGTCCACAGCCTCACCGCCGAGGCAGCGCACCGCGCGGGTCACCCAACCTTCCGCCAGTTACCGGCGGGCCGCCGGAGAGGCGGTCAGAGGTCGGAGCGCACCACAGTGACCGGGCAGTGGGCGTGATGGAGGGCGGCCCGGCTGACCGATCCCAGGAGCCGGCCGGTAAATCCGCCGTGCCCGCGTGCGCCAACCACCAGCAGTTGGGCGTCCGCGCTCGCTTCGATCAGTGCCGGGCGGGTGCGCCCGCGGACCAGACGGGGCTGTACGGTTACGCCCGGGTACAGGTCGCGGTGTCCTGAGAGGGCCTCGGCCAGCACTCGCTCTTCCTCCTGCCGGAGCCGGTCCACGTCGCCCACCAGCTCCGTCAGGTCCACCGGGTGGCCCAGGGCGTGCTCGCCGTGACCGGTCCAGGTGCTCCAGACGTGGAGCGCGACCAGGTCTGTGCCCCGCAGGACGGCCTCAAAGAAGGCGAAGGCAATGGCGGGCTGCCCTCGTGGGGAGCCGTCGACAGCCACCAGCACCGGACCGGCCGGGTCCGGGCGTCCTCGAACGACCATCACCGGGCAGCGGCCGTGCGCGCTCAGATGTACGGCGGTGGAACCCAGGAGCAGCTCGGCGAAGCCCTCGGAGCCTCGGTGGCCGACCACAATGAGCTGCGCCGTGCGCGACTGTGCTTGCAGGACCGTCGATGCCTCACCCGCGATCACGGCGTGGCTGACGTGCAGGCCCGCGGCCTGGCTCCGCGCGCGTTCCACGGCGTCGGCCACGATCCGTTCGACCGTTTCGTGCAGGGCGCCGGTGGCAGGTCCCAGCGGCGACGAACCGGGCGGTGCGTGCATGGCGGGCCACAGAAAGGCATGCACCACGCGCAGTCCCACACCTCGCAGCGACGCCTCTTGGGCTGCCGCGTCTACCGCTGCCAGGGCCGAGGGCGAACCATCCACTCCCACTACCACCGGCCCGTTCATTGCCTGCTTCTCCCCCACGAGGCGCCCGTAGTCAGGCGCACGCCACCCCGGGGCACCGTCGCACAGGAGCCCGGTGCACATGGGGCGCTCGCCTGCCGTGCTGTCTTCTTCCCCAGCTTCCCCCGGGCCCTGGCCCGGGGCCACAGGGCGCCCATTGGCCCGCGGTACGCCCCCGTGCGCCGCGGGCCTGTCCTGCCGGTGCGCCGCTCGGGGCGCACGAGGGAGAGGACCTTTCGGTAGGCAGCACGGACAAGGGGGGCCGGAAACTGCCGTGCCACCGTCACGCCGACACGTCGGTCAGTGGCACGCCCTCCGAGACCCCGGCACCGGGCGACGCCCAGGCTCAGAACGCCCGTGGGGACATCACCGTCTCCGCCCCGTCGATCACGGCGGTACAGCGGGGCGTGCCGGGCCGGGCGTGATGCGTACGCTCACGGGCAGCGGAGGATCGGTGGGCAGTTCGCCGGTGAGGATCAGGGGCCGGTTCCCATGGGCCTCGGCGCAACCGGTTTCCTTGCCGTCGACCAGCAGCTTGACCGCCCCACGATGGCCGCCATCGATGTTGACGGTCACCGAGTGCCCCCTGGCGTCAAGGTGAAAAATGGTGACTCCGCCCCATCACAAGTCTCCCTGAGGGATCCGCAGTCTCTACCCGAAGCATGCCCCCGCTCGCTCGTCCCCGACCCTCCAGAAGGGCGAGGCCGGTGGAGCCCGACTTGCTCCGCCCGCGTCCACGTGGCCCTGGTTGTCGCCCAGTGCAGTGAAATGCCGCAGACTCCCGTGCAGGGGCCCGCGTATCGGCGTGGGCCGCGGAGAAGGTGACCGGAGTGCTTGAGGTCCCGCTCTGGCTGTGGGGGCGTTCGCCGCGACGGTGGTGGTGTCGCTGGCGGTAGACCTGCTGGCCCACCGCACCGCGCATGTCATGGCTTCAAGGAGGCCGCCCTGGAACGCCCTGTGGGTGAGCCTCGCTCTGATCTTTGCCACCGCCAACTTCCTCGTCCTCGGCGCGACAGCCGGCACCGAATACACCACCGCGTGGCTGCTGGAGAAGAGCCTGTAGGTGTACAACCTGTTCGTCTTTGACGTGATCTTCGCCTACTTCAGGGTGCCCCGCGCCTACCAGCACCGGTTCCTGTTCTTCGGCGTGATCGGCGCCCTCGTCTTCCGCGGGATCTTCCTCTCCCTCGGCGTGACCGTCGTCAGCCGCTTCACCGCGGTGCTCTTCGCCTTCGCCGCCATTCTCTTCTACAGCACCTTCAAGCTCCTCAAGGACAAGGACTGGGAGCCACAGTGACAGAGCATCCGGTGATCGGCTACCTCGTCTGGACCCTGCTTTTCGGCGCCCTCTTCGCCTGGGAAGGCATCGGCCTGCTGCGGCCGCACGACGGCTTTCCCACCCTCAGCGACGCAACCAGGGCCGTCATGAGCTACCCCGTCGGCCGCTGGGCCCTGTTCGCCCTGTGGCTGTGGTTCGGCTGGCACACCTTCGTCCGCGGCTGGCACTTCCTTCTCCAAGACCCCTCCTGAAAGCGATCACGACCAGGAGCCGGCCATGCTGCCCGTGTCCCTCAACATCACGCTCATGCTGACCGGTTATCTCCTGGTCATGGGCTTTCTCGGCCTCGGCCTGCTCATCATGCGACGCCACCCGACCAGACCCTGGCCCCTTGCGCGACGGCTCGCGGCAGAACCGGCCGGGCGCGGCTGGCCCGCACTGGTCCGCCAAGTCGCGGGCACCGCGCTCGGCGGATACATGATGCTTGTGGCCGTGGCGGTCGGCTACTACCACGGCGTCGCTCACCTGGGAGGCCGATTCCTCTCGAGCGCGGTCACGGGCCCCGCGCTGCTGGTCGGCATCACCCTGCCCGCGTTCTTCCTCACCTCATGGGTCGCCACACGCCGGCGCAGATAAGACCCGGCCACCGGCGTGCAGTGGTAAATCCGCGGCCGCTGTCCCACGCCCCCTGCATCGATGACCTCATCGGCTCCGCTCCAGCGTCGGGCGTGAGCTTGTGGTGGGCTCGCCCCAGCGATCCAGAGCGCCGCGTGCGAGCGAGCCCGGCCGCGGCAGTCGGGGAAGGCGACTCACACCTTCTCGAAGACCATACGAACGACGGTGAAGCGGCCCTCGCGCATGAACCGGAGTGCGGTCTTCTGCTCCCTGATGATGTCGGACACCGCGCTCTCACCGATGAGTTCCGCGCCGCGTCTCCGGTTGGCCTCAGCCCGCTCCAACCAGCTCTCCACCGTGGACACGCCGTCGCTCGGATCGTTTCGCGTCTCCACCATGCGGAACAGGCCCCGGCCGGCTTCGGTCAGTTCGTCCCGGGTCGGCAGGAAGCACTCCGGGAACACCTTGCGCGACGCGTGAAGACCTTCGCGTACGTTCTTGACACCGCCGTAGACGCCCTTGAGGCCAAGGCGTTCCCTGGCGACATGACTCCCGCCGCGCGGGGCCAGTTGCTGGGGAGGAAGCACCAGGGAAGCAAGCCAGCCGCGGTCATTCCAGGCGTTGGCCTGCAACGACAGACGCCCGGCCGGCCGCAGCCAGGAATGGCAGCGCTGAAAGAACTCGCGGTATCGGGCGACACGCTTCGACCGCCACATGGTATTCCCGGCGAAATGCTCGATTGCCTCGATGGCGATGATGGCGTCATAGGACCCGCCTGGTTCATGATCGAACCAGTTCTCGAGCCGGACCTCACAGCCCGGCCAGTGCTGGTCACGGGCCCACGCGGCCTGGGCGGGACTCATCGTGATCCCTACCGCGCGCTTGACGTGGTGGGTCTCCACCAGTCGGTGCAGGAGGCTGCCGTAGCCGCAGCCGACGTCGAGCACCCGTTCCGCGCCCACGGCATGCGCCGCCTCGGCGTGGTAGTCGAGCTTGCGCAGCTGGGCCGATTCCAGTGTGTCGCCCTCCTCCCACATGCCGTAGGAGAAGACGAGCTCGGGGCCCAGCGTCAGCCGGTAGAAGTCGCCCAGGAAATCGTACTGATGAAGGATCGCCTTCGACGACGTCCCCTTATAAGAGGATCCCTTCTTGGCTCCGTGCGTCACGCTACCCACCAGTCCCTTTTCGGCGATGCAGGCCGGAAGGCCAGCGCAGGTCACCCGTTCCACATAACCGTGTTCCAGGACCAAACCGGGGTCACACACCCGGCCTCGGACCTCAACCCGCCCGATCGGACGCAAGTCTGACCAGGGGCGGCGGGACGGTGAACCGCTCCTTGCGGTCCCCGGGGTACTCAGGGCCCATGGGGATGGTCTCCCGGAATCGCACGGCTTCGTCCCCGGCCCCCGGGGCCTGTCCCATCGTCAGCGTGGCCTTGAACTTCCCCACCCAGCCTGTGCCCTCATACGAACGGCAGGAGCCAAGCGCCTGCTTGAGCTGTGCGAAGACCTGCTGGGCCTTCCCGTCCTCATAGGCGACAAGCGTCGAGCCGCCACCCCAGATGTCACCCTTCCAGTTGAAAACCTGCAAGACGACGGTGGATGCGCCCCTGGCGGTCGCGGAGGATCGCGTAGAGGACGTTCACCTTGCGCCGGGCCAGCGCGATGAGCGCATGGTGGGCCGACGACTTCCCTGACCCACCGGCCCACAGTGGTGCGGTGTATCCCGTTGCCGCCGGCCAGATCGCCCGGCCGCTGGTCACAGCGCAGCACCGCCAGCACGAGGTCGGCAATCTTCCCCGCGGGCAGGGCCCGCCACCGTGAGTCGATCTTCTTCAGGTGGCCGCGGATCAGGTCGGCGAGCCAGTTCAGGTGGCACTCGACAGCCGACTGGTTACGTCCTATCGGTGCCCGCCTCCGGCGCCGCTACTGGCGTACGGTGAACCGCCCGTCGAGGCGTTTGTGCAGCCAGCCGCGGTCGGCGAGTTTGGTCATCTTGGCGCGCAGCGGTTCCACCTTGCCGCGCACCGTCACCTCCGTGCCCAGCTGTTCGCCGACGCCCCTGACCTGGACCGGACCGTCGGCGGCCCGCACGATCGCCAGGATCTTGCGGTAGTCAGCGGGCATGGCGGCCTCGTCGGGAGTCTCGCTGCGGTGCGGGATCAGCAGTACCGCTCGCCCTGCCACCCGGGCGGGAGTTGGGGCAACGGTCGCGGCGGCCTCCTCCGCGGCCCGGTTCTGCTCAGCCAGCCGGTTCCGGACCCGCTCGGCGATCACCAACTCCTCCCGCTCGGCCTGGACCTCCTGCAGCTGCTTGACCAACTCCTCGGCGAGCGTGTCAAGTTCACTCCGGTGAGCTGGGATCCGCTCCAGCTCCTGCATCCCCACGCCCTCCCACGCTCTCCTGGCGTACCGGCCCGGTGGCGGGTCGTAAGAGCGTCACGCCAGTCGGCGCAGCAGAACCCGACAACGCCTCCGGCCGACGAGCCGGAAGATCTCCACCACGGGCAACGGCTGGCGACCAGCGTGAGTATCCCGCCCGCCCCTCACACCAGACCCGCGACCTGAAGACTTCATGTTGCACAGTGCCCGCGGTGCTGGCTTCAGCTGTCGTGCCCGGCGGTTCGGCGCCGCTTGGCGCGGTGGGCGAGCGCATCGACGATGCGTTGCCATGCCGGTGATGCCTCGGAGATCCGGGAAGAGACCAGCTTCAGGTAGCCTGCCCGGTTGCTGTCTCGTTCGTGTTTGATCTCCCATGCGTCCAGGTCGTCGATGAGCCGGTCCAGGCGTGGATCGTACGGATCCCAGTCGACTGATTGATCACAGGCGAGATACAGGCGTGTCGTCTCGGGGTCGTCGAAGCCGGCGTTCTTGTCCCGTATCCGCTGCGGCATGACGTGCGGGTCCAGTGCCTGCATCAGGATCCACGAGTCGCGCTCGAGTCGTACCCTCCGTTCGCTGACCCCGAGACTGCGCATCCGGTTCAGGATGGCGACCACCTCGGGCGGCAGGACAAGCCCTTCGCCGCTGTCCAGTTCGGCGATCCGGCGGCGATATTCGGTGAGCTGGTCGATCTTGCGCTGCAATTCCGCGTCGATGTCGGTGACGGCCGCGGCGAATTCGGTCGGCTGCGCGTGCAGCAGCGCGTCGATACGGGCCAGTGGCACCCCCGCATCGGCGAGGGTCCTGATCCGGATGAGATCCACCGCCGCTTGCGCGCCGTAGCGGCGGTAGCCGGAGGCATCGCGCGCGGGCTCGGGCAACAGGCCGACGTGGTGGTAGTGGCGAACGGTGCGCACGGTCACGCCGGCGGTTGCCGCGAGCTGGCTGATCGTGAGCACCGTCCGCCTCGGGTCTTCGTGCAACGTGGTCGTGCCGAGTCTAGGGGCGAGCTCGGTCGACGACGTCGCGGATCGCCTGGACCACGGCATCGGGGCGGTCGAAGCTGAGGCGGTGGTGGACGGTGTCGGAGAGGATGCGTTGTTCCCCGTGCGAGACCGCGCTCACCAGGGCCGCGTCCATTCTCGTGTGGCCGTCATGCATCTCTTGCAACGTCCGCTCCGACGTCAGCGCCTGCTGGGCGGGGTCGGTGCCGACCACGGTGAGAGCAACCACCGGGACGTCGGGAATGTTCGGCCCGGTCCGCAGTTCGGTGGCGAGTTCGGCCAACTTGGTGCGCTCGGCGATGCCGACGTGGGTCCATTCGTCACTCACCTTGGCATCGACCAGCGCCTGCCGCACGTGCTCCGGGTAGTCCGCGAGCAACTCGGCGTACATCTCGCGCCGGGCCGGGCGCATCTGTTCCAGCTGCTCCCAATCAGGTGCCATCTGCTCGACCGCGGCCAGACCCGCCGCGGGAGGCATGAAGTCGTCCCAGTCGCGATGGAAGGCGTCCAACCAGACCAGCCCGGCCACGTCCTGCGGGTACAGCTGCGCGAACCGATGCGCGTAGAAGCCGCCGAGGGAGTGCGGCACCAGAACGTATGGGGCGGCGATGTTCTGGGCGCGCAGCAGCTCGCGCAGTTCCGTGGCGACCGCGGCGGCGGTGCGCGGCAGCGGAAGGGGATCGCTGTAGCCCGTGCCGCCGCGGTCGTACACAACGGCGGTGGTGAACTGCGAAACCCCCTGCTGGACACCGAAATAGTCCAGGCCGACCGCGCTGGCGCCCGGCAGGAACACCACGGCCGGTCCGCCGCTGCCCGACCGATTCACGAAAATGCGGCGGCCTTCGATCTCCTGGAACCCTCCGATCGGCGGGGCGAGCCGAGCCGAGGAAGTGCTGTTGTTCGTCATGCGACCAGGCTCCGACCCTGACGCAGGGGCAGGGTCAACCCCTTCCACCGCCGCACCCGAAACATGCGCAGCCGTTCAACGCGCTGCCGTGCGGCTGATCGGAAGTTCATCGCGAGGCACGTTCATGCCGCTGACCGCGTGACATGGCGCGCTGCCCGGCTCACCCTCGTGGGTGGGCGCGGCCGCTGCGGTTTCAACGTCCCCGCTGCCAATGAGCGAGACTGATGCCGGTCCCGCCCCGGGCCGCACGGGGCCTCCAGCCAGCCGAATACCGGTCCAGCGTATGCGTCCTCGCTGGGTACGGGCGCTGACGCCGCCTTCCCGTGGGGAATGCGTGATGGCCGATGATCTTGTCATTGGCCTCCTGCCCATAACCAGGGAGCGTCTGCCGACACCCACGCACGCCAGACCCGTGACCTGCAACTTCAGGATGCACACTGCCCATTGCGCCGCGCGGCAGCATTCCACAAACGTCACTCGCCGAGCGATGGCGGCAGAGCATCGAAGCCTCAGGGCAGGAGGGGAGCTGACATGCCAATCTTCCGGAACCAGTACGCCAAAGTCTGGGTAGCTGCCATGATCTACGACCCCGAAGCGTGTGGTGGCGAAGGCAAGGACTTTCAAACCATGGGCTGGTACAGCCTGGTACCCAACGAAGCGAAGTACCTGCAGGCCGGCTACCGACAGCACTTCTACTGGTATGCCGAAGCCGACGACGGACGCACATGGCCTGGCCCTTTCGGTCCGGTATGCACCCTGATCACCGCATTCAGCGGATGCTTGGGCATGTCGGCCAGGCGCTGATCGTGCCGCAGCACAGCCAAGACGATCACCGCGATCCTCCCGGGCGGCAGCGCCCGCCACCTCGACCGTATCGCTTTGAGATGGCGTCGCAGCAGGTCGGTGAGGTAGTGCAGGGTGTGCGTGGACAGCGGCAGGCGGCACTGGTAGACCAGGGACACGGTGTCTCCGGCGTGCTCTTTGGTTTTCGTCAGCCACCCCCGGCCCACGGTCCGGGACCAGCCGCACCGCCCGACCTGCCACCTGGACCACCGGCGACCCGGCCTCCGTGCGCTCGTCGGCGAGCCGCTCGCTCATCCGCTGCCACACCCGCTCGGCCACGGCCAGCTCATCGCGCTCAGCTCGTACCTCCGACAGCTGTTTGACCAGCTGCTCTTCGAGTCCGTCCAGCTCCGCACGCCGCGCGGCGATCCGCTCCAACACCGCGGGATCCACCGTGGGCCCGGAGGGTAGGAGCGGCACCCGCGACGACGGACGGGAATCCACAAACCCACTCCTGCCAGACGATCTACACCCCAGACTGCCGCCCACGACCAGCACGAGCACCCCGAAACGACATCACACCCAGCACCCTGACCAGCCACTTCAAGATGGCGCAGCTTCACTGTGCCGCCCCGCGGCACCGGGGCGGTCGCCCTCCGGGGCGGCCGAGGATCACAACCCCCGGCCCCTGCTGCACCGTGAGAGGGTCCACAGTGGCGGTCACTTCCGGGTGCGACCGCTGAGGGTAAGCGGCCGGTGGATCGCCGTGTACCTGGACTGAGCCCGCGTCTACCACCACGTCAGGGGGTTGCCATTCGACCGCAGCCCATACCCTTGCTGCCGGTAGCTGCCCCCTCGGCTCAAGCGGCACGCCCAACGCGCAGCGCGGCCCGGGCTCGGGCAGCTCCCGCCGCGTACGGGTGCGGCTCCCAGTCGTTGTCGAAGGGCGCCGGTTCGACGGGCCGCGTGGCGAGCAGCGTTGCGATACGGGTGGCCAGCAGGTGCCTGGCGGTGCGCTGCCGGGCCTGCTCGGACGCCTCTTCAGCGGCCTTCTTCGCGGCGGCGCGGGTGACGTACCGGTGCCAGCTGCGCATCCTCGCTGGGACAGCCAACTGCCGGAGTCGCGTCTCGCCTGATAGCTACAGGGTGCTGGTACGTCAGAGGCCGGGCTGGTCATGGAGTGCAAGTACGACGCCCGCCACCAGCGGAGCGCCCAACACGCCCAGGCCCCACCATAGGCTCGGTCGAGTGCGAGGGTCCACGAAAGCAGCCACCAGCAGCATCACCGCCGCCGGGATGAACAGGAACATCCCCAGGATGAAACCCACTACCGCCCAGGTCAGCAGGCCGGTCCCGATGATGACGCAGGCCCGGACGAAGCGCTGTGGCTCACGCCGCAAGAAGAGCGGTATGGCCGTCGGCATGGCGGTCAGGAAGAAGAGCTCACCGAGCCCGCTGGGCAATCCGATGGCCAGCGCGGGTATCACCGCCACCACAGCAGTCACAGTGAGCGCCGACTGACCCGTACGGACCCGCGGACCTTCCATATTCGCCCCCAAGATTGAACGCGTTCAACTGAACGCGTTCAAGATAGCTGATACCTGCGGACATCTGCGCCAGGGGGATTGGCCCCCGCCCAAACCATGAGCCCGGCCTCGGCCCTATACGGCGGGCTGAGCTCATCCGCGAGTGCCACGCGCGAGATCCAGCTGGTAGCTCTCAGGCACCGATCGCTCAGTAGGCCCGGAGCGCGCGCTCGTTGAGCCGTTCTGGCAAGCTCCTTCTGTGACTGGAGATGGTGCACCTGCAGACGCGACCGAGGCTGAGTGGGAGACGCTGCCTGGCTCGCAAGGAGGGCAGCCGGAATACGCCGGAAACGTGCCTTAGCCCCAGCAGAACGGTGAGGCGGCCCTGGTCAGTTCGAACGCTGGGCGATGAGTAGGCCCAAGCCGTCCAGGATGCGTTGCAGGCCGAACTCCAGTGCCTGGTCCTGCCCGCCGTGCTGGGTCGCCGAGGCCAGCGCGGCGGTGAGGGCTGGGTAGTGCTCGCCGTGCGCCTGCATCAGCTCCCCGAGCGTGACGCTGAGCTGCGCTTCGGGGTTGCCCGCCGGACCCGCCGCGCGGGCCTGTTGGGCGATCCCGCGCACGTGGCCGGCCAGCAGGACGACCGCGTCCATCCGCTCGGCACCCGAGAAGCCGGTGCCGTCCAGTGCGGCGAGGGCCTGCTCCATCCAGGCAAGCTCCCTGGGCCCATGACCCTCGGGCCGACGGTTGCGTCCAGCAGCCATGGGTGCCGGTGGAAGACGGTGACCAGCTGGCGGGCCCAGTCGCCGAGTTGCTCCCGCCAGTCGCGGCGCGGCCCGTTAGGCAGTGAGGCCTCGCCGATTGTGGTCTCCACCATCAACGCGACCAGCTCGGCCTTTCCGGGCACGTACCGGTAGAGCGACGATGGCGGTGTAGCGGGTGGTGCGCTCGACGAGCGTGGCGACCGCCGAGGGCCGTGTGCCCATGACGAGGTCGCCCTCCCAGTGGCCGGGCACCTTACGGTCCTCGACCTCGGCGGGGCGGGTGCTGATGGACACCATGCCGCGGATGACGCCCCGCCCGATGGGCTGGATCAAGTCGAGGACGTCATCGTGGCGACCTTGGAGGCGCAGTCTTGGGGGGAGGGCTGCAGGAACGTATGTATGGTCGGGGCCATGGGCAGCGATGACGACGCTCTTCTAGCGGATCAGATGGCCTACTACAGGGCCGGCGCGGCCGAGTACGACCGGCCCTATGCAGAACGCGAGGACCTGCAGGAGTTGCTGTCTGCGGCCGACGGCCTCCCGATTGCCGGGGATGTGCTGGAGTTGGCCTGCGGAACCGGACAGTGGACCGCGATGCTCGCCGCGCGGGCGCATTCGGTGACGGCTATCGACGCGGCAGACGAAGTGTTGGCCATCGCTCGTGCGCGCACCGCATCCTCCAGCGTCCAGTTCATTCAGGCTGACCTGTTCGAGTGGCAGCCGCCGCGAAGGTACGACACTGTGTTCTTCGCCTTCTGGCTTTCCCATGTCCCGCCGGCGCGGTTGCCCGACTTTTGGAACACCGTCGCCGCCGCGGTCGCGCCGGGCGGCAGAGCGATCTTCATCGACGACGGCCCCTCCGTGGCCGCGGAGGAGGAGGTCCTCGCGGATCAGCCCGTCCCTGCGGCGCTGCGTCGGCTCGATGACGGCAGCCAGTACCGCATCGTGAAGGTGTTCCACGATGTCCAGACCCTCACGGACGACCTCACAGCTCTGGGGTGGTCGGTCCGTATCCGGCCCGTGGCCGGGAACTTCATCGGCATTGCAGAACCGCCGGCCACCATTGGCTAAGTGGGGTCGACGCTCGAAGTCCTTCGGGGGGTTGACATAAGAGTCCGAACCATGCCGTAAGGTGCTCAGCGATCTGGGGTCGTGCGGTTAGGGTCGGTGCTGCCGTGCTACGTCAGGGACGTCTGCTCTCCCCGTCAGTCGGCGCGTGTCTGGTCACGCCGACATGGCCTGCTCGCCGCCTTCGGCGTCTTCCGCGCAGGCGGCGGCCAGGTCATCGAGTGACAGGTGCAGGGCGTGGGCCAAGGCTGCCACGGTGAAGAAGGCCGGGGTCGGGGCTCGGCCGGTCTCGATCTTGCGGAGGGTTTCAGCGGACACCCCGGCGGCTGCTGCCACGTCGACCATGCTGCGGTCACCGCGGGCCTGGCGAAGCAGGATCCCGAAGCGCTCTCCGCGTTGCCGCTCTTGCGGACTCAAAGGAACTCTCACCATGCCCGTGATACTAATACCGGTATAAGTATTGGGTAGCGTCGCATCGCAGGGAGTCACGACACATGGTGGAGATCAAGACCGACACGGCACTGGAGACGATGCGAGAAGCTGGACGCGTCGTGGCCCACGCACTTGCGACTGCCCGCGCAGCGGCAGCTGTGGGAGTTCGCCTGCGGGAGCTCGACGAAGCCGCCCGCGCCGTTCTCACCAAGGCCGGAGCACGTTCTCCGTTCCTGGGCTACCAGCCCTCCTTCGCCCCCATCCCCTTCCCCGCCGTGATCTGCGCGTCCGTCAACGACGCCGTCGCGCACGGCATCCCCGACAACTACCGCCTGCGCGACGGTGACCTGGTCAGCATCGACTGCGGAGCCGAACTCGACGGCTGGACCGGCGACGCCGCGATCAGCTTCCGTCGGCACCCCTCGCCCCGCCGACCTCGAACTCATCGCCGCCACCCAGCAGGCCCTGGACGCCGGCATCGCCTCCGCCACCGTCGGCCACCGGATCGGAGACATCTCCCATGCCATCAGCACGGTCGCCCGCAAGGCCGACTGCGGCATGCCAGCCGACTTCGGCGGCCACGGCATCGGCCGCCAGATGCACGAAGACCCCCACGTCCCCAACCACGGACGACCCGGCCGCGGCTTCCCCCTGCGCCACGGCCTCGCCCTCGCCCTCGAACCCATGCTCATGGCCGGAGGACGCAACGACTACTACACCGACCCCGACGGATGGACCCTGCGCACGATCGACGGCAGCCGAGCCGCCCACATCGAACACACCATCGCCGTCACCGAGGACGGCCCCCGCATCCTCACCCTGCCCTGACCTCGGATCCGCTCACATCCGGCAGCCAGACGCATCGGCCACTCTCGGGAAGCACCGACCAGCGATCACGCTCTTACCGGCGCCGAGCTCTGGTTGGCAGTACAGGCAACCCTCGAACACGGAGCGGACGGCGCGTGGGCGCAGGGTGGTTAACCTCGCCGTTTCGGTAGCGACGGCCAGGGCCGCCTGCTGCTGTCCGGCCTGGTCCGCCCGGGCTGGATGCACGACCAGACCGCCGTGCGCACCGAGGGCATCGCCGAGCAGTTCCGCACCCGTTCCGGCGTGAAGGCGAAGGTCGATTCCGGCTACCTCGGGCTGGCCAAGGAGTTCCCCGGCCAGGTCAGCGCCCCGCCGAAGAAGCCCAAGGACGATGCGTGCGACGGTGACAAGCACGCCTGGCGCGAGACACGGCGGCGGCAGTCCTCGGCGAGGATCTGTGTGGAGCACACCAACGCCGAGCTCCGCCAGTGGGCACCCCTGCGGCGATTCACCGGACGCCGCGATACATACGCCGAGACCCATCTCGCGATCGCCTCACTCGTCTCCGACCGATCCGCGCAGCGGGCCACCCGCCGCCGGACGAGCACCGAACTCGTCCCCGTCCGCGACACCGCCCGCTGATCACCCACCAGCCGAGCCGCCAGGCCAGCACGCCCGAAGCTCAACTTCCCCCGAGACCGTAGTCGTCAGCTGTCAGGTGGGCGAGGTGATTTCGCTGCTTGGGCATGGCGGAGTCCCGGCGCGGTGGTCGGGTTCTCCAAGGCCTTTCGGGTCGTGGACGGTCAGGGGTTTGCTGGTCAGCCGGCGGGACGGGGCAGTGCGGCGAGGCGGTGGAAGGCCGTGGCCAGTTGGTGTCTCCAGGGCCAGGTCGCCGATATCCGCAGGCGCAGGCGTCGGCCGCCGCGGGTGAGGCGGGCGGCGACGTGCAGCAGCCGGTAGCGGAGCTTCTTCGGCTCGGCGGTGGCCAGCTCCCCGTCCAGGAGAAGAACGCGGGTCCAGGCCAGCAGATCGATCGCCGCGAGGCTGAGTTCGAGCCAGACGGCGTTGACGCCGAAGTCGCGGGAGGGGAAGCGGCCGAAGCCGGTGGTCTTGCCGCACCGGATGTGGTCCTCGACGGTGGCATGTCCGCGGTGACGGACTTCGAGGAACTGGGCGGAGCCGCCCCCGGAATACGGGGTGTCCGTGAGGAACACCTGATGGCGCAGGCCCTCGTCCTGGTCGAACAGGGATAGCTGGGCTCCGGGGTGCGGCCGCTCTCGGCGCACGATGATGCGGGTGCCGGCGGGATAGCCGGTCAGGTCGACCATGCCGGTCAGCTCGGCGACCTCGGCGCCATCACGCAGAGTCCCGTCCTGGTCCAGGGCGGGATGCCAGAGGCGGTCGGGCATGGCCCGGACAGCGCGGCGGACCGGCTCGGTGATGGCGTATCCGACCGAGAAGAATGCACGGATTCCTCGTTTCCGCACGTCGCGGACGTGTGCGAGGACGGCTTTCGCGGATCCGGCACTGTCGGTGCGGACGAGGATGTCGGTGCCGTGCCAGTGGGCGTCTGGGATCTGCGCGAGCGCCTGGTCGAGCACCGTGATGTGGTCGGTGGCGGTGTTGGCGCCGGCGTTCCCGGGCCGCAGCCGACCAGACAGTGCCTCGCCGGTGTTGGCGAGGAAGCACAGCAGCGGGTGGAAGCCGAAGCCGCCTTTTTAGGTGGGTGCGGCCTGCTCTTTCTCGGTGTGGCAGGTGACCAGCGTGGCGTCGAGGTCCAGGACCAGCCCGGGCAGAACGCGTCCCGCGGCCCGGGCTGCGGGAATGCCCTCGCCGTGCTCGGCGGCCTGCAGCCAGGCGACTTCCCGGGCCTGGGCACGGGCCGAGCGCAGAGAAGACAGTGCTCTCTCATCGGTGTCGGCGAGCAGCCGCCAGGCCGTCGGTGTCGAGGCGACCGAACCGAACACCCCTGCCTGGTCCCGCAGTACGGCCAGATCCGCAATGGCCTCGCCGCCGTCGGCGAGCATCACCGCCAGATCGGTGGCGATCCGTCCCGGATCATGTCCGGTCCCGCGCGGCCGAAGCGGCCCGAGCGCAGTGGAGTACGCGGCGGTCAGCCCGGTGGCGTCAGCGAGATCCGTCAGCAACCGTGCCCCGGCATGACCGACCACCCCTGAACCATCGGCACTGACCTGGACCTTGGGACGAAACCCGATAGCCTGCACCTGGAAAGTGCCCTCCGCCTGGACCGACAGAACCCCTCAGCAAGGTTCATCGTCCCAGGCCAGGAAGGCACTTTCGCGTTTTCGCCTCACCAGTCGCTGTACCCAAGCGAAACGGCGAGGCTAGTGCTTCCGGACTCCGGTGCGTACGAGGTGAAGGTGCGGCGGCGCGTCTCTGACGGACCGGAGCAGCACGACACCCGCGTGTGGCCGAACCCCCGGCCTGCCGAGCAGTCCGGCCGCGGACTGGATCACCAGGTCCAAGCTCCCCCACAATGACCTGGCAGTCACCGCACAGCACGTCACGAGAGGAAGCACCGTCGCATGGCCGGCAACACAGACATGGTGACCTTCATCGAGGCGCGGCTCACCGAGGAGGAGCAAGTCGCGTGGGACGCCGGCGGCGCGAGCTGGAGGTGCCCGGCCGATGTGCCTGGAGAGGTCCACGACAGAAGGTCCGGTATCGCGTTCACGGTGAGGGGAGCCGGCTACGACCGGCACATCGCGCTCCAGGACCCGGCTCGCACTCTGGCCCGCATCGAAACCAGCCGCGTCCTGCTCAGCGAGTACACCGAAGTAGCCGACCGCGACACCGACCGCCCGACCGACGACTACACCTCCGGCCGTGCCGTCGGACTCGGCTTCGCAGTACGCCAACTGGCCGCCGAATACGCCTGGCACCCCGACTACAAAGCGAAATGGCTCCCCCGATTCATCCGATAACGCCCACACAGGTATGAAGAGCCGAACGGTGATGATGCTCCACCAACATCCCCGCTCCTCGGAGCCTCACCGCCCTGCCAACTCATTCTGGACGCGTCGAGCACAGAGGGCCGGTTCTGCCACAGGCCGGTGAAGAGCTCATCGGGGCTCGCGGCGTCGGCGAGGCGTTTGACAGCGCGGTGGGTCATGCCCAGTTGGCGACCCGCGTCGGCTGTGGCCCGCCTCCAGCAGCGCATGGACAGTGGCGTGCAGGGCCCCGGGTCCGGTCGGCGAACCGGTGCCCGGTCGGAACACCGCGCGTTGCAGCCGGACTTCCGCTCGGTCGCCCTTGTCCGGTGACTGGTGAACACTTCCCCGAGGACGAGGGATACGGCGTGTATCGCACCCGACGGCCCGCGGTGCGTACCCGCGTGCGGCCCAGGGCACACGAAGAGTGTGATGACACCTGCCTCCGATAGCGAAGGAAAGCGAGCTCACCGCGCGGGCGGAGAAGAACACCACGTCCATGCTGGAGAGTCTGCTGCACTCCCTCGGATTCCGGCAGGTGACCGTCGTGTACGGATGACGGCGGGCGCCGTCCCAGCGGCCCGGTGCCCACTGGCCGCCCGGGGCTTGGCGTCACGAACGGTGGCCGCGACGGTGGTTGGACGCCTCATGGCCCTAAGCCGTCAAGAGGAGGCCGTGATGTCCCTGTAGCGTGGCTGGCTGTTCGATTACGGATACAAGGGGAGTTTCAGTGGACGTGGTGCGCGTCATGGAGTCGCTGGCCGAGCAGGGGGTCACGGTGCTGTTCAAGGCTGACGCCGAACGCATGCGCGAGGGCGTGAAGCCGTGGACATTCGTCGCGAGCGGAGCCCCGTTCCACGAGGACCTCCTGGTGCGCACGGACGCTGTCTCCGTGGAGGCCTGCCTGGACGTCTGCTTGCCCCGGTTGCGCGAGTTCGGCGTGGCCATACCGGAATGACTCTGGGGCTACCCCTGGCATCTATGCGTCCGTCGCCCAAGCGCTTCCGGCAGGGACGGGAAGGCCAGTGCCTCCTCGTAGCGATGGCCGTGCTGGAGGCAGTGGTAGAGCTGGCCGAGCATCCGATTGAAGAGATTGCGCAGGGCAGCCGCGTGCCAGCCTCCGTGCTGGTCGCGGCGTCGGCGGTAGTGGGCCCTGGCTCCCGGGGAGCCGTTCGGGCGGGCGAAGGCCCACAGGTAGCCAGCGTGGTTGATTCCGCTTGATCTGGCGGTCGCGACGGGCAGGCCCCCTGAGCCAGAAGGCCCGTAATGACCGTACAGATGACCACTCACGCAGCGCTGATCTTGGTAGTCGCCTGCATCGTGGGAGTTCTCGTTTGCCAGCACTCTTCCCGCACTCACGGCGGAATACGGATCCGGGGCGACCTCGGGTCCTTGATCACGGCAGCGGCTGCCGTGGCGGGGGACTCGGGTGCGTCATGCCTGAAGGACGTTCCGGCACGGCCGACAGTTGCCGCAACCGGCCTCTGTGGGCGCGTGCACTGAAATCTTCGGTGCCCCACTGACAGATGCACTGAAAAGGATCGTGCGCTACTGAAACCTGCCGTCCGTGCCGACAGCCATGCCGGCGACCTTATCCAACTGACGAGTCGATGCCTCTCCCGGCCGCCGAGCACCCTGCTCCTGGCCTTCGGCAGTGGATACGACAGGCCCGCCTGCCTCCTCCTCCCGGCAGGGTGCTGTGGGCCGGTTATCCGTGGCGGCGCAGGTCGTGGAAGAAGTCCTCGATGACGTGGAGCTGCCCGGAGCGTGCTGTCTCGTCGTAGACGTACTTACCGACGGCGAGGTCGAGTACTCCGAGGCCGAAGGGTGAGAACACCAGTGGCCGGTCCGTGGGGGGTGTCACTCGTCCGGTCATGACGTCGTCGAGTGTGCCGTTCAGGAAGTCGCGGTTGCCGGTGAGCTGTTCGGCCAGGTGCGGGGAGGTGTTGGCTTTAAGGCAGTGTTCGACGTCGTCGACGATGTTGGTCGAGACGAGGATGATCTCGGGTGCGAGGTCGCGCAGGGACACGTGCAGGACCAGAGGGTTGTGGTCGAACCATGCCGGGTCGCTGATGTGCGGCTCGCCGGCGATTGTGGCGAAGACGACGAGGTCGCTGGAGCGGATGAGTTCCTCGGGGCTGTCGTGCACGGTGATCTGTCCGGTGGTGCCTGTCTGTTGGAGGTAGTCGCGGAAGCCGGCGGCGCTGTGGGCGGACAGGTCGTGGACGCCGGTCTCGTCGAAGGTCCAGCCGGTGCCGGTCAGGAAGGCGTGGATGTAGCGGGCGATCAGGCCCGTGCCGAAGAACCCGATGCGGGTGGGGCGTTGCCGGTTGCGGGTGAGGTGGTCGGCGGCGAGGGCGGCCGATGCGGCGGTTCTGGTGGCGCTGATGATGGAGCTTTCCAGGCAGGCGAAGGGATAGCCGGTGTCGTGGTCGTTGAGGATGAGCACGGCCGAGGCGCGCGGGATGCCTGCTTCGACGTTGTCGGGGAAACTGGAGATCCATTTGAGGCCGTCGACGCGCACCTGGCCGCCGATCGAGGCGGGCAGCGCGATGATCCGGGAGGAGGGGCGGTCGGGGAAGCGCAGGAAGTAGGAGGGCGGGTTGACCGACTCACCGGCGGCGTGCAGCTGGTAGGTGGCCTCGATGAGATCCACGATCTGCCTTTCCCGGTCCCCCAGGGCCTGCTGGACCTGGGCGCCGGAGATCACGGCGAACGGGGGCACGGTGGGCGGCTGAGACATGGGGGGCTGCGTGGCGGGCGGGCGCTGGGCGGTCATCGGGGGCTCACCTCGGCGTTCGGCGTGCGGTCGGCCAGGCGCAGGGGCTCGGCCATGGCGACGAGTACCTCGCGTGGTCCCTCGTAGGCCTCTCTGCTGTGTGCGGTGCGCAGGTTGTCGACGAGCATCAGATCGCCGCTCTGCCACGGTTCGCGGATGGTGTGGGCGGTGTAGGTGTCGCCCAGGAGCTGGATGATGTCCTCGCCGATCGGGTCGCCGCTGCCGAAGCGGGTGTTGAATGGCAGTTGGTCGGCGCCGTAGACGTCGATGAGGTAGTCGCGGATTTCGGGTTCGATCGTCCATTCGTTGAGGAACGCGATCTGGTTGAACCAGCAGCGGCGGCCGGTGACGGGGTGGGCCGTCACGGCGGCGCGGTGCTGGCGGGTGCGCAGGCTGCCGTCGGGCTGCCAGGCGAAGTCGATGGCGTGGGTGCGGCAGTAGTTCTCAATGGCGGTGCGGTTGTCGGTGCCGAAGGCCTGGGCGTAGGGGGCGCCGATCTCGTCGTTGTAGGTGCGGGTGAGCAGCCAGCCTTCCTGTTCGAAGCGGTGGACCAGCTCGGTGGGCAGTGCCTTAAGGACGGTGGGGGCGTCGGCGATGGCGGTGGCTCCGCCGGTGGTGGGTGCGGTCAGGCAGGCGAACAGCATCAGGCCGGGGGGCCTGTGGGTGTAGCTGAGTTCGTGGTGCATGCACATCGGCTGGTTCGGCGGCCATGTCGAGGAGGAGTACACGCCCGGGGTGTAGGTCCGGCGGGGCGCGAAGGCTTCCTTGTCGGTCATCAGGGCCGGGGCGAGTTCGTGGAAGACGGCGCCGGCCTCGTCCGCGTCGCGCAGGTGCAGGCCGCGGATGAGGAGTGCGCCGTGTTCGGTGACGAGGGTGCGCAGTGCGTGGTGGTGTTCGGCCGCCCAGGCCGGCGCGTGGTCGGGGGTGTCGGTGTGCAGGATCGAGGGTTTGCCGGGGTGCAGGTCCGCCTCGAGCAGGGACGCCGGGATCGGGTTCGGCATGGTGCTTTTTCCTTTCGATGTGGTTGAGGAGGGGGTCAGTGGTTCGGTTGTGTGGCGTTGGGGTTTGTTGTCGACCAGGGCGGCGAGGTCGGTGAGGACCGGGTGTGCGGTGACGTCCTTGAGGGACACGGCGCGGTCCAGGGCGATGGCGAGCTTCACCGCCGAGAGGGAGGTGCCGCCGCGGTCGAAGAAATGGTCGCGGCGTCCGATCCGGTCCTGTGGGACGCCAAGGACCTGTCCCCAGGCGGCCGCCAGCCGCTGCTCGGTCGGTGTGGCCAGCGGCTCGTGGTCGTCCTCGGTGGTGCCGAGTTGTGCGGCGAGCGCCACCAGCGTCTTCTTGTCGATCTTGCTGTTGGCCGTCAGCGGCAGACTTTCCCGCCAGTGGAAGGCGGAAGGGACCATGTACTCGGGCAGCGAGGCACCCAGCCGGTCGGTAAGAGTCCCGGTATCGAGGGGCCCCGGGCCGGAGTAGAAGGCGACCAGGTGCTTGCTCTGGTCGGCGCGTTCGGCCACCACCACCGCGCCGTCGCGGACACCGGGTATCCGCAGCAGGGTGTTCTCGATCTCGCCGATCTCGATCCGGAACCCGCGGATCTTGACCTGGGTATCGCGGCGGCCGAGGAACTCCAGCTTGCCTTCAGGCTGCCAGCGGCCGTAGTCGCCGCCGAGGTAGAGCCGCATGCCTTCGCGGTGCGGATCCGCCAGGTAAGCCGCCTGGGTGCGTTCGGAGTCGTTGATGTAGCCGCGGCCGACACAGACCCCGGAGAAAGCGATCACACCCGGGGCACCCAGCGGCACCGGTGCTAGGTGTTCGTCGACGACGTAGACATGCACATTGTTGACCGCGCGGCCGAGCAGGATTCGGTCCGGCACCCGGTCCATGACCTCGTGGTTGGTGTCGTCCGAGGTCTCGGTCAGCCCGTAAGCGTTGACCAGCTTGATCTCCGGCTCGGCCGCGAACCAGCGCTCGGCGAGCTCCTTCTTCAGCGCCTCACCGGTCACCGACACGCAGCGCAGATCGGGCAGCGTGCGGGGGCGCTGTTCGAGCTCGGCCAGGACGGCTTCGAGGTAGGAGGGCACGACCTGCAGGACGGTGACCTTGCCGTCGGTGAGGGTGTCGAGGAAGCGGGGGACGTCGAGGATGACGTCCTGCTCGACCAGCAGGGTCCGCCCGCCGGCCAGCAGCGCGGAGAGAAGTTGCCACAGGGAGATGTCGAAGCACTGAGGTGCGGTCTGGGCCACCACCTGCCCCTCGCCGACCTTCAGGTCGTCGATCTTGGCGTAGAGGTGGTTGAGCATGCCCGCGTGCTCGCACATCGCACCCTTGGGCTCACCTGTGGAGCCGGAGGTGAAGTAGATGTAGGCAAGCTGGCCGGGCGTGACGTGGATGCCGAGATCATCGTCGGCATGGTCTTCTTCGTAGGCCGCCTCGACGAAGAGCCTCTGGACTCCGGGCAGGGAGTCGAGTGCCTGGTCGAGGGTGGTGGTGCTGCCGGATTCAGTCAGCACCAGGGTGCATTCGGCGCGGGAGAGGGTGGCAGCGATGCGTTCGGCCGGGAAGTGCGGCTCGATGGGCAGGTAGACGCCACCGGCCTTGAAGACAGCGAGGACGGCGGCCATCCAGTCCAGGTTGCGCTCGGTCACCACCGCGACGACACCTTCGCGGGCAAGCCCGCGGTCCACAAGGGCGCGGGCCAGCCGGTTTGCCCGGGCGTTGAGCTCCCCATAGGTCCACTGCCGGCCGGCGTGCACGGCTGCGAGCGCATCCGGATGCATCCGCACACGGTCCTCGAACAGCTCATGCACCCGCCTATCGGGCAACTCCCGGACCGGTCCGGCCAGTTCCTCGAGCTGGAACCGCAGCTCTTGGTCGGACAGCAGGCTCTGGCGTGCGTGTTCGGCATCGGGGTCGTCGGTGATCATCGCGAGCGCGGCCAGGTGATAGCCCGCGATACGGGCGGCACCATCGGCGTCGAGCATCTCGGTGCGGTAGCGCAGCCGCAGTACGAGCCGGCCGTCGTGGTGAGCGATGCCCACCCGCAGCACGGTGTCCCCGGTGAGGTCTTCATCGACCGCGGTGGGATCGAGAACGGTCTCGAACAACTGCCCGGTCAGGCCCAGTTCGCGCCTTTGAGCGTCAATGTCCTCGGCCGGGACGTGCTGGTGTGCCTGCAGTTCGGCTGCGACCTGATGGGTGTTGTGCAGCAGTTGGCGCCATGAAGCGGGTGCGGTGGTCAGCCGGCACGGCAGCAGGCTGCCGCCCTCGGCGACGTAGCCGGTGGTGATCTCCCGCTCGCCTGACAGTGCCGCGAGCACCTTGGCGTGCGCGGCCAGCAGGATGGAACTGAGGGGCACCGCCAGCTCGCCCGCCAGCCGGCGCAGCCCGGTCACAGTGTCGTCGGGGGCCGGTGTCTCGTACTGGCCCACGCCGGTCACCGGGTGGAGGGTCCAGCGCGGGGCCGGGGTGAAACCGCCGGCTGTCAGTACGCCGCGCCAGTACTCACGGCCGGTCTGGGTGCGACTCACATGCGTTGCCATTGGGTCTCTTCCTCTGCTTGTTGCCGGTGTCGCGGTGTCAGTGGCGGTCAGTTGCCACGTGCCGGGGCGGCATGGGTGACGGTCTGTTCTTGGCGGGCCTCGAGGTGGCTTTTGCTGTCCGGCATGTCCCGGGCCGGGTTACCTCCCCACTGGGCGTGCGAGGGGATTTCCTCGCCCTTCATGAGGAAGGAGTCGGGGGCGAGCATGGCGCCGTCGCCGATCGTCACTCCGTAGTGGACGAAGGCGGCGACCCCGAGGGTGCAGCCGCTGCCGAGGGCGCTGCGGCCGGACTTGAAGGCGCCGTCCTCCTGCGAATGGCACTGGATCACGGTCCGTGCGTTCAGCGTGCTGTCGTCGCCGACGGTGACGAGGGTGCGCTCCGGGAAGGAGCAGCCGTCGTCGAAGACCCGCTTGCCGATCCGGGCCCCCATCAGCCGCCAGATCATGCTCTTGAAGGGGGTGCCGTTGAAGACCTGGATGTAGTCGGTCGAGGCCATCTTCCAGAAGCGTTCATGGCGCCAGAAGGAGGGCTCGTAGATCGAGCAGTACAGCGGCTTCTGGGGCTTGAATCCCGTGGCGGCCCGTTCGATCAGCGCGAAGTAGACGACGGTGAACGCGAGGGTGAGGACGCTGGCCAGTGCGATCGCCGGTGCGCCGATCGAGGGGTAGAGGTGCACGGCGCCCATGGTGATGAGGGTGATCACGAAGAAGTGGATCCACCGCACCAGCAGATACAGGCCGGCGGTTGCGGCATTGTGCTTGTTCTTTGAGGCCAGGCGGCGGCGCAGCTCGTCGCCGGTCTGAAGGTGGTTGAACTTGTTGTCACGCATCACCGTGCGCGGGATCTCGAAGCTGGGTGAGCCCAGCAGGCCCATCCCCTCGCGCACCGGTCCGTCGATGGGGACCATGACCTTTGTCGCGAGCAGGCAGTTGTCGCCGGTCTTGCCCTGTGAGGGGTAGGCGATGCGGTTTCCGAGGAAGTTGCGGGGCCCGATCGACGTGCGGGACACACGGAAGGACGTGCTCGAGAAGTCGGCGTTCATGATGGACAGTCCGTCGGCGACCATGGTGCCGGTGCCGACAGAGCTCAGGTACGGGTTCTCGTGCCGCACTTGGGTGCCGAAGTTCGACCCGGTCTGCTCGATGCGGGACAGGTCGTATCCGAGGTAGCGCAGGTAGTGGACGATGCCGGAGCTGTCGCCGAAGAGCGTGGCGAAGAACTTCCTGTTGGTCATCAGCGCGATCGCCCGCTGGATGCCGTAGTGGAAGCCGTACAGCGGATAGACCTTGCCGGGCTTGATGGCCCGGTTGAGCACACGCGGCACGGTGCCCACGACAAGGAGGCCGGCGAGCATGGAGCCGAAGAAGACGACCAGGGAAGTGGTCAGGGCATCGGCGTAGAGGGCCGGGCTGGTGAAGGCCACCGGCTGCGGGTTCAGGAGCGCATGAAGCTGCGGGACTTCGGCGAGCAGGATGCTCACGCCGCCTATCGCCAGCGGCAGATACATCACCAGCAGATTCAGCAGCTGCACAACGCAGTAGACGGTCCTTTTGGCGGTGGGGCAGTCGGCGGGGCCGACCGTGCGGTAGTCCACCTCGGTCGGCTGCGCCGGCGAGCCGTGCCAGCGTTCGCCGTCGGGCACCCGCTGTCCGGTGTGCAGGCAGGAGGCGTGCCCCAGCTGGGCACCGTCGCCCATCGAGGTCTCGATGTCGAGGACCGTGTGCTCGCTGACGAGGACGTTGCTGCCGAGCGTCACCGGGCCGGTCTGGATCAGGCCGGCGTGGGCGCGGTAGCAGGACAGGAGCACGTCCTTGCGGATGACCGTGCCCTCCTTGATGGTGAGCAGGTCGGTGCAGACCGGGATCGCGTGGGAGAGGATCGTGACGCCTTTGCCGACCCGCGCGCCGAGCGCCCTCAGGTACAGCACGTAGAGCGGTGAACCGGCGAACAGGCGCAGGGGGCTGGTGCGGATCAGGGTCTTGACGACCCAGAAACGCAGATACGCCATGCCCCACAGGGGGAACTCGCCGGCTTTCCAGCGGCCGATGAGCGTCCACTTCGCCAGGACGGGGAGGGTGCACAGGCCCAGGAAGCCCGCGCCGGCGAACAGGACCGACCGCAGGTAGAGGTCGATCGGGCTGGAGCCGGCGGAGATCCACTCGTAGCCTTCGGCGGCGACGAGGGCGGCGAGGCAGGAATAGCCGAGGAAGATCAGGAGCTGCAGCATTCCGCAGACGATGTAGCGCCGCGTGCCGGCCGGTGCCGGTGCCGGCACCTCGACCGTGGCCGGCACCTGGGCCGTGGCCGGGTCCGTGCCGGGGGTGGGTGACGGAGCGGGCGTGGGTGACGGGGCGGGGGTGGGTGCGGCGTCGGTGAGCGCGGTGGCCAGGCTCCGGATGGTGGGGTGCCGGTAGATGTCCTTCATCGACACCGCCGGCAGGTCCGCCCGCTTCCTGACCCGGGCACAGAACTGCGCCATCACCAGGGAATCGGCGCCCCAGATCGTTGAAGAAGTGACTGTCGAGGGGCACCTGCTCGACGCGTACGACGCCGGCCAGCACCTCGGCCAGGAGCCCCTCGGTACCGGTCGCCGGGCGGGGGTCCCCGCCGTCCTGGAGGGTCGAGATGTCAGCCGGATCGGCCGTCAAGACCTCGACAGATTTCCCTGGCACGTGAGCTCCTTAAACGTTTCTATCAGCGTCGGTCGGTGGGGGGCGGATTCTTGATGCCCGCCTCTCCAGTAGGCCGGGTCAGGGAGTTCCTGTCCTGCCCCTGGATTTCGGGGCTTGACGCAACACCACCGGTCTTGATAGCCCGACCGCCCTGCCGGTCTTCGCCCGTGTTCCCTTGCCGCGTATCACAGGCAAACGCCCAATCCGCACGGAAGCCGCCCGGACATTTGCTGCTGACCGCCCCTGTGGCCCATCGATTTCCGAGCCCCAAGGCGGACGGGCAGGACAGGCCCCATTACGGGCCGGACACGGCTGTGGCCAGGGCAGGAAGCCGCGGATGACCCGGTGCCGGCGTTCAGCCCCGCCCCCCCGGGGCGGGCACGGACAGGGCCGCCTATTCGCGAACGGGGTGTATGTCAAGTCCCGAATTTCGGTGGCATGACAAGGCTGCTCCGATTCGGGCCTAGTGGAGGTGTTCCGGCGAGCCGCAATCCCGCGGCCGAATTTCTCCCCGAGCCGCGCCGAGACGGATGAGCGGCCGGGGCCCGCTCCGCCGCAGCTGAGGAGGCAACCATGCCCGTCATATCCGTTCCCCAGGCCTTCAACGAGGACGAGCTCTACGTCGACCTTGAGGGAATCTTCGGGCAGTCATTGTTCCTCAAATGCGAGGGCTTCAATTTCGCCGGCTCGATCAAACTCAAAGCCGCCACCGAAATGATCGAGGCCGCCGAACGCGACGGCCTGCTGACTGAAGACTCGGTCCTGGTCGAGTCGTCCTCGGGCAACCTGGGCGTGGCCCTGAGCATGATCGCAGCCAGCAAGGGCTACCGGTTCCTGTGCGTGACCGACTCCCGCTGCAACCTGTCGACCAGGATGATGATCGAGGCCCTGGGCAGCCAGGTCCACATCATCACCGAGCCCGACCCCGTCAGCGGCTTCCTCGGCGCGCGCATCGACCACGTCCGCGCTCTGTGCGCATCCGACGACCGCTATGTGTGGCTCAACCAGTACACCAACCCCAGCAACGGCATGGCCCACTACCGCAGGACCGCCCCGGCCATCGCCCGGCAGTTCCCGGACCTGGATGTGCTGTTCGTCGGGGCCGGCACCACCGGGACCCTCATGGGCTGCGCGCGCTACTTCCGCCAGTGGCACCGGCCGGTGCGCATCGTGGCCGTCGACAGCGTGGGCTCGGTGACCTTCGGGGGCGCGCCGGGCCGGCGGATGATTCCCGGCCTGGGCACCAGCAGGCGCCCGCCGCTGCTGGACGAGTCCTATGTCGACGATGTGGTGTGCGTGGCGGAGCCCGACACCATCCGGGCCTGTCACCGGCTGGCCAGGCGCGGGTTTGTGTTCGGGGGTTCCACCGGCACAGTGGTCAGCGGCGCGATGGACTGGCTGGCGCGGCAGGAGGGACGGGAACTGACCGCGGTGGCCATCGCCCCGGATCTGGGTGAGCGGTATCTGGAGACCATCTACCAGACCAACTGGGTGCAGGACCTGTACGGTGAGGACGTCCTCGGCTCCCAGGAGCTGACCACCGCATCCCAGGCAGCCTGACCCCGCACACGGTAAAGCCCCCGCACATCGCAAAGACCCAGCGGCACAGACCCATCTGACGACGCGCCGGTTGTCCCTCGCGCGGGACGTGAGGGTCCTGGTCCTCAGGCGAATCGGCCTTCCCAACGACGACCGCGGCCGCGGTGAAGGCCGCATAGACCTCAGTCCTGGGGAGATCGGGACTGCACACGGCGGCTGGGCTCCCCTGCACGAGCAGCGACCAACGTCCTCTCTCCGGCCGCTTCATAGGCCAGTTTCGGGAGCTGGAGCACGGCCGGCCTGACGACCCCTCGCTGCGTGCTGCCATACGTGACAGCGCACGCCAGGACGAGCGGACGTGGCCGTCGCAGTCACGCGCGATGTCCTGCGCCGTCCGGCATTCGCCGCCCGGCTGATGGATGACACCGCCACCCGGCAGGCGGTCACCGAGGCCCAGAAGCCCGAGCACCACGCGGAGACGCCTCCCCCCCCCCGTAGCGGGCCTTCGCTTCGGAGGGGCGCGGTCGGCATCAGCCGAAGCCCCGGGAAACGCAGCACTGACCACATGTGAGGACGCCCGGCCGGCTCGTACTCACTGGTCGATTCGGGCGGCCGACTCGGGATGGCGGCTTCGGTATCAGGCGCTGATGGATGCGCGCCGGATCGCGTCGAGCGCGCGCGCCACGTCGTCGTCGGTCGTCGACCAGTTGCTCACCGAGATCCGCATGACGCGCCGGCCGTGCCAGGTGGAGCCGCTGATCCACGCCGTGCCATCGTCGAGCAGCCGGGTGAGTACCTGTTCCGTGCGTTCGTCGTTGCCGAACTCGGCGCAGACCTGGGTGAATACCACTTCGTTGAGGACTGTCGCGCCGTCGATCTCGGCGATGCCGGTGGCGAACGCGGAGGCGTGTCGGCACAGCCGCTCGACGAGGTCGGCCACACCTGATCGGCCGAGGGACCTGAGTGCGGCCCACACGGTGAAGGCTCTGCCGCGCCGGGAGAGCTCGGGGACCTTGTCGATGGGGTCGCCATGTTCGTCCTGGATGAGGTAGTCGCCCTGCAGGCCCATCGCTGCCCGGACCGCGAACGGGTCGCGCACGATGGCGAGGCCGCAGTCGTAGGGGACGTTCAGGGTCTTGTGGGCATCCGTCGCCCAGGAGTCGGCGTATGTGCAGCCCGCCGTCAGGTGTGCGTAAATCGGGGAGGCGGCCGCCCACAGTCCGAAGGCGCCGTCGATGTGCACCCACGCGTCTGCCTCGCGAGCGGCACGGATCGTCTCGACGAAGGGATCGAAGGCGCCGGAGTGGATGTCTCCGGCCTGGAGGATCACGATCGTGGGGCTCTCCCTGCCGGCCGCCAGGGTGTGCCGCAGGGCCTCGGGCTCGATGCGTCCTTGATCGTCCGCCTTCACCAGTTCGGGTTTGCCGAGCCCTAGGTAGCGCAGAGCCAGGTCAATGGCCATGTGGCGGTCCTCGCCGACGATGACGTGTACAGCTGGCCCACCTGCGAGTCCGTCGCGGGCGACGTTCCAGCCGGTGCGCCGTAGCACCGCGTCGCGCCCGGCGGCGAGGCAGGTGAAGTTCGCCATCGTGGCACCTGTGGTGAAGCCGACGGCGCTGTCGCTCGGCAGGCCGAGCAGATTGAGCAACCACGCGCCGGCGATGTCTTCCGCCGCCGTGTACGCGGGCGAGACGGCGCGCATCACGCAGTTCTGGTCCCAGGCACTGACCAGCCAGTCCGCGGCCAGCGCGGCCGGTTCGGTGCCACCGACCACGAACCCGTAGAAGCGGCCACTGGGAAACGCGGTGAGCCCCGGCTCACAGGCCGTGGCCAGCAGGTCGACGACGTCGGCGGGCGTGCTCGGACCGTCGGGCAGTTCGACACCGAGCGCGCGCACGATCTCGTCGACCGAAGCGCGGGCGGGAACCCGGCGATCGGGCAGGCTCGCCAGCCAGCGGACGGCATGGCCGTATGCCTGTCGGAGCGCCGTCTCGCGCGCGTCCATACCTCGGACTATGAGACAGTCGCTGCAGCCACGCAAGCCACAACTCGCATGGTCACTCCCACGCCTTGATCACCGTGCAGCGGAAAGAATGAGTCACGGATCTAGCGTCGGCTCCTGCGTGGCTTCCGAACTCGTCGACACCGGATCCGCCGCGGTGAAGGCGATTCCCAAAGCCGTCGACAAATGACGCCGCAACGCAACTGCCGTATATAGCCAAGGGGCAGGCTCTCAGCGCTGTAGTTGGCGAAGCCCGCCAACTACAGCGCTCAGTCACAAAACCCCCGGACGGGCGAAGCCCGGGTAAGCGGTGTTGACGCAACCGGGCATCATTCCGCTGCCGGCTGGTCCGGGTCGACGGAGGGCCGTTCCGCGCCACAGCGGGACGTCATCGGGGGTGAGGTCGATACGGAGAGCTGGTACCGCGCATGCTTCGTTCCTGGCGGTATTCCCCGGTGGGCGGTCGCGGCGTGTCGGGCGCCGATAGTGGCTCGAGTCAGGCGGGTCGAGGCTGCGGAGCCTCGGGTAGCTCGGTGCTGGGGCGTGTGCGCGACGCCGCTTGGCGGGCGTCGATGAGTTCTTCCAGGTGCGTTTCTGCCCAGGCACGTGCAGCTACTAGGCCGACCTGCTGATGAGCTCGTCGGTGACCCACCGTGCGACGCCGGCGGGGTAGGGCGCCGACAGTCCAAGGACGATGTGCCGGAAGTCGGCGTCGATCGTGTCGCCGATCGCGTCCTGCGTGACGCTGGGCTGGTCGTAGGAGACGGGCAGGTGGATCGAGCGGGTGACCGAGGCGGGGTCGCGGCCCATCTCGGTGCAGTAGCGGTCCAGCAGTGCGCTGCGGCGGACGGCGTTGTCGATATCGCCGCCCGGGATGTTCCACAGGTCGGCGTGCTCGGCGACCACGCGCAGCGTCGCGGACGAGCGTCCGCCGATGAGGATCGGCGGGTGGGGCGCTGGACGGGTTTGGGGTTGCCGAACGCTCCGGTGAGGTGGAGGTAGGTGCCGTGGACGTCGAACGGTTCCTCCTCGGTCCACAACCGTCGGATCACCATGCAGGCTTCGGCGAGGCTTCCCACGGCGTGCGCGGAGTCGTTGCAGGGCAGGCCGTGTGCTTCGTATTCACGCCGGGCCAGGGGATTGCTGGGGCGTGAGCCGGCTCCGATGCCGAACTCGAGCCGTCCGCCGGAGACGATGTCGACGGTCGCGGCGATCTTGGCCAGCATCGCGGGCGGTCGGAACCGGTTACTGGTCACCAGCACTCCGAGCCGCAGTCGTCAGGTGTGGGCGGCAAGGCCGAGAGCAGCGTCCAGCTTTCGTAGGCCGGGCCGTCCGGGTCTCCGCCGATCGGCATGAGGTGATCGAACAACCACGCATGCTCGATCTCCGGGATCGTGTCCGCCTCGCGCCAGACCCGCAGGACGTCGTGGTAGTCAACCTGCGAGGGTGCGGTCATGATCCCGAAACGAGGCCGGGGTGTGTGGCATGGAGCCGTTGGTCCTTTCGACACCGGCAGCGCGCCGACTGGGGCGCGCGCTACCGAGGTTCAAGCGGAACGTGCTTCCGGAAGGATGCGGGACTTGATTCGCTTGGTCGATTGCAGCGAAGACGTAGCGTTCACCCGCGACGAGCTGCGGCACGTCCATCTCGGTGAACGCCGGCGAGCTGGAGGAAGAACAGCTTCCCGCCGGGCACATCCTCTCCCGCGGACTCGGGAACTGCGGGAGAGGATGTGGAGACTGTCCCTCGGACGATCAGCGGCGCCGTAGTGACGGGTCAAGCAGCGCGGGCGGAGTGTCGTACTTCTCGTGCGCGGCCAGGTCGGTGCCGGGGGCGACGATGGCGTCGATCGCGTCGAGCACGTCGGCGGAGAGCACAGTGTCAGCAACGGCGAGTTGCGAGTGCAGGTGGTCCAGCGTGCGGGGGCCGATGAGCGCGCTGGTCACGGCGGGATGCGCGGTCACGAATCCGAGCGCGAGCTGGATCATGGTCAGGCCGGCCTCGTCGGCGACCTTGGCCAGCTGCTCGACGGCGTCGAGCCTGGCCCGGTTGGAGGGGATGGTGGTGTCGAAGCGTTCCGGCATGAACGTTGAGCGGCTGGTGGTGATTTCCTGGCCCTCGCGGATCGCGCCCGACAGCCAGCCCGAAGCCAACGGGCTCCACACCAGCACACCGAGCCCGTACTGCTCGGTCACGGGCAGCACGTGGGTCTCGATCCCGCGCTGCAGGATCGAGTAGCTGGGCTGTTCGGTGACGTAACGGCTCAGGTGATACTCGCGGGCGGCCCACTGGGCTTGCACGATGCGGTATGCGGGGAAGGTCGAGGAGCCGAAGTAGCGAATCTTTCCCGCGCGCTGCAGGTCGGTCAACGCCGACAGGGTCTCCTCGTCGCTGGTGCTCGGGTCCCACCGGTGGATCTGGTAGAGATCAACGTGGTCGACACCGAGACGGCGCAGGCTGTTGTCCAGCTCGGAGACCAACCAGCGGCGCGAAGTGCCCTGATGGTTGCGCTCGTCGCCCATGGGCATGCTCGCCTTCGTGGCCAGCACGATGTCGTCGCGTCGGCCGGCGATGGCTTTGCCGACCATCTCTTCCGACTCGCCGCCGCTGTACATGTCGGCGGTGTCGATGACGTTGATCCCGGCCTCGAGAGCGGCATCGACGATAGCGGTGGCCTCGTCCTGGGTGGTGCGCCCGATCTCGCCGAAGTTCATCGCGCCGAGCGCGAGGGAGCTGACCTGGACACCGGTGCGGCCCAAGGTGCGGTACTGCATGACCGTGTTTCCTCCATTGCGGATGAAGCGTGGTGGCAATGCGTGGCTTGGCTGTCGGCACCCTGCTCTGACATCATGAGCAAACGGAACCTTGTCCCGTTTGACGATACGGAACATTGTCCCGTTTAGCAAACTCGGTAACGGAAGGAACAGCGCGGTGAACGACAGCGACCAGAGCGCAGGGCAGGCAGCCCGGCCCAAACGGGCGGACGCCCGGCGCAACAAGGAGACCCTGCTCGACGCGGCCGCCGCGATCTTCGTCACGTCAGGCGTGGAAGCGCCGATCCGCGACATCGCGGCCAAGGCCGGCGTCGGCACGGCCACGATCTACCGCCACTTCCCGACGCGAGCGGATCTCATCATCGCCGTCTACCGCCACCAGGTCGAAGCCTGCGCCGAGGCCGGTCCAGCCCTCCTGGCAACCAGCCCAACTCCTCACGCCGCACTAGGGCGATGGATCAACCTCTTCGTTGATTTCCTGGTCACCAAGCACGGACTCGCCGCCGTGCTGCAGTCCGACAACGCCGGCTTCGACACCCTGCACGCCTACTTCCTCGACCGCCTCGTGCCCGTGTGCACCCAACTGCTCGACGCCGCAGCCGCCTCCGGCGAGATCCGATCCGACCTGCAGGCCTACGAACTCATGCGGGGCGTCGGGAACCTCTGCATCGGCGCGGACAGCGATCCCCACTACGACCCACGCCGACTGGTCGAACTCCTCATCGCAGGACTACGCCGACCGCACTGACTACCGGCCAGACAGCTGGCGCAGGCCGACCACCCCGGCCGCGATCAGCGCGAAGCGCGGACCCTCGGCAGCGCCGCTAGAGCGCTCGGGTCTGCTGCAAGGTTGGGTGACAGGTTCGGTCACGCGGCCAGGAGGGCCGGAGTGGTCATGACGGTTTCGTATTCGACGGGAGTCAGCCGGCCGAGTGAGGGTTGTCTGCGGCGTCGGTGGTAGGTCCGCTCGATCCAGGTCACGATCGCGATCCGCAGTTCCTGGCGGGTGGCCCACTTTCGGCGGTCGAGGACATTCTTCTGCAGCAGGCTGAAGAAGGACTCCATGGCGGCGTTGTCGCCTGCCGCCCCGACCCTGCCTATCGAGCCGGCGATCTGGTGCCGGCCGAGCGCCCGGACAAACTTCCGGGACCGAAACTGTGACCCGCGATCGCTGTGCAGGACACACCCGGCGACGTTCTCACGCCGGGCAACAGCGTTGTCCAGCGCTGCGACGGCCAGGCGGGACTTCATTCGCGCGTCGATCGAGTAGCCCACGATCCTCTTGCTGAAGACGTCCTTGACCGCGCACAGATACAACTTCCCTTCCGCTGTGGGATGTTCGGTGATGTCGGTGAGCCACAGCATGTTCGGGCCATCCGCGGTGAAGTCGCGGCGGACGAGGTCGTCGTGCACCGGCGGGCCGGCCTTCTTGGTCCTGCTGCGATTCTTGCCGAACACGCTCCACCAGCGGTTGTCCCGGCAGATCCGCCACGCGGTCCGGTCAGCCATGCCAGCTCCCGCGCTTCGCGCTTCGTCGGCCAGGAAGCGGTAGCCGAACTCCGGGTCCTCACGGTGGGCGTCGAACAACGCGTTCGCGCGATACGCCTCCTTTAACGCGGCGTCGGCCACCGGCTCGTCGAACCAGCGATAGTAGGGCTGTCTGGCGAGCTTCAGGACCCGGCACGTGACCGTGACGGGAACCCCGTCCACAGCGAGCTCTTTCACGAGCGGGTAGATCCTTTTCCCGGCAGGTTCGCTTGCGAGAGGTAGGCCGCGGCCCGGCGCAGGACCTCATTCTCCTGCTCCAGCAGCTTGATCCGCCGACGTGCTTCCCGTAGTTCCCTGCTCTCCTGGCTGGTCGTTCCGGGCTTTGCCCCGTCGTCGATGTCCGCCCGGCGCATCCACTTCCACAGGGTCATCGCGTGGACTCCGAAGTCGGCGGCCACCTGCTCGACCGTCACGCCCGGGCCGCGGTTCCTCGCGACCCGTACGACATCCTCGCGGAACTCTTCCGGATAAGGCTTGGGCACAGCGACATCCTTCCCACCCGCCCCACAGGGCAAGCCAGTTCAGATGTCACCCGATCGTGCAGCAGACCCCTCTTTCGGATCACCGGATGGTGCTGACGTGCAACCCGCACAAGGCTCTGCCAGGGGGCACAGAGAGCACAGAGAGCACATCAAAGGCGCGCAGAGCTGGAGGCCGAGGGACCGGACGCTGCCGACGCGGCTCTGGCGTGGGCTCGGTCGGCAGGCTTCGGACACGCCACGGAGTGGGCCGCGGTCGAGGAGGTGCTGCGCTCCCGTGAGGTCTTCGTGGAGGACCTGTTCGATCTGCTGCTGGACAGGCTGGGCTTTCCCCGGCGGTCGAACCGGGTGGTGACGGCTGACCTTCGCCTCGCGACGCGAAGAGCCCGCCGCCCCGGGTCCGGTTCCGCGCCGCGACGACACCGAAGAGCCACTGCCCAACTTCTCCGACAGGGGTTCTCGGCTGCGGTGGACGTGTGCAGATGTGGTCGGACCGAGGGCGTGGCCTACGGCGCGAGCCACTCCGCCTGGAGCTGGGGAGCCACGTTGGTCTCTCCTGTGAACAGCCAGGTCGAGGTGGCGACACTTCCGGTGGTCTGGAAGGCCCTGAGGGAGATCACGTCACCGACATTCAGCTGAACAATCGTTGACACGTCCTGCGAGGTGCCCATGCCGACCGGGGCGTCCGCGGTGTCCTGCCCGTCAAAGGCGACGACACTGCCGTTGACGGAGATACGAAGTTGACGCTGCCCCTCGTCATTCGCAGTGAAGTCCCAGAGAATCCTTCCCTTGAGGAGGTAGCGCCCCGCGGTGTTGACCTCCAGCGTCGAGTTCGTCGAGTCGAACATCGTGTCCGTGTCGTAGGCGGCGCCACTGAAAGTGATCTGGGTCTCGGCGTTGGTCGGGATGGTCTGAGATTCGTCGGCGAAGATGCTCGCACCGACATTGACCGTGGGCCCGGCAGGCCCCGTAGCCCCGGTCGATCCCGTCGGGCCGGTCGGCCCCGTCGCACCCGGGTCACCCGGCCCGCCCTGCGCGCCCGTCGCACCCGGGTCACCCGGCCCGCCCTGCGCGCCCGTCGGCCCCGTCGCACCCGGCCCGCCCGTCGGCCCCATCGGCCCCATCGGCCCCGTCGGCCCCGTCGCACCCGTCGCACCCGTCGCACCCGTCGGCCCCGTCGCACCGGTTGCGCCCTTCGGGCCCCTCTTGCACTTGTCCTTGCCGCCGCGGTCCGACCCGTCCCTGCACTTGTCGTCTCCGCCGCCCGGACCGCTCGACACGCTCACGCGTTCGCCCATGCTCTGAGCCGCGACCCCGACCGGACTGACGAGCCCTGCCGCCAGGACCAGCGCGAGTGAGGCGATCGCGCCGCCCGCGGTCCAGTTGGCTCGACGAGACAGCGGTCCCAGTCGGGACCCTGTCCTGTTGGCTGGACTCATGCACGCGCTCCTCGACCGGTTCGGGACTCCACGTCCGATCCCAAGGGCGAGCTTGACCCGCGCGCAGCCGATCGATCGTCACACCCGGTCGGCACGCGCCGATAATCAATAACTCGGAGTAATCGGCAGATCCAGGTGGGGTGCCTATCCTCCGCTGACACGCACTCGGGGCGCGCGGCCGAGCGGGCACCGTTCCGGCAGGTCCGGATCGACGCTCACGCTCCGGCTCACGCCTTCGGGGTCACCAGAGCGCCGGCCGCGGCCGCGCCACGCCATGCGTCTGGTCGTGGCACGAAGTAGACAGCGACGCAGGCCTGTTGGCCCTCAGCCCCGGCAGGCCCTTCGGACAGCAGCGAGTCATGATGGTACGCGCAGGAGGGCGACACTGCCGCTCACCTCCTCCACATGGCACAGCACTGCCAGCCGGTGCTTGGCACGTCTTGAGAGCTCAAGTTCGGTCATGCAGGTCTCCTAATTACGAGAGACCCAACTGTCAATAACGCCCGTCAGTTTTAGAACTAGCGTACGCAGTTGGGCCATGACGCGGGCGCGGACCACGCCCGCAGGCTGCGGCCGGCTCATGACGGATCAGGCTGGCGGATGGTGCTGCGTCGCACGGGTGGCGGTGGCGGCGCTGCGCCTTCCGCAGCCCTTGCAGACTTGGGCGTTGGCGATCTGCACGTCGATCAGCTCGTTGGGGGTACATCCGAGGCTGTGGCGGGCGAGGCCCGGCTCGCCGTTCCCCTCAGTCTGGTCCACGCCTGGGAGTGGCAGCCACGGTCCCCGCAGCGGTCCCGGCACAGGAGAGCCAGCACAACTGGGTGCGGCGCATCCCAGGCGAGGCGGAGCACGCCGTCAGCGGCAGGTTACCCCGCACTGGCGCCGCTGAGCCCGCGGGATCCGATCACCAGCAACTCGGCCTGCTCGGCATGGACGTCCTCCCGGGGCAGAACCCCCCGATCTCGAATGTCCGTCAAAGCGGATCAAGCCCACATGGAGGGTGACACGCTTTGTGCATACTGGCCGCCCAGCAAGACGGCGGCGTAGTTGTTGCCGAGTTGGCCAGCGAGGCTGCCCATGTGGAGGCCCGGCTCGAACCGGTGCCCGGTCTCTGCTACAGCGGGATGTGGATGTCGAGGACGGGCCCTGTCGCGCGAGTGGGCGGCGCGTCCAGACTCTCCAGGACGTGGAGCATTGGTGTATTGACCGCGACGACCGACGCGGTCAGGGTGTGGTGGCCGGCCCGGCGGGCCACATCGGCCGCGTGTGAGGCCAGCGCAGTGCCCAGGCCCTTGGACTGCCAGGCGTCCTCGATCAGCACGGCAAGTTCGCCGACCCCTTGCTGATCGGTGCGCATGACGTTGGTCATGGCGATAATGCGGTCCGTGTTCCGGGCGGTGGTGGTGACCAAGGTGGTGCCGCGCTCCGGGTCGGACAGCATCTTCCATCCGGCCCGAGACAGCTCGGGTTTGCCCGCGTGATAGCGCAGGGCGCGACTGCCCGGCGAGCAACGGTGGTGCAGCGCCTGGATGGGTCCGAGGTCAGCGTGGGTCAGCTCCCGGGTCCGGGTGGCAGTGCCGTCGGTCAGCGTGATCGCGTGTGTAGTGCTGCGAGGCCCGGCGTCTGGCATCGGCGGTCTCCTCAGATTGCGAGCCTGACTGATGTGCGCGCCCCCCTTCGAGGCGCGTGGCCGTCTCTGGCACAGGAGAAGTCTTTTGCCGCTCGCCGGCCGACTCAAGGAGGGTTCAGGCCATATTGATCACGTTATGCGCATTACTGGTCACGGAACGGAGTCGAGTAGAGCCCTCCGCAGCAACTGGTACCGCCTCTCGACGGGGTTGGTGTCCTGGGCTTGGTCGAGGGGGAGGAGGTCGGCGTCAGTCTTCGGGTCGGTGTGGGACCAGTTCTTCAGGTAGTGGTCGTGGTCGAAGCGGGCCACGCCGTGGTCGGGGTGCTGGAGGTCGGCCCTCTGCTTTGCGGGCGAACGGCGGGACGACCTGGGTGAGTTGGGTGTGCAGGTCTTGGTCGTCGAGGTCGTGCAGGCGCGGGACGTGGCCTGGGGTGATGGTGCGGTCGGCGGTGTGGCAGGAGCGGGTCAGCGTGTTCTGCACGGCGTGGGACGGGGCGTTGTGGGTAACGTCGCGTTCGCCGATGCGGAAGCTCTTGGTGATGCCGAGGGCCATGCCGGTCGTCCGGTCGGCGGGTGCTGGGGGTGTGCACGGGCGCCGGATCGCGTTCGTGGCGGGTTTCCGCTCGGGTGGCCGGGCGTCACAGTCCCAGGGAGATGGCCAGTCGGGTGAGTTCGGCGGTGCTGTTGATGTTGAGCTTGGCCCGGATACGGCGGAGGTAGGCGTCGACCGTGTGCTTGGAGAGCCCCATGTGGCGGGCCGTCTGCAGGTAGGTGCGCCCTGCGGCGATATGCCGCAGTGTCTCCTGCTCACGCGGGGCCAGCGCAGGTGCGGGGGCCTGGGCGTACGGCGTGGTGAGGGTGAGGCTCATGGGATTTCCTCCGACGGATCGGCTCGGTCAGCGCTGCTCACACCCTCGGAAGCAGGGGACAAATGCCCGAATGCTGCAATTTGTCCTCTTTTGAAGAGCCTGCCCGGGCGACTTCATGACGGTGTCCGCCGACTGTCACAGGCCTGTCACAGGGCACGTTCCGCAGGCACGCCACAGCGCGACCACAGAGAAGCCGCATGGCTGCGGAGATGACCTGCCCCCCGGTCGACTTCTGGGGCGGGGCCCCTGGTGACAGCGCCGGGTTGGTGCTCCGTGCTCCTGAGGATCATGCTTGTCAGGAGGGCCCCGGCCGTGCAGGTTCCCGAACGGCGAGATGAGCGGCGATGGAGCGACTTCCCACCCCTGCCGGTGAGCGGCCGGACGAGTCGGACGCCTGTCCCGGGGCGGCATACACGGCCACGGCCACCGTCAATGAGCAGGGCATCGTGACGGGGTGGAGCGAGGGTGCCCGGCGGCTGCTCGGCTACCCGCCCTCGGAGGTCGTGGGACAGGCCGCCGCCCGGCTGCTCGCCGATGACGTCGACGAGACGGCCCGGCGGGAAGCCGCCCGGCGGGATACGGCCGGGCGGGAGAGGTGGAGCGGCACCGTGGCGCTGCTCCACCGGGACGGCCACCGGCTTCAGCGGCCACTGCTCGCACACCGCCGGACACCGGACAGCGGTATCGCCGAGTGGCTGGTGGTGTCCGCCGTGGCGGGCAGGCCCCGCACGCCCGGGAGCGAAGCGCTGAGGGAATGGACCTTCACCCAGTCCCCCGACATCCTGGCCATCTTCGATGCGGACCTGCGGCTGGTGCGGGCGAACACCGCCATGGAGCGTGCGCTGTCCCTCACCGAGGACCAGATGCGCGGGCTGCGCCTGCCGGAAATCGCCCCGTACCCGGTGAGCGAGGAGGCCCAGAGCAAGATGCGGCTGGCGCTGGAGAGCGGCGAGCCGCAGCAGGTGGAGGCCTACATCCGCCCCACAGGTGTCAGCCCGGAGCGCGGCTGGCCGACCTCGCTGGCCCCGCTGAAAGACCCCGACGGCCGGGTGCGCGCCGTGTGCCTGACGGCGCACTCCGGCTCCGGGGAGTACCTCGCCCCCCGCCCCTACACCCGGGAGCGCACCACGACCATGACACTGCAGCGCAGCCTGCTCCCGCATACGCTGCCCGATCAGGCGGCACTGGAGATCGCCTCCCGCTACCTGCCCGCCGGTACCCAGGCCGGGGTGGGCGGCGACTGGTTCGACGTGATCCCGCTGTCCGGCGCGCGCGTCGCCCTGGTCGTGGGCGATGTGGTCGGCCACGGCATCCGCGCCTCGGCCACCATGGGCCGGCTGCGCACCGCGGTACGCACCCTGGCCGACGTCGAACTGCCACCCGACGAACTGCTCACCCACCTCGACGACCTCGTCATCCACCTGTCCGCCGACGAGAGCGGCACCCAAGGCGCCGCCGAAACCGCCGGAGGCATCGGCACCACCTGCCTGTACGCGGTCTACGACCCCGTCTCCCGCCACTGCACCCTGGCCCGGGCCGGCCACCCCCCGCCCGCCGTGGTCACCCCCGACGGCGCCGTCTACTTCCTCGACGTCCCCGCCGGCCCACCCCTGGGCCTGGGCGGCCTGCCCTTCGAAACCATGGAAACCCAACTGCCCGAAGGCAGCCTCATCGCCCTCTACACCGACGGCCTGCTCGAACCCCGCCACCACGACATCGACGAAGCCCTGGACAAAATGTTCCAAGCCCTCGCCCACCCCGCCCCCACCCTGGACACCGTCTGCGACAGAGTCCTCACCACCCTGCTGACCCACCGCCCCGACGACGACATCGCCCTCCTCATCGCCCGCACCCGGGCCCTGCACGCCGACAAGGTCGCCACCTGGCACCTGCCCTGCGACCCCGCCATCGTCGCCCAAGCCCGCAAAAACGCCACCGACCAACTCACCGCCTGGGGACTGGACGACGCCACCTTCATCACCGAACTGACCGTCAGCGAACTGGTCACCAACGCCATCCGCTACGGCAAGCCACCCATCCAACTCCGCCTCATCCACGCCGACACCACCCTCATCTGCGAGGTCTACGACTCCAGCAACACCGCCCCCCACCAGCGCCGCGCCCGCACCTACGACGAAGGAGGACGCGGCCTCCTCCTCGTCGCCCAACTCGCCCACCGCTGGGGCACCCGCAACACCCCCATCGGCAAAACCATCTGGGCCGAACAAACCCTCACCACAGACTGAACAAGCACCCAGACCAAACCATCCAACGAACCATCGCCACACGGCCCACACCCCTCAGTGAGTGCTTGGCAACCTCGAAGGCCAAGATCAAAAGTGTCAGTGAACCGTTCCGGGTTCGGTAGGGACTCGATCGTTTGAGAGGATCGAGTCATGGCACGTCCTTCCCCTTACCCCCTTGAGCTGCGCAAGCGCGCGGTCCGCATGGTCGCCGAGGTGCGGCCGGAGTACGACACCGAGTGGTCCGCGATGAAGGCGGTCGCCGCCAAGCTGGGGATCGGGACGACCGAGACTTTGCGCAAGTGGGTCCGCCAGGACCAGATCGACAACGGGGCCCGGCCTGGCGTCACGACCGATGAGTCTGCCCAGGTCAAAGCGTTGAAGAAGGAAGTCGCCGAGCTCAAGCGGGCGAATGAGATCCTCAAGGCCGCTTCGGCTTTCTTCGCGGCCGAGCTCGACCGGCCACATCTGCGCTCGTGACCTTCGTCGACGAGAACCGGGACCGCTTCGGCGGCGTCGAGCCGATCTGCACCGTTCTCAACGAGCACGGTGTCGGTATCTCCCCCTCCACCTACTACGCAGCCAAGGCCCGGCCTCCGTCGCTTCGGGCGACCCGGGACGCGGAACTGAAGGCACTGATCCAGCAGGTGTTCGACGCCAACTACCGCGTCTACGGGGCCCGGAAGATCTGGCGCGAGCTGAACCGACAAGGTCATGCGGTGGCCCGGTGCACCGTCGAGCGCCTGATGCGCGAGCTCGGCCTCGCCGGCGCCGTCCGCGGCAAGAAGGTCATCACTACGGTCACCGACCCGGCCGCCGGCCGGGCCCCCGACCTGGTCGACCGGGACTTCGTCGCCCAGGCGCCGAACCGCTGCTGGGTCGCGGACTTCACCCACATCGCCACCTGGGCCGGGGTCGTCTACATCGCGTTCGTCGTGGACACCTTCTCCCGCCGCATCGTCGGCTGGTCGGCGGCCACGACCAAACACACCGAACTGGTCCTGGCCGCACTGGAGATGGGCCTATGGCAGCGCGATCGGGAAGGCAGTCCGCACCAACCCGGGCAGCTGATCCATCACAGCGACGCGGGCAGTCAGTACACCTCGTTCAAGCTGGCCACCCATCTCCAAGGCGAGGGCATAGCGGCGTCCATCGGATCAGTCGGCGACGCCTACGACAATGCCCTGATGGAGTCCACGATCGGTCTTTTCAAGACCGAGTTGATCAAGCCTCAGCGGCCCTGGAAGACGCTGTCCGAGGTCGAGTTGGCCACCGCCGAATGGATCGACTGGTACAACCACCGCCGACTTCACGGTGAGATCGGCCACGTCCCACCCGCCGAATACGAAGCCCACCACTACCTGACAGCCACAAAACACCAGGTCACAGTCACGCCATAGAGTCTCGATCAAACCCGGAACGGTTCAGACTGCCGCCTTGCGATCGACGTCGGGAGCTTCGTCACCTGTGGGGTTGAGACCGACCTCTGTCATCACGGCGTTCAGCTCGTCGGGAGTACTGCCGGTCCGGTCCGCCGGCCACTCGAAGGCGGTCCGCAACTCCCCGTTCTCATACCAGTGGAAGAAGTGCATAGGCTTCCCCCCGTTGCTCGAATGCGAGACAGCACGCGTCCCGGCGGAGAGGGCCTCCATGAAGCATGGCCGCGTCCCCAGATCGCCACCGAATTCCAAGGCGAGGGCCCAGTCCCCTCCCTCGCCCCGCACGGTGAACGCTCCCGCGAGGAAGGACACGGGCCAGTCGTCGTACCCATGCAAGAGCACCTCGTGCTGCTCGATCAGTTCGTTGAGCCCCTCACACGCACCACGCGGCTCGGCCCCCACCAGTCCGAGCAAGTCCGCAGGCGAGACACCCCGCACCAGCGTCAGGGTGTACCCGACCTCCAGCGCGTATCCGAACAGTGAGGACGAGGAACGTAACCAGCCGTAATCGGCTGCGGTGGATGAGGTCATGCAACGCATCCTGCCAGCGACCACTGACACACGGTGTCGTTTCTCCGGGCTGCTCAGGAGCGCTGTACTGGTAGCTGGAGCCGCTTGGATGAAGACGGGTCCCACCGTGATCATCGACCTATCGGCAGTCCCCCCATAGCGGTCCCCCCGAGCCGTCGCGGACTTCCGTCACCGTGACGCTTCCCCGACACGTCAACTCCCTTCGCACATGCGCCATAACACCTGTGACTTGCGATTTCTGGGGATCTCAAACACTCCCCCATCGCCACGGGAACGAGTCTTGCCCCGCCGCAGATGCGGCGGGGCAAGAACCCACAATCCTCACGAGCCTTCCAGCCAGGCGACGTCCGGCAACATCACCACACCCGCAACTGGGCGAGGAGACCGTCCCGGGGCCACGTCCGCAGGACGGCGCCATCCACCTTCGGCGTGTTCCCCCGCGCGGTCACTTGACGATGACGTCGTCGGCCGGAGCATGCGGCGCCGGCTCAGGAACAGAGGCGCTGCCGGTCTCCTCCTTGGGCGGAGCCTGCGGAGCCGGCTCCGGAACAGAGGCGCTGCCGGTCTCGTCCTTGGGGGGATCCTGCGGGGCCGGCGTGTCAGGAGTGGAGGGGCTGCCGGTGTCGTCCTTGGGCGGCGCGTGCGGGGCCGGTGTGTCAGGACAGGGGCCGCCGCCGTTGCCGTTGGTGCCCGTACCATTGCGGCCGTTGCCATCGCGGCCACCGCAGCTGCCCCTGCCGCCGCGGCCGGTGCCGCCCGTGCCGGTGCCCCCCGGAGCCTGGCAGACGGGGCCGTTGCTGCCCGTCCCGTTGCCGCCGGTGCCATCCCCGCCCGTGCCGCTGCGGCAGTAGTCCTCGTGACCGCCACGCTTCTTATGACTGCCGTGCTTTCCGTGGCCGCCACGCTTCTTGTGCTTGTGACTGTCGCTCTTCTTGTGACCGTCACGCTTCTCGTGGTCGCCGCTGGCTGCCGACACCGCCTGGCTCTGCTGCGTCGGTGCCGCAAACGCCGCGCTCGCCGGGATCAGTACACCGCCGGCAGCCAGGAGGACGGAGGCGGTGGCTACGGCCAGACTGCTCTTCCGGATACTACGCTTCATGAGAATTCTCGTTCCTCTTCCGCATGCTCTCGAGAAGGTGAGAACGAGCGAAAAATTCTTATTCTTTCGAGACGGGTCTTTACCCGATGCCGGGGTGGGCGCATTCGCCCCACGGTGCAGGGCCGCCTGAAGCAGCCGCACTTCCGCTTACCTGCGGACATTCGGCGGTCTGGCTGGGTGGCGTAGCCGCCGGCCTTTGCCACCCAGCCAGACCGCGAACTCACTCGACGCTGTCCGCGCCAGTCAGCTCCTAGCCCGTGGCGTCACCACCCTGAGCATTACCACCGGTATTGGTACCGACGCCAGAAGCGTCACCGCCCTGAGCATTACCACCAGTGTTAGTACCGACGCCGGAAGCATTACCGCCCTGAGCATTACCACCAGTGTTAGTACCGACGCCAGAAGCATTACCGCCCTGAGCATTACCACCAGTGTTAGTACCGACGCCAGAAGCATTACCGCCCTGAGCATTACCACCAGTGTTAGTGCCTACACCGGAAGCATTACCGCCCTGAGCATTACCACCGGTGTTGGTACCGACGCCGGAAGCGTCACCACCCTTGGCGTCACCACCCTTATTGGTGCCCACCCCCGAAGCATTACCACCCTGAGCATTACCACCGGTGTTAGTGCCAACGCCGGAAGCATTACCGCCCTGAGCATTACCACCGGTGTTGGTGCCAGTACCGGAAGCGTTACCGCCCTTGGCGTCACCGCCCTTATTGGTGCCAACCCCGGAAGCGTTACCACCCTTGGCGTCACCGCCCTTATTCTTGTTCTTGCCCTTTCCCTTACCCTTACTCTTGCTCTTTCCCTTGCCGTGATGCTTGTCGTGATGCTTGTCAGGGTGCTTGTGGGAGTCGGCGAGGCTCACGACCGACGAGGCGGGCATCGGGGCCGCCGTCGCGGCAGTTGCCGGAAGGATGACACCTCCGCCGATCACAGCGGCCGAGGCGACAACCGTCGCAAGGCGAAGGCCCCGACGCTTGGGACGGTCGTCATTGTGGGTGTGAACAGTGCGGTTCATGAGTTTCTCCTACTGATAAAGAGGGACTATTTGAAGGGAGAATCCTCGGCGAGGATTTCCGCCTTACCGTGCTGCCCCGTTCCCTTTCGGGTGGGGCCGCACTTCAAGTAGGCCCGACCGGCAGCACACGGTCACGTTCCGAGGACTCGGGACTTGACGCACCCAGACACATCGCGTAAAACCCCGCGGAAGCGCCGCCCGACAGCCCCCGACCGTCCCGGAACCAGACACCGCCGCCCAGGGGCGTCGTGGGTGAGGAAGTCTTCGAGGAAGGTGTGGCCGCTGCCGGCGACGTGGCGAGGAGCATGGCGGCAAGCGGGCCCCGGATAGCACCCCCGTGCACGTCGCAGGTGGCGGGACAGGCGGCGGCCAACACGTTCTCCCAGGCTGCGAGCTGTCATGGGCCGGGTGTGGCGACGACCTCGGTGCTGAAACCGTGGCGGTGGGCATCGAAGGACGTGCGGGGGCAGCTGCTTGCCACAGCCGAGCAGCTCGGCATCGCCGGCAGCGATCTGGCCGGTCTGGTCGAGGTGTACGACGGTGGGGACTGTGCGGCGGTGCAGGCCCGCATGGCCCAGCTGGTGACGGCGCGGCTGACCGCGGCCGAGTCCCGGATCGTTGAGCTGGTGGAGCAGGCCGCCCGGGTGCAGAGCCGCACACCCGGGGACCGGCCCGGTCCGCCCGAAGATGTGGCGCGGTACTGCTACCCCCACCGCTTCCGGTGCCGCGCGATGGACGAGATTGCATCCGGTACCTAGGTACAGGTTTACCGTCGAAGTCAAGCCGCTTCACCGGACGGGCGGCGATCACGAAAGCGGGGATGCGCGATGACGTCATGGGCCCCTGATGCCTGCACGCTGCCCACAGAGGAGCGGCCGCTGCGGGAGGCGGAGTTCGACGCGCTGTTCGCGGACGCCCTCCAGCGCGTGGAGCGGGTGGAGGACGGCCGGGTGCGGCTGGTGCTGGACGGGGCGGCGGAGGAGCAAGCGCGCGGTCTGGCTCAGCGGGAGACCGGCTGCTGCTGGTTCTTCACCTTCACCTTCTGGCACGAGGGCAACAACGCGCTGGTTATGGAGGTGGCGGCGCCGAGCGAGCACGCCGCAGTCGTCGAGGCCATGGCCGCGCAAGCCGAGACAGCAGGGAGCGCGTCATGAGCACCGATGTGCTTGCGTAGCGGCAGGTCGCCGGAGCGGCCGGGGTAGAACATCCAGACCCTGCGCTACTACGGGCGACGCGGCCTGCTCCCCGAGCCGGAACGCAGCGCTGGCGGCCACCGTCTCTAGGAGGTGAGGCGGTGATGGTCCTACGGGTGATCGCGGCGCAGCGGCTGGGGCTTCTCCCTGGATGAGGTCGCCGAGCTGCTGGCGACCGGCCGACACCGCCACGGCCGCCCGGTAACCGGGCTGCACGAGCGCGCGGCCGCGAAGCTCGCCGAGGTCGATGCGAAGATCGCGGACTTGACCACCATCCGCGCCGCCCTGATCGCGGCCGTGGGCGGGCTGCGACGACCTGACCGTGTGCGCCGAAAGTGCCTGCTGTCCCATCCCTTCACGAACCGCCGACGCGTCCGAACGCTCGGCTCGCGTCAGCCGCCGCCTCGGCTCAGGACCGCTCTGGCCGCGGCGTCGTGCAGGCTGTCCATGGTTGCCATCTGATTCGTGGCCCGGTCCATGAGTCCTTGGAGCCGTGATGTGTCCAAGTGGTCCGACTCCGAGGCTACGTGCATCAGTGCCCGCCACAGTTGGTGTTTGCCCTGGATGCCCAACCGCAGGGTTTCCAGCTCGATGAGAGTACTCAGTCCCGAGCGGCGGACGACGCGGCCGTTGGGCTTGAGCCGTGCGACTTTCTCCGCGGCCCAGCCCCCGTAGATCTTGTACCGACGAGGGGTGACCTCGAGCGAATCCATCACTTCGAGGAGGGTCTGGCGGTCCTGGGCGATGTCCTCGGCCACGCGCCGCATCTCTCCGGCGCGGGCCGACGAGTGGTGCGCCCGTGCGATCCGCCGGGAAAGTTCCACTCCTGACGTGGCGCCGGCAAGGTGGTCGTTCAGGTAGATGCTCAGAGCTTTGCGGTGCACGGGGGCCTTCTCTCGGGTGTCGCAGCGCAACCCAGGGCTTGCCTCAAGGTTTTCGCTTTGATCATTCCGTCAACCCGGGCCCAAATCACTTCGTACGCGGTCCGTCCCTCTTCCAGAGGAATAGGGCCAGGGTTGACTCCGAGCTGGAGACTGTGGGCCTGGACTGGCATCACTGATCGGCCGTACTCCCGTCCCGCTTCCGTCCGAGGAGCGGATGCCGGGCCGCCGGACCCGAGAACGTGCCGGTCCTCGGCCCGCCCGGGCGTCGGCGCACCGCCCTGCGGGAGACGCCACGCCGAGGTTCCGGGCCGCGCGTCCACCGGCAACCCGGCGCGTTCTTGCGACCGCGGGGTGCGCCCCGCGTCGCGGCACACCCCGCCCGGAAACGTGCTCCGCGATGGTTCTCCCGGGTGGTCATGGGAGCGGGATCGCCCGGGGTGGGTAGTCAGCACCTCTGTGCCGCGCGTCCTTTCCCGTGCTCGCCCCTCGCCCCTCCACGGAGCCGTCGTGAAATTCGGAGTCTCGACCTTCATCACCGACCAGGGCATCAGCCCGACATCGCTCGGAACCGCACTGGAGGATCGTGCGTTCGACTCGTTGTTCATCGCCGAGCACACCCACATCCCGGCAGACCGCCAGACGCCCTACCCGGGCGGTGGTGAGCTGCCGGAGATGTACTACCGCACCCTTGCCCCCTTCGTCGCCCTCACCGCGATCGGTGTGGTGACCGAGCGGATGCTGCTGGGCACCGGCATCGCGCTCATCCCGCAGCGCGACCCGATCATGACGGCGAAGGAGGTGGCCTCCCTCGATCTGATCTCGGGCGGCCGCGTGATCTTCGGCGTCGGTGTCGGCTGGAACCGTGAGGAGATGAGGAACCACGGCACCGACCCCTCCACCCGCGGCCGGCTCACCGACGAGCGGCTGCGCGCCATCAGAGAGCTGTGGACCGCGGAAAAGGCCGAGTTCCACGGCGAGTTCGTGAACTTCGATCCGGTCTACGCCTGGCCCAAGCCCGTGCAGCGCCCCATCCGCCGATCTACGTCGGCGGCGGCGAGGGCGCGTTCCACCGGGTGGCGCAGCTCGGAGACGCGTGGCTGGCCAACAGCCTGCCGCCGCAGGAGCTCGGTCCGAAGATCGAGCGGCTGCGCGCCCTTGCCGATCGAGAGGTGCCGGTGACGGTGTACGCGGTTCCCGACGATCCCGAGCAGATCGAGGGCTACAGCCGACTGAGGGTTGAGCGGCTGCTGTTCTACGTCCCGAGGATCCCCGAACGGGAGTCGCTGGAGTACCTGGACCGGCTGGCCCAAGTCGCTGCCCGGTACCGCTGAGACGCCGGAGACCGCTGCGCCCCGGAATGTGGGACCGATCCGAAAAATCCGTAACGGCCATAACCGCAGTGACTGCCGAAAGGAGTGCGATGCCCGCTCTGACGAGCGCTGAGGCACGGGAGCGGTTCGCCGCGGCGCGCATCGCCCGCCTCGCCACGGCGGACACGACGGCCCGCCCGCACCTGGTGCCGGTGGTGTTCGCCCTGGACGGCGACACGGTAATGCTGGCCGTGGACCACAAACCGAAGCGGACGACGCGACTCAAACGCCTCGCCAACATCGCCGCCAACCCGTCAGTCTGCCTGCTCACCGACCACTACGAGGAGGACTGGGACCGCCTGTGGTGGGCCCGGGCCGAAGGCGAAGCCCGAGTACTCCCGTCACCGGACCAGTCCCCCGAGGCCGCCCGCTGCATCCGGCTGCTCACGGCGAAATACCAGCAGTATGCCGACCGGCCACCCGGCGGACCGGTGGTCGAAGTCTCGGTCCTGCGCTGGAGCGGCTGGCGCGCGTCGTGAGCCGCGTGCAGGCCCGCGCCGGTTCATGAGCGCCGCCGGCGCGGTTGAAGCCGGGGCGAGGTGGGCTACCGTGCCGCGCCGCCGTCCTTCCCGGTGGTACCAGGCCCGCCTTCGTGCCGGCGCCGGATGCGGCCGGTACTACGCGCGCTCCAACTGCGTGTCGGACCCGAGGGGGAGGAACCGCACTGGATGATCTATTGCACGGGGTTTAGCGTTCGCCCATGGGCAGGAAGGCGAGCGCCTCCTGGATGTTGTGCTCGACGATTCCCCTCATGAAGTCGCGGTCGGGGAAGTCGCCGTCGAGGAGCCGCAGTGGTCCGGCGACGAGAGACAGGCGCATCGCCAGCGTGTAGAACGTCAGACGCTGTTCATCGAGGTCACTGTGGTCCAGCCACCGGTAGTGCTCGCCGAAGCGCAGTCGCAGGAACGCGTGCTCCCACTCGACATCGAAGAACATCAGTCCCTCGATGTCGATGAGGACCGGCTGCCCACGCCGGTCGACCAGCACGTGATCCGGCCCGAGCTCGCCGTGGATGAGCCCGTACTGCGAGCGTGGGCGCACAGCCGCAGCCAGTTTGCGAACTACAGTCTCCAGCTGGTCGCGGGAACGCGTGATCCCCGTGTCGCGAGACGCTGCTTCGGTGAGGTCGTCGAGCGCGCGGTCCAGGACGACCTGCTCACATGAGCTGCCCTCAGAGGCGCCATCCTTGTCGATCAGGGCGACTTTGCCGAAGCGTGGACCCTGGTGCCGCTGCATCGCACCGAGTGCCTCGGCGAGTCGCGCCATGGTCGGTCCCACGCTGCGCGGCTCCTGGCGGAGCAGTGCTTCCAAGTTGTCGCCGGGCACGTCCTCGACCACGGCGACGTCCGCCGGGTAGTGGCTCTTGCTTCGGTCTGTCAGCCGGATCCGGGGCGTGCGGATTCCGAGGGTGTCCAGATGCCGGTGGGCGGCCTCGAAGAGTTCGATGCCAGAGGCGGGCGAGAACGGATCCGCGTGGTTGTCGGCGTCGTCGGCCTGCATGGTGGGCCAATAGTTCTCGGCGTCGTCCCAGATGTAGACGATCGCGGTGGATTCATCGTCCAAAGTGAGGCGGTACACGCCCTTCTTACTTCCACCCCGGAGTCGCGATACGCCCACGAGGCGATGTTCGGTGCCCAGAGCTGCACGCGCGACGCCTTCCAGATCATCCCGTGTGACAACCCTGCGTACCGCGTCCACGACTTGCCTCCCCCATGCATCGACAGTGCGGTCCCCGCTGCTCGAGAAGGCGCTGTCGCTCAGGGACGCCACCGCATAAGCGACCGATCCTAAGTGATACCTGCGCGCATAGACCGGGCCACAGCCGAGCACATAAGGTCATTGCCGACCGTTCGCGCCTCCCACCTGCGGTTGCACTGGCAACAGTCGAGGGGCCCAGGGGGCCGACAGCAGTCCAAAACTGACAGGCCTTCACGACACGCTTTCCCCACGCTCGGCTGCCTCCAGGCGGTCCAATGCCGTCTTGGCCGATTCCCGACTGCGGATCAGCTTCCACGTCTCGACCCCGCACCCCACTACTGCCCCGATGCCGGCGAGGATGGCCATCACGCGCCATGGCAGCCACCACCGCTCACGAGCGAACGCGTATCCCGTCATGAGCACACCCGTTCATGAGCACACCCGTCAGCAGAAACCCACAGGCCTTACGCAGCCACAACTCGGCCCCGTCCCACATCACCCCACCCCCTTCCCCTGGCCCGGCGCCGATGCGGGGCCGGAGGGCGAGCATACGAGGCGCGGCAAGGCCGCGTTGCGCGGGTGAGCCTGCGTCTACGGTTGGCCGCGGAGGCTGCTCGCACTCGTCCGCTACATCGGCGCTCGGCGATGGCGGTCGCCATCGGCAGCCCCCGGTCGCCCAGTCCGATGAACCCGACGGTGGGCAAGGTGGTTCCGGCGCTCACGAGGTGATCCCGTTCAGCTCGGCCAGCTCCTTCTGGGGAAGGGGCAGCGCAGCAGCGGCAATGTTGTCGCGCAGGTGTGCCACCGAGGAGGTGCCGGGGATCAGCAGGATGTTCGGGGAACGCTGCAGCAGCCATGCCAGGGCGACGGCGGTCGGAGTGGTCTCCATACGGGTGGCGACCGAGTGCAGAGTGTCCGACTGCAGCGGGGAGAAGCCGCCGAGCGGGAAGTAGGGCACGTAGGCGATGCCCTGCTCGGCCAGGGAGTCGATCAGCTCGTCGTCGGCGCGGTGCGCGAGGTTGTAAAAGTTCTGCACGCACACGATCGGCGCGATGGACTGAGCCTCCTTGATCTGCTCGGCGGAGACAGTGCTGACACCGAGATGCTTGATCAGGCCCTCCTGCCGCATCTCCGCGAGCGCGGTGAACGGTTCGGCGATCGAACCCGGCTCGGGGGTGTCGAACCCACCGATCCGGAGGTTGACGACGTCGAGTGCGTCGAGGCCGAGGTTCTCAAGGTTGGCGTGGACGGCCTGGCGCAGCTCCTCGCGGGACAGCGCCTTGGGCCAGCCTCCCTCAGCGTCCCGCAGGGCTCCGACCTTGGTCACGATGCGCAGGTCGCCCGCGTAAGGGTGCAGGGCTTCCTTGATGATCTGATTGGTGATGTGCGGGCCGTAGAAGTCGGCGGTGTCGATGTGCGTGATCCCCCGCTCGATCGCCCCGCGCAGGACGGCCAGGGCGGCGTCGCGGTCGGCCGGCGGCCCGAACACGCGCGGGCCGGCCAGCTGCATCGCGCCGTATCCCATGCGGGAGACCGTCAGGTCCTCAGCCATGGTGAACGTTCCGCCGGGAAGTGACTGCACTGCCATGTCAATGCTCCTGATTCTTTGGCGGGTCGAGGGTTCTACGCCCAGCCCGTCGATGCCGGCGGGGTGGGCGTGGACCCTTGCATCTGATGGCGCCCGTTCGGATTACCAGGAAAGGGCGCCTTCGGTGTCGAAGTAGCCTCCGGTGGGGCCATCGGGGCCCACCTGCGCCATGGGCGCGATGATCTCGACGCCCTGCTCGACGGTCTGGACGCCGGTGTTGCCGTTGAGGTCGGTCTTGGTGAAGCCGGGTTCCACCGCGTTGATCCGCATGTTCGGGAACGCCTTCGCGTACTGCACGATGATCATGTTGACCGCGGTCTTCGACGCCGGGTAGGCGACACCCGGGTAGGCGTACGTCGGGGTGTCCGCGTCGCTGACCCGGGTCAGCGAGGCAAGGCCGCTGCTGAGATTGACCACAACCGGGGCGGCGGAGCGCTAAAGCATCGGGAGAAACGCGCGAGTGACGCGCACCGTGCCGAAGACGTTCGTCTCGAACGTGTGCCGCATCGTGTCGGCGATCACTTCCGCGGCGCCCATCAAGTTGTTGTCGGCGTCCCGTCCCTCGACGCCCGCGTTATTGATCAGTACGTCCAGCCCTCCCCCGGCCTCGATGGCCTTCGCCGCGGCCTCCGCCGAAACATCGTCGGTGACATCGAGCTGGACTGCCCGCGCGCCCAGCCGCACGGCGGCCCGGCGGCCGCGTTCGGCGTCCCGGCTTCCGACGTAGACGGTGTGGCCCGCGGCAATGAGTCGGCGAGCGGTCTCGAAGCCGAGCATCTAACCGGGCGGACGGCCAAAGACCGGCCGGGCCCAGACAGGCGGATCCGGGGCCGGCCCGGGGTGCCGCGCGGCTGCCACAACCCCGGGGTCCACCTGTGTCGCCGGATGCGAACCCTTGCCGACACCGCTCGCAGTGGCACGCAGAGCCGCCACGAACTCCAGGCAGGAGCCGTAACGGTCCGCGGGAACCTTCGCCAGGGCCTTTGCCAGAACGCCGTCCGCCGCCGCCGCGAGCCCCGGCCGTCTCTCGCTCAGGGCAGGCGGCTGATCGTACTGATGCGCCCACAGCAGCGCCATGTCCTCATCCCGCTCGAAAGGCGGCCCACCCGCGAGGGTTTCGTAGACGACGCAGGCAAGGCTGTACAGATCGCACCTGCCATCCACTGGGCGGCCCGAAATCTGCTCCGGTGCCACATAGTCGAGCGTGCCGACGAACTCGCCCACCTCAGTGAACCCGGTCAGCGACAGCGACTTCTTAGTCAGCCCGAAATCCGTGAGATAGACATGCTCAGGGTGATCACTGTCAGTGCCCCGGGCAACCAGAATATTGCCGGGCTTGACATCCCGGTGCACCAAGTCATGTTCATGGGCCGCATCAAGTGCCGACGCCACCTGAGCGGCGATACGCAGCGCAGTCGCAACCGGCAACGGACCGTCCCGGTCGAGCAAAGCCCGCAGATCCAGCCCCGAGACATAACGCATGGCGATATACAAGACACCATCCATCTCACCGGCCTCAAAGATCGGCACAATATGAGGATGGTCGATCGCAGCAGCCACACGCGACTCGTGTGTGAAACGGCGACGGAAGGTGTCATTGCGGGCCAGCTCCGGGGCAAGCAGCTTCAGCGCAACCGTACGGTCCAGACGCAAATCCCTTGCACAGTACACAACGGCCATACCCCCGCGACCGATCTCACGCTCCACCCGGTAACCCGCAATCTGCGCCCCGATCAGACCTGAAGCCCGACCCGAATACAGATCCATCCCATCCGACGCCGTACCCATCACACGCCACCATCACCCATCCGTGCGACAGCCACGCGACAGACACACGGCCCACCAACCGGGCCACCGAAGCAGACGACCCTCCCCGGCCCGACACCCCACACACCCACCCCGCGGTGTCCACTCGAACCCATCGCGACGCAACCCGAACCGGCCCCGAAGACACACCCCGGCGCAGCCGAACCGACAGGCCACTCACCCACACCCAAATTCTATCCACTGACCCACACAACTGCTTGATCAAAACCAACCCCGACCCCACAGCCGGCCACCCACCACTCACGTCCCGTCACCGTCCCCGGGCCGCAGCCGAGGCACCGGCACCGCGACTGCCTCCCTCCAGGAAGCCCACCGACACCGACACCAACCACCGACGCCCGGCGACGGGCGCTCGAGGTGAACGTCCTGGGCCGCCGACGGGTCCCCTACGAGCCGACCGGCCTCTGGGTACGCCTGCCTGAGGGGTAGCCGGAAATGGGCTGGATCCACCGCACCGGTGCCTCCCAGCCGTTCACCGAGACGACTAGCGGCACATCCCCGGCGTCGTCGAGCCACGCGGCAGCCGTGCCGAACATGGGAAGAACTTGCCCGCGCTCCCGACGCACTGCCGCAGCACAGCGCGACCGGCACCGGCAGCCCCCCGCGAGCAAACTCCGGCAGCAAGAGCTCGCGCCGCGGCCGACGTGGCCGGTCGACAACCCGGCGCTACAGATCTCCAGCCCCTCCCTGAGGAGGACAGTCGACGCCGTCGGCTCATACGTAGACGTAGTCGGAGCCGAGTTGCCGAGGAACTGCTCCAGCGCGGGCACGAAATCGCCGATGGCAGGCCGTGTCGCGGCTGGTGATAACCGTTGCGGACTACCAAACGGCGACCCAGCTCGTCCCGCTCGTCCGCCAACCCGGCGATGTAGGCGAACAGGCCGTGTGCGGGCAGATCGGCCCGTACATACCTCTGCAGCCGCTCTCCCGAGAATCCTGCGCGCCTCCAACGCCCTTGCGGTGGCGAGGAGGTGACGGTCCGGCAGGGCTTCCAGCCCCTGGGACAGAGCCGGGCAAAGTGGAACGCTGAGCAGGCCGCGCGAGCGCTGAAACGGCATGCCTGATCAACGTATCGGCGGTCCCGGGGGCCTCCCGGCAGTGCAACCACAAAAGCAGCCCAGTGCCGTTCTTGGGACGGACCTCGTACGAGACATCCGGCATCGCCAGGTATGGGACTCGGCATGCCGGCCGCCGGGCGCATTGCCGACCTGCGCAGCAGCGGCCTTTCCCCTGCGCAGCGCATCCTGGCCGCAACTGCGCCACTGCGACGGTGAGATGCGTACACGCTGCCCGCGCTGCGTGATCATCGCATTGACCGGCGTGAGCGGATCCGCGGCCATCGTCTTGGCCAGCAGTACGCCGGCCACCAGCGGGAGCAGGGCCGAGGCCAAGGCCCAGCCGGTGGTGGTGACGTGCTGCAAGCGGATCTTCCGCGGTGCCTCAGGAATCATGGTGCTCATTCGATCAGCAGCGGCGCGGGCGCGAATCGAACGATGTACTCAGCTTGCTCGTCCTGACGTACTCATATTCGGCCGAGCCTGATCGTCAGCAAGGTCCTGAGTCACCCCGAGCACACCGAGCCAGGGAAACCACTGGCTGTTCATACTCATGGTTCGGGGCCGCGGTACATCGGTCTGAAGGGCAACCCTGACGCCATTCGTTGTAGAGCGACGTGTGCAGGGTGATCTCGGCCTCCCGATTGGCAGGAAGCGGCAGGTCCAGGCGCGCCGCGCCGCTTCTTGGTAGCCAGAAGAGCGCCATCAACGAGCTGCGGAACGTCGGGATTCGTCAGCCGCAGCAGTCGCATCCAGATGGGCAGCCGCAGGTGTCGTGCTCCTGCTCCGTGCGCTGGGCGGGAACGCCTGCGGCCGGGGTCGCGCAGCAGCCCTTTCCCTGCCAGGCGTCGCGGCCTTCCTTGACCGCGATGGCGGCGATGACCAGAGCTGCGATCGGGTCGGCCCACGACCAGCCGAGCGCGGCGTTGACGACCAGGCCGACCAGCAGGACCGCTGATAGGTAGGTGCACAGCAGAGTCTGCTTGGAGTCAGCGACTGCGGAGGCAGAGCCAAGTTCACGGCCGGCCCGGCGCTGGGCAGCCGACAGGATCGGCATCACGGCTAGCGACAGGGCGGCGATGACGATGCCGGGGATCGAGCGTTCTGCTTCTCCGGTGACGGCCAGGGCGCGTATGGCATCGACGCTCACATACGTCGCCAGGGCGAAGAAGGAGACGGCGATGATCCGCAGCGTGGTCTTCTCCCTTGCCTCGCGTACGGCGTGGTCACGGGCGGAGAACTGCCAGGCGACCGCCGCAGCGGATGAGACCTCGATGACCGAATCCAGACCGAAGCCGATCAGCGCGGTGGAGGAAGCGATCGTGCCTGCCGTGATCGCGACGATCGCCTCAATGACGTTGTAGGTGATGGTCGCGGCAACCAGCAGCCGTACCCGGCGGGCCAGCACGTCGCGCCGGGCCGGGGCCCCGCCTATGGATATCTCGGCGGTCATCAGCAGCAGTCCTTGTCATCCGCGTCTGTGCAGGTGCGGTCCGCCTCGACGGCGACAATGGCGGTGCGCAGGTCGTCCAGCGCGTGTCCCAGCCGTTGGTCGGCCAGCTCATAGCGGGTACGGCGCCCGACTGGGACAGCGACGACGAGGCCGCAGTCCCGCAGACAGGCCAGGTGGTTCGACAGCCTGGTTCGGGAGATCCCCAGGGCATCGGCAAGGTCGGAGGGATGGGCCGGGGCCTCACCCAGGGCGAGCAGCAGCCGGCAGCGGATCGGGTCAGCGAGCGCGCGGCCGAATCGGGCCAGCACCTCGATGTCGGAGGCGAGAGTCAGCATACTCCGACAGTACAGAAGATCCTGAATTCAGGAAACTATGAACCGCATCGTGCTCTGAGAGTCAACTGTCGTAGTCAGTCGCCAACCGGGCGACCAGTCACACGAGAACCTTCACTGTCCACCCCGGCCACGTCACCGGGTTCCTCGGCCCCAACGGCCCGGAAAGAGCACCACAGCCCACCACCGAGTTGCGGGAGTGGTCAATCCCGTCTGTCACTCGATGAGGCGGCATCTGCGCCGACTTGTTCGCCGACTTCTTCGTCGAGTCGGTCAAGGAGGATCATCGCCACATCGTCCGCCAGCCACCCCTCGGTGTGGCGGATCAATCCCTGGTGCAGTTGCTCCAGGAACTCCAGCGGGTTGCGGGCGTACACCGCTTCCATGGCCTCAGGCAGGGCGAAGAAGTCGTTGTCGCGGTTGCGGGCTTCGATGACGCCGTCGGTGTGCAGCAACAGCCGGTCGCCGGGTACGAACGGATAGCTCTCCGGCTTGGCGGGAGGGCCGGTGATGAAGTCTTCCAGTCCGAGGGGCGGCAGTGGTGAGGTGGGTATCAGGGCCTGCACCTTGCCCTGGCGCAGCACGAGTGGAGGCGGATGGCCGCGGTTGACCAGCTGGACCACGGATCCGTCCGGCACCTGAGCCACAACCGCGGTGACGAAACATTCCGCCTGCTGATCGACCGCCCCCGGCACGGCGCACTCCCGTCGGAAGGCAGCCGCGCAGTGGTTCATCACCTCCGCCAGATCATCCTCATAGTGCACGGCCTCCCGGAAGGCGCCCAGCACGGCTGCGGCCGAGCGCACAGCAGGCAGCCCCTTGCCCCGGACGTCCCCCATGATCATCCGGACGCCGTACCGGGTCTGCACAGCCTCGTACAGGTCACCGCCGATCTGCGCCCCAGTCTCAGCTGCGAGGTACATGCTCGCCGCCCGCATCGGGCCCAGCCGGGCGGCCACAGGCCGTAGCAGGACCTCCTGTGCTGCCACGGCGATCCGGCGGACCTGGTCGAGCTCGCCCTGCCTGCGAGTACGTATGGCACTACTCGTCGTGACGCTGGCCGCGGATACCAGGAGGATGGCCAGGAAGTTGGTGTAGACCTGCTGATTGCCCCACGCCTGGTTGTAGGTCGCGGTGGTCACGCTCACGGCCAGAGCGAAAGCCGCTGCCCAGATGGTGCCTTTGGGTCCCATCGTCACCGCGGCCAGCGCGGGCGTCGCGGTGAGCAGGGGGCCGGTATACAGAAAGTGCGCCGGCGACAGCTCGATACCCACCACGAGCAGTGCGATGGCGAACGGCAGGCACTGCGCAAGTGTGAAGAGGACCCTGCTATGACCGCCCACTCCTGGTCGAGGAGCTGGGCGGAGGAGCGACCGCATGGGTACAGCCTGCCTCGCTGAAGCGCGGTGTTCCACTCATCACTCTCCTGGCCCTCCGCTGACATTCAGTGACCCGTACCACTGGGCATCCATGATCGCGGCTCCTGTAGATCCCGGTTCGGCCGTCCTCGCGAGGCTGTACCCCAGCAGTGCTGCCGGAACCTACTTCGCGGTCGGCGAGAAGAGCGTCTCGGCGAAGACCAGCCCGGCCAACGCCTGGGGGCCGTCCGCGCGTACCACCGAACAGTGCCCGAAGGGCTTCTTCCAGGTCGGTGCGCCCGAGCCGCTTCTGTCCTGTGCCAGCGAACAGTGAGTGCGTGACAACAGAGTTTGAGCGAGCGACGCCACGCCATCAGGCGCGATCAGCCTTGAGTCTCCTGCGGTTTCACCTCGACCTGGTGCAGGCTCTGGTCCTTCAGCTCGGTGCGTGCTTCTGTGCGATGGCCACGGGCGATGTAGTCACGCACCACCGCCGCGATGGCGTCCTGGCTGAGCCGACCTCGGCAACATTCAATGCGCCGAGAGCGGTGACTGCGCCACTGACGCTGTACTGGTCAGACGCTTCAGGGTGATCCTGCAGTTCCCGATGTGGTGGTTCTCCGTGCCCGCGATACTCAAGGGCTGGATCGACCGGGTGTTCACCAACGGGTTCGCTCACGGCCCGGCAGTCCCCCCGCCCTACAGCGAGGGCGCCCTGGCGGGTCGGCGTGCGCTGGTGTCGGTCACGATCGGCGCCCGGGAGTCGGCGTTCTCCGACCGGGGCATCCATGGGCGGCTGGCGGCCGTCCTCCACCCGGTGCAGCACGGCCTGTTCTGGTTCACCAGCATGACACCGCTCGAGCTGTTCGCGGTGTACGGCACAGTCGACCTGCCAAAGGAGCGATTCGCGGCGGCGAAGCGGGAGTACGGGGGCGGCTCGACGGGCTCTTCACGGACGAGCCGGTCCCGTTCCGGTCGCTCGTCGGCGGCGACTACGACCGCGACATGCGGCTGCTGCCGGGGGTGAGGCGGCGGGGACGAGCGGACTCGACATCCACGTCCGCCAGCGCGGCTGAGCTTGTTCTTTATCTTCGAGCCTCGAACGGGCTTCGAACTTGAGGCAGGTTTTCGCAGTTCACCGGCTATGTGAGCGGCCTTCGCGCGATCGTGTGCCGTGTTGAGTAAGGCATCTGATCAGCACGAAGGCCGTGGACATGAGTCTGCTCTTATCCGGGCCCCGGCGGGAGGCGTTCGCGCAAGCGTCACGCTTCAGGGGCAAGTTCTATGCGTGTCTGACCGCTCGGCGCGATGAACTGTTTGAGCTCACCGACGCGGTGCTGTGTGCCGACGGCCCGGTGAAGTCGCCCAACTCCTCTCCGCCGTAGCCGTTGTCTGCCCAGACCAGGACGATTTCGGGGTGTTCGGCGTGGAGGCGGGTGAGCAGGATGCGGGCCGCGTCGCGGTCCTGGACGTCGGCGGGGGTGACGAGCAGGTCGACGAGCAGGCCGTCCTGGTCAACGAGGAGATGCCGCTTCCGCCCATTTATATGCTTGTTCGCATCGTATCCGCGCGTCGCGTTCGACACGGTCTCCGCACCTTTGACGGACTGGGAGTCCACGATCACCCGGACCGGCCAGGCACAGCGCCGACGGCGCAGCCGCAGCCGGCGGCGGAGCTGGTCGAGGATCCGCTTGAGTGCGCCGGCCTTCGCCCAGCGGGCGAAGTATCCGAACACGGTGCGCCACGGGATGCCGAAGTCGGCGGGCAGCGCCCTCCACTTCGCCCCGTTGTCGGTGATGTACCTGATGGCGTCGACCACGCGGCGCCGGGGCCATTTCTCCGGGGCGCCGCCCTTGGGTTTCTGGCAGGCGGGAGTCGGGAGGAGTGCCTTGAGCAGAGCCCATTCGACGTCGCTGGTGTCGGAGGGGTAGCGGTAGCGGGGCAGCAGCATGACGGTGCCTGGCCGCGACCGGAGAATGAGGCCAACTGCGGGACGGTCGCGGCCGGTTACCTCTCGCGCTTCGGTTCACTCCAGGTTGGCCAGCAGCTGAAGGGTGGACTCGATCGCACCCATCTGCGCCATGACCGTGCGGATGTAGGGGTCGTTCGGGGTCTTCTTCTGGTGCGGGAGGAGGGTTCCCGCGATGAAGTTCTCCACCCGGAGGCGGACGGTCTCGAAGAACGCCCGTTCGTAGCCGATCCACACCTCCGGCGCGTCGTCCAGCATGCGGTATCCCCATCGTTTGTCCCAGGTCACGGGCGGCAGGCCCTTCGCGGCCGAGACCTTCCGGAGATGCGCGAGTCCGGTGTGGACCTGCGCGCGAGTGCGTTCGGTGGCGGACATCAGCTGGACGATGGCCAGGCCGGCGGGACGGGCTTCCAGCAAGGCGCTCAGGATCGCTTCGGCGTGGACGTGAGCGGGGACCCCCCGCCCCATCGCCTACTCACCCGAACCCTTCAGCAGCTTCTCCAGCTGCTCGTCCAGGTCGACCTCGCCGCGGGTCACAGCGTTCTCGATCCAGTCGGCCGCGGCGCGTACCCGCGAAAGTCCCCGCCCGATCGTCTCCCGCTCGCCGTCGTCGTAGTGCTCGCCGCGCAGGTTCGGCACGATCCGTCCCGCCGTCGCGACGAACTGCGCGCAGGCCGCGACCAGGTCCATGAACTGCGCGCTGTGCTCCGTTCGCTGCAGCTGCGGGGCGGCCTCCTGGTGCACGAACTGGGCCTGCTGGCGGAACCGGTCGAACTGGGCTTCGTTAACGGCGTGCCGGGCGGTGTCGTCGGCCATGGCCTTCGAGGCGACCGCCGGGCGGCGCAGGAAGTCGGTGGTCACCACCGAGGCGACCGCGTCGTCGGCGGCCAGGTCGTGAATCGCCTCCACCTTCTCCTGGACGCTCTCCGGGGAATCGACCTTCCAGCCCACCACCCGCTTCGCGCTGTCGTGCGTCCACCTCGCAGGCCCTCCGCGGGGGTTGGGCGGGGGGTGGTTGACCGCCTCGAAACGCTCTTGCTCATCGGGGATGCTGGCCAGGACTTTGTGGATGGTGTGCGAGACGTCCGCCCGCCGGCGTTCCTTCGGCCAGCGCGAGGACACCCACCGGTAGCTGCGGACCGTCGTATAGGCCAGTCCCACGTCCTCGGCGAACATCCGGATGGCCTCGCTGACGGTGAACAGGTCGTCCTTCCCGGACGGATTCGCACCCCCTACGAGCGCATCGGCTCGATCTCCACGGCCGCGTCCCCGAGACGCCACTGGACGCTGCTCATCGTGGCCACCCAGTCCCGCCCCAGCTTGACCAGCTCGTCGTACCGGTCCCGGGTCACACTGCCGACCATCGCGGACATCCAAACTCACCTCCGGCGGGCCCGGGTGCGGCACCCTTCCACGCCGTCAACTCGCCCTGGCAGACCGTCACTTCGCACCATCTGGCGGCCTAAGGCCGTCGGAAAGGGCGTGCGGCCCCGGCGCATGAAGCGGCCCCATGCCCGCCGGATGCGCGGGCTCACACCCCGCGCCATTCCGTGCGCCGCCTGTGCCAGGCCCGTTTGCGGCAGCGGGGAGAGCAGTACGTTGCCGAGGCAGGACGTTCGACCCCGACCGTCCACGATGTGCTGCACTCCGGGCAACTGGACGTCGCGCCGGCCTGGACCGCCTCGGTTCTCGCCCTCGCCCGCCGCATCCGGCGCCAGTGCCGTGACCGGCACGCGGACGAACAGAACACCGCCGTCGCCTTCGCCGAGGGCATCAGCCCGCCGCACCCACGGCACAGTCGCGGCCCGGTGTCGTCGTCCGTGACCACGACCAGCCTCAGCCGGGGCACTCCGTCCCTGCCCATACGGGCACCATACGAAGCGAAAATGGCCGTCGGCAGTCCCCCACCGCGAGGCTAGGAGCGAGGGTCAGTAATGGGCACCCCGCCTGCGGTTCGTGATCTTTCGTGCGGAATAATGTTGGTATGGATGGTGGGGATGGGCTGTTCGAGGTCGAGCTGGTAGAGAGCAAGCAGCCGCGGGGGCGTACGGCAGCGGTGGACAAGCGGTTCCGTACGTTCGATCCGCATCAGGTCCTGCTACTGCCACCATCGCTGGATGACTGGCTGCCCGAGGGACACCTGGCCCGGTTCGTCGCCGACCTGGTCGACGAGGTGCTGGACCTCGGGCCGATCCTGGCGGACTACACCGAAAAGCGCGGCTACCCGCCCTACGATCCCCGATTGATGGTGCGGCTGCTGATCTACGGCTACACCACCGGGTCCGCTCTTCGCGGGCGATCGAGCGCCGTTGCGCCGACGACGTCGCCTTCCGGTTCCTGTCCGCCGACCAGGCCCCCGGCTTCCGCTCGATCGCCCGGTTCCGCCGCCGCCACCTGGACGCGCTCGCCGGTCTATTCGTCCAGTCGCTGCACCTCGCGCAGAAGCTGGGCATGGTCAAGATGGGCCGGTCGCCCTGGACGGCACCAAGCTGGAAGCGAACGCGTCCAAGCACGAGGCGATGAGCTACGGACGGCTGGTCGACAAGGAAGAGCGGATCAAGGCCGAGGTCGCCGAACTGGAGGCGAGAACCGCTGCCCTGCTGGCCGACGCGGAGGCCACCGACGCCGCCGAGGACCAGCAGTACGGCGTGGACGGCAAGGATGCGGACCTGCCCGCCGAACTCGACCGGCGGGAGAAGCGCCTGGCCAAGCTGCAGGCCGCCCGCGCCCAGATCGAAGCCGTGGCCGCCGACAAGGCCCGCCGCCACGCACAGGACAAGGAACGCCGACGCCAGGAACGTGCGGGGACCAGCGACGAACAGGCCGACGCCGGGGAAGCGGCCGCCGCAAAGGCGCGTCCCAAGCCCAAGGCCCAGGCGAACTTCACCGATCCGGAATCACGGATCATGGAGAACAGCGATCGGCGCCTACATCCAGGGCGCCAACTGGCCTGCGGTACAGACACGTTCATGGCCACCGGTCGTCTCGCCCACGACGAACAGGTCCCGCCCGCACCACGCGGACGCATCCCCAAAAACGCCACACTCAAGGAGCGCATGGCCCGCACACTGCGGACCAAACCCGGCAAAGCCGCCTACGCCCGCCGCAAAGCCATCGTGGAACCCGTCTTCGGCCAGATCATGACCTGCCACAACGGCCGCCAGCTCCTCCTGCGTGGCCAGGAGGGAGCCCGCGGCGAGTGGCGCCTGCTCGCCGCCTGCCACAACCTCCGCAAGATCTTCCGACACGCGGGAACCGCCGGTCTTGCCGCGGCGATCGGCTGACAAGTCCGGCCCACCTGCCGCAGCGGGCCGAAATCCCGGCCCGACCGACCCGCACATCGGCCCCACACCGATCCCACCGATCACGACCTCCGGACCAGTTGCCGGTTACCGAGACACGCTCCTAGCTTCCAGCGCAGGGCATGGACGGCTCATCGCCGCCACTGTGTGTGGGCGACGGAATCGGGCACGTGGCATCCAGGCCGTGATCAGGCCGTCTCGTCGGGGTGCAGGCGTCCCAGCAGCTCGTAGAGGCTGCGGCGGCCCTCGTCGTCGAGGCGGGCGAAGGCCGCCGACGTGGCCCGCATATCGGCGCGGATCCGCCGGACGGCCTCCCTGCCCTCCTCCGTGGCGACCACGTTCTTGACCCGCCTGTCGGCCGGGTCGAGCTGCCGGGAGACCAGTCCATGGGCCTCCAGCCGGTCGACGAGCCCCGTGATGTTGGAGGCGTCACAGGAGAGCAGCCCGGCGAGGGCACGCATGGGCGTGGGTTGTCGCAGCTGGATGAGCATCTTGGCCTGCGTCATGGTGAGCCCCTGTACCGCGGCCGCCGCGGTGAGGTCCCGGTAGTAGCCGGCGGCGGCGCGTGCCAGGCGCTCCAGGAGCTCGACGTAGGTGGGGTCGCTGCCCTGCGGGGCTTGAGTCGCGGAAGCCGGGTGCGCGGCGGGGGTGCGGGACATGGCTCCAGTCTAGGTGAGAACTCAAAGTTTGACATCCTCAACCATTGACCTCTACGGTCGTTTCTCATTGCTTGGGTGCATCAAGCATCTACTTGTTCGAGCTGAGTCCCTCCACCGGTCCGGCCCCTCGCCCCGCCCCGAAGAGAGCGCCCGTGTCCCAAACCCTTGCCCCGCCGCCCGGCCGACGCCGACGTGAGATCGCAGTCGTCCTCGTCCTGAGCCTCGCCGCCATGGTCGTGTCGATGATGCAGACACTGGTGATTCCGATCCTCGGCCTGATCGGGAGCAGCCTCGACAGCAGTGCGGCCGAGGTCAGTTGGGTCACCACCGCGACCCTGCTCTCCGCAGCCGTCTTCACCCCCCTGCTCGGCCGCTTCGGCGACCAGCACGGGAAGAAGCCGACCCTGATCGGCGTCCTGGTGGTGATGATCGCCGGGTCGGTCCTGGCCGCCACCACCGACTCGCTCCTCTGGCTGATCGTCGGCCGCGTTCTCCAGGGCGCCGCCACAGCGATCTTCCCGCTCGCGCTGTCGGTACTCCGCGAGGAGGTCCCCGCCCACCGTCTGCCCGGAGCGATGTCACTGGTCAGCGGCACCCTGGCGTTCGGCAGCGGCTTCGCCCTGGTCGCCACCGGCCTGCTGACCCGCGGCGACAACGCCGACTACCACCCCGTCTTCTGGCTGGCCGCCGGGCTGGCCCTGGTCACGCTCCTCGCCGTCGTCCTCCTCGTACCGGCAAGCCGCACCAAGACCGGCGGGCGCACCGACCTCCTCGGCGCGTTCACCCTCGCGCTCTTCCTGGTCCTGCTTCTGCTGCCAATCTCCCAGGGCCACGAGTGGGGCTGGACGTCTGCCCGCACCCTGGGCAGCTTCACCGGAGCGGTCGTCATGGCCGGTGTCTGGGCCTTCACCGAGAGCCGCGTGCGCGAACCCATGGTCGACATGAAGATGTTCCTCCACCGCCCGGTCCTCTTCAGCAACCTCGCGGGCCTCTTCGTCGGATTCGGGATGTTCGCCCAGTTCCTCGGGATCTCCTACCTGGCGCAGGTACCACAGGACATCGCAGGCTACGGCTTCGGCGCCTCCGTGCTCCGCGCCTCCGTCGAGTACCTGCTGCCCAGTACGATCGCCTCCCTCGTCGCCGCCCAGTTCGGCGGCCTGCTGATCCGCAGGATCGGCCCCCGTCTCACTCTCGCCCTGAGCGCGGTGACCGGCATCGCCGGCTTCGCGTGGCTGGCCGCCGCACACTCCTCGACCCCCTCGGTCATCGGCGCCGGAATGGCTGTCGGAACGGCCATCAGCCTCGGCTACGCCGCGATGCCCGCACTGATCGTCGCGGGAGTGCCGCCGCACCAGACCGGCGTCGCCAACGGCATCAACTCCATCTCCCGCTCGGTCGGAAGCTCGATCGGCAGTGCGCTGATCACGACGCTGCTCGCCTCCCGGACCATCGAGCACCTTCCGGCCGGAGTGCCCCCGCTGCCCGCCGAGAGCCAGTTCACCCTGAGCTTCACCATCGCCGGTGTCGCCTTCGCCTTCGTCCTGGCCATCGCACTGGTCGGCCTGAAGCGGCAGCGGCAGGCGCCCCGTGCGAAACACCTGCCCGCCGCCGAGACGGCCCCCGAGCCGGCTGCCGCCACCGCGGCTGCCTGACGACCCACCCGATCTGCACCACTGCGATCTGCACGACCGCACCACCGCACCCACCGCACCCACCGCACCCACCGCACCAAGGAGCACCACCATGAAGGCCATCACCTACCACACCTACGGCGGCCCGGACGTCCTGGAATACGGCGACGTCCCCAACCCGAAGCTCGGCCCGGACACCGTACTGATCCGTGTGAAGGCCGCCTCCGTCAACCCGGTCGACTGGAAGATCCAGGCCGGATACCTGGACGGCGTCATGGACACCGTCTTCCCCGTCATCCCCGGCTGGGACGTGGCGGGCGTCGTCGAGGAGACCGGCGTCGGGGTCACCGAGTTCGCCCCGGGCGACGAAGTGATCGGCTACGTCCGTGAGGACTTCGTCTCCCGCGGCACCTTCGCCGAATACGTCGCCGCCCCGATCCGTACGCTCGCCCGCAAGCCCGCCAACCTCTCCTTCGAGGATGCCGCCGGCATCCCGCTGGCAGGTCTCACCGCCTACCAGTCGCTGACCCGCGCCCTGAACGTGGGCAGCGGCGACACCGTGCTGGTGCACGCCGCGGCGGGTGGTGTCGGCTCCCTGGCCGTACAGATCGCCCGAGCGCTCGGCGCCCGCGTCATCGGCACCGCCGGCCAGCACAACCACGACTACCTGCGCGGGCTCGGCGCCGAGCCGGTCGCCTACGGCGAGGGCCTCACCGACCGCGTCAACGCCCTGGCGCCGCAGGGTGTCGACGCCGTCCTCGACCTCATCGGCGGCGAAGCCCTGAAGATCTCCCCCGGGCTGCTCGCCGAGGGCGGCCGACTGGCCTCCGTCGCGGATGGCGCCGTCCTCGGCCTCGGAGGCCGGTACGTCTTCGTCCGCCCCGACAGCCAGGACCTCGAGGCGCTCACCGTCCTCGCGGAGCGCGGGCAGCTGAGCGTGGAAGTGGCCGCCACCTTCCCGCTCGAGCAGGCCGCCGACGCACAGCGGCTCAACCAGGAGGGCCACACCCGCGGAAAGGTGATCGTCACCGTCGCCTGAGCCACCCACCGCCCGCACGCCACCACCGGCACACCCCCTGCCGGACGAGAAGACACCCCCACCACCGCGCGACCCATACGCACCTTTTGAAGGAGACAGTTGTGACCACAGTTCTGTTCGTCGTCACCGGCGCCGACCACTGGACGCTCGCCGACGGCACCCTGCACCCCACCGGCTACTGGGCTGAGGAACTCGCCACACCACACCGGCTGTTCCGCAAAGCCGGGTTCGACGTCACCATCGCCACACCCGGCGGCGTGGCTCCGACCGTCGACGCCGTCAGCCTCGCCGCCGAGTCCACCGGCGGCAAGGAGCAGGCCGACACCATCGCCGCGTACCTGGCTTCCATCCGCGCCGACCTGGAGAACCCGGTCAGGCTCGAAGAGATCGACCTCGACGCGTACGCCGCCGTCCTCTACCCCGGTGGCCACGGCCCCATGGAGGACCTCGCCGCCGACGCCACCTCCGGCCGCCTCCTCACCGCGGCGCTGGACTCCGGCAAGCCGCTCGCGGTGCTGTGCCACTCCCCCGCAGCCCTGCTCGCCGCCCGGCGCGAGGACAGCAGCTGGCCGTTCGCCGGTTACCGCATGACCGGCTTCACCAACGCCGAGGAGACCGTGGCCGGCTTCGCCGACAAGGCCACGTGGCTGCTCCAGGACCGCCTGGTGGAACTCGGTGCCGACTTCGACGCCGCCGCCCCCTTCACCGCCCACGTCGTGGCGGACCGCAATCTGCACACCGGCCAGAACCCCGCCTCCTCCGAGCAGCTCGCCCGGAACATCATCGAGATCCTCAACCGCGGCTGATCCCCTTGCCCGACGCCGGCGCCCGGGCCTGCCCCGTGGCGCCGGCGACAGCGCCCCCCGTCCACGTATCGACCTGTGAGGGAACCATGAACAAGCCTGCGCCCGAGCAGCCCGCCGAGCTCGTCGCCCGGCTGCGCGCCACCTTCCGCACCGGCACCACCAAGCCCGTGGCCTGGCGTACCGGGCAACTGCACCGGATGCGTGCCCTGCTCACCGAGCACGGTGAGGAGCTCGCGGCGGCCCTCCGCGCCGACCTGGGGAAGAGCGCCACCGAGGCTTACCGCACGGAGATCGACTTCGTCATACGGGAGATCGACCACACCCTGGAGCATCTCGACGGCTGGCTGCGGCCCGAGCAGGCCCCCGTCCCCGCGTTCCTGGGGGAAGCGAGTGCCTGGACGCAGTACGACCCGCTGGGCGTCGTGCTGGTCATCGCCCCCTGGAACTACCCGGCGCAGCTGCTGCTGGCCCCTGTGGCCGGTGCCCTGGCCGCGGGCAATGCCGTGGTCGCCAAGCCCAGCGAACTGGCCCCGGCCACCTCCGCCGCCCTCGCCCGCCTCGTACCGCAGTACCTCGACACCGACGCGGTCGCCGTGGTCGAAGGCGGGGTCCCCGAGACCACCGCCCTGCTCGAGCAGCGCTTCGACCACATCCTCTACACCGGCAACGGCACGGTCGGGCGCATCGTGATGGCCGCGGCCGCCCGGCACCTCACTCCCGTCACCCTCGAACTAGGGGGCAAGTCCCCGGCGTTCGTGGACCGCGGCACCGACCTGGACACCGTCGCCGCCCGCCTCGCGGCCGGGAAGTTCCTCAACGCCGGACAGACCTGCGTCGCCCCCGACTACGTCCTCACCGACCGTGAGACCGCACGCGCCCTGGAGGGAGCGCTGGCCAAGGCCGTGGAGAAGCTGTACGGACCGGACGCGTCCGGCTCCCCGGAGTACGGCCGTATCGTCAACGAGCGCCACTTCGACCGGCTGACTGCCCTCCTCGATTCCGGCCGCCAGGTCACCGGCGGCGCGTACGACCGGGGCTCCAAGTACATCGCGCCGACCGTCCTGGCCGAGGTGTCACCGGACGCGCCCGTCATGCAGGAGGAGATCTTCGGCCCGATCCTCCCGATCGTCGAGGTGGCCGGGCTCGACGAGGCCATCGACTTCATCAACGACCGCGAAAAGCCGCTGGCCCTGTACGCGTTCACCGGCTCCGACACCACCCGGGAGCGGCTCGCCGCCGAAACCTCCTCGGGAGGCCTCGGGTTCGGCCTGCCGCTGGCCCATCTCACCATCTCCGACCTGCCGTTCGGGGGCGTCGGCGAAAGCGGCATGGGCAGCTACCACGGCCACTACTCCCTCGAGACCTTCAGCCACCGCAAAGCCGTCCTCGCCAAGCCCCTCAGCTGATCCCCCTTCAGCCGTGTGTGAGCACGGAGAAATGAGACATCCGCATCATGAACACCCTTCCCACCACCAGCCGTGAATGGCACCTGGTCGCCCGCCCGAACGGTGTGCCCCGGCCCCAGGACTTCGCCCTGCGCGAGGCGCCTCTCGCAGCGCCCGTCTCCGGTCAGATCCTCGTACGCAACCTGCACCTGTCGGTCGACCCGTACATGCGCGGCCGGATGAACGACGTGAAGTCCTACGTTCCTCCCTTCCGGTTGGACCAGCCGATGGACGGGGGTGCGGTCGGCGTCGTCGTCGCCGTGGGCGATGGCTCCCCCGCCGGGACCGTCGCAGTGGGTGATCACGTCCTGCATGGGCTCGGCTGGCGGGAGTACGCGCTCCTCGACGCGGCGGACGCCGTGAAGGTCGACGCCGGGAACGCTCCGCTGAGCACGTACCTCGGTGTCCTCGGCATGCCCGGACTGACCGCCTATGCGGGCCTGCTGCGCGTGGCGGAGTTCCACGAGGGCGACACCGTCTTCGTCTCCGGCGCGGCCGGCGCGGTCGGCAGCCAGGTCGGGCAGATCGCCCGGCTCAAGGGCGCCAAGCGGGTCATCGGCAGTGCGGGCTCGGACGAGAAGGTCGAACTGCTCCTCGAGAAGTACGGCTTCGACGCCGCCTTCAACTACAAGAAGGCGCCGGTCGCCGAGCAACTCGGGGCCGCGGCCCCGGACGGCATCGACGTCTACTTCGACAACGTCGGCGGCAACCACCTCGAGGCGGCGATCGGCGCCCTCAACGTGCACGGCCGCGCAGCGCTGTGCGGGGCCATCGCCCAGTACAACGCGACGGCGCCGACCCCCGGCCCGCGCAACCTCGCGCTCGCCATCGGCAAGCGCCTCACCCTGCGCGGCCTTCTCGTCTCGGACCACAACGACCTGCAACAGCAGTTCGTACAGGAGGTCGGCGGCTGGATCCGCGACGTGCAGCTCCACTACGAGGAGACCGTCGTGGAAGGCATCGAGAACATCGTCGAGGCATTCCTCGGCATGCTCCGCGGCGACAACACCGGCAAGATGATCGTCACCCTTCCGGCACAGGCCGCAGTCGGCAACTGACGATCGTGGGCGGACCACACGCCGCAGTCCGCACTCCGCTCAGCCCCGTGGGCCCGGCATCCTGCTGCCGGGCCCATGGTGACCTCTGCCCGGGGGTCACGAAACGGACGCCGAGCGCCTGATCCCGCCCGGATCCGACGGTGCACGCGAAGCCGTGCGCTTCATACTGCCCATCCCACACGGAGGGGTGCCCGCCTCCACTGCCGCGATCAACCAGGTATCGGGGCCCTGATTGTTACTCACCTACGCCACCGTACGACCGGCAGCAACCCCCGCCCAGCCCCGTCGCTTCTGACGGATCCGCCAGAAGCGACAAGCCCCCGAGCTGCACTGAGAACACCTTCACCTTGTCATGAAGGCCTCAGACACAGCTTCTGAGCTTGTTCTTTATCCTCCGGCCCGGGAGCGTTCCTTGATGCTCTCGGGCCGTTTGACGGTTTTGCCGACGTCGTGACGGGGTGCCGGGTGCCGGTTCTTCGAGCCGGGAGGACGGCCAGGTCCCGGCCGGGATGGTTTCGGCGCTCGGGCGGGACAGGTCAAGTGTGGGCGGAGGTTCCTGAACCCGCGGCGGACTCTGGCGGGGGTGAGGCGGCCGGGCTCGGCGGGTCGCTCCCAGGGGCGGCGGAGGTCGGCGGCGGCCTCGCGGACGAGACGGAGTTGGGTGTGCGCCGCGATGATCAGCCAGGTCCAGCGGTCCGCGGCCTCGGGGGTGCGGAGCTTCGGGCGGGTCCAGCCGAGGGTCTGTTTGATCATGCGGAAGGTATGTTCCAGGTCGAAGCGTCGCAGGAACGCCTGCCAGCGGATCTCGACTTCGGCGGCGGTCAGGCCGGTGGCCGAAGACCACAGCCAGAGCGGCAGCGGGTCGTTGCCGCCGGGCAGGCGGTCGACCTGGAGGCGGATCAACGTGCCCTCGATGACGGGGAGTTCACCGGTGTGGTCGATCCACGCCGATCGGGTGGTCAGCCGGGGGTGGATGCGGTCCCAGGCCATCGCGCGGGCGGTGCCGTACCGGTCGGTGACCTGCGTGGTGGCCGCGTCCGGCTCGCCCCAGGTCTCCGGTTTGGCGAAGCGGAACTCCTTGCCGTGCTTGGGCGGACGGCCGCCCTGCGGTGGCGAGATCCACGGGACCGGGACCGGCCTGCGCATCACCCGGTCCGTGCGCATCCGCCCGAGGACCTCCACCGGCAGCCCGTGCAGGAGGTGGGCCATGCGCGGGGCGTCGTATCCAGCGTCGAAGACGATCAGGATGTCGCGGTCGCCGATGCGCCACCGGCCCATGTCGATGAGGTCCTCGACCACCCTGCGGACCTGCGTGGCAGTAGCCTCGGCGACGTCGTCGGCAGGCCGAGACGGACGGCGTCCAGGAGCTGGCACCATGACGTCCGGCCCGATTCCAGGGCGGCGACGAAGGAGTAGGGCCAGCCGGGCACGAACTGGTCGGAGGACCGGCCGCTGCGGCCGTAGACGTGGCAGAACAAGCGATCCGGACTGGTGGGTGCGTCCGGGCGGAGCCAGTTCGTGACGTCCACGGCCAGCACCAGGCGCCCGTCGGCGGCCTCGGGTTGCGGCAAGCCGGCCAGCACCTGCCGCAACCGCGGCACGTCCACGCTCCCGCAGTTCAGCGCGTCGTGTCCACGCCGGTGCCCGGCCACCAGCGTCAGGTCTACCGGCGCGGTCACCGGCCCGTCCGCACACAGCAGCGCGCCCGCCAGTTCGAACAACTCGTCCCCGCGCCCGGTCAGGCAGTCGAAGAAATCGTCCCGGAAGCGTGACGCCACCGTGAACGGATCCCGCCCGACATCGTGATGCAGCAAACTCATCCCCCCACGGCCTTCGTTGCTGGTCAAGTGCCTCTTTGGTCGGAGCACAGGATCAGACGAAGGCCGTGTTCACGTCCCCGGAATCCTCGTACGAGCGATCACGTTCGGGACGTCGTTCGAGGTCAGACCATAAAGAACAAGCTGAGCGACCGGGCCACTTGCGCGACTCCGCCTTCTCCATCTCAGCGGCCAAATGCCGGAGCCTGGCAGACGGTCGAGCCGGCGGTCGACTACACCTCCATCGCTCTGCCGGCATTCGCCCTCACCGCCGACTGACGCCGACACCAGGCCGATGGCATGGCTTCACAGACCCCTCGGACAGAGCTGCACACAGGGTGCGCCACATGTTCATCGAATCTCTGGTGCCCGTGGACGGCGCGCTGCCCGGGGCGGTGCTCACCGAGATCACCGAGCTGTACCGCTCCAACCGGGACTTCCTCGCGCTCAGCGGCTACTTCCCCGACCCCGATGACGTACGCATCGAGCAGGTCGCCACGGAACTCGCCCGCAAACTGGCCACTCCGGACGCCGAGGTGCTGCTGGCCCGGGGCGGTGGGCGGCTCGTCGCACTCGCGGACACGCTGGCTCGCCACCCCGGACCCCACCGACCCCGACCCCTGGATCGGGCTGCTGATGGTGGACGGCCGCGAGCAACGCTCCGGATACGGACGCCAGTTGGCGCAACTCGTCGAGGAACGGTTCCGGGCCGCGGGCCGTACCGGCGCCAAGCTCGCCGTGTCGAGAACAACCCGCGGGCCCTCGCCTTCTGGACTGCGCTCGGCTACCTGGTGATCGGTCACCGCGAAGACCGCCAACTCGGCCGCCCCTGCGCGGTGTTGTACAAGTCTCTGAAATCCGCCGGATAACGGCAGCAGGTTCACCGCCCGAGGGTTCCCGCGCGACCTCTGTCCATGGCTCGCGATCATTCACGACCAAGATCCACTCTCGACTCGCTCACGAGAAGCCGAGGAAAGTGTCAGGCTCGTGTTCGTAGCGCCGACTCGTTCGACTCCTGCCTCTCCGTCGCAAATCCACGGCCGGGAGCGTCCGGGCACCCTGCCCCGGCGCCCGAGCGAGTGTGCCCGGCACTTGCGTTCGGGGCAAACAGCGGAGAGACTCCGACTTTCTCGGAAATCGAACCCGGGCCTTCGGGAAAGCAGAATACGCCGGTGGAGTTCGGGCGCACGTTATGCCGTTATCAGTGCTTCGAGCGCCGTGGCATCGACCGATCAGCAACTGCCCGTCAGGCCCTAAGGTAAGGACAGTCCTTACAGAGCGAAACTGTAGTCGGTTTTGTTCAGACTGTCGGCGGTCGGCAGGTACACCCGGCCTTCATCTCGCCGTGAAAAGGCGCCAGTTGTTCGAGCCGGGTCTCGGCTGCGAGCCGGGCCGCTCACCGGTGCGTCCGGCATTCCGGGTCCTGACCCGACCCAGTCCATGGCAGTGGTGTGGCGCTTCGCCATGCCGTCCAGCGTGCGGAGGTGTGACATGAGCGGTCGAGCTATGACAACTCGAGCAAGTGCGGGCGCGAGTGCGCGGGATGTCGTGGTTACCGGCATGGGGTTCTGCCTGCCGGGTGAGGGCCGGCCCGTTTTCACCGCGGAGGAAGTCTGGGACATCGCCTCGCACGGACGTTCATGTCTCTTACGTGACGGTGTCTATCACGGCCCGGTGCACCTTTCCGACGCCATGTTCGAGGAACGTCTGCCCGAATTCCCGGGGGTTTTCTCCGCTCACTTCACCGCCGCGCATCGGTTCGGCCTGGTCTCACTGGCAGAGGCGTGCATGGATGCCGAGTTGAACCCGTACGCGGGAGATCTGACAGCCGCGGCAATTCTGGCCGGGCGGGGCGGGGTGGATGCCCAAGTGGGCAGCTACCAGGCGGTCCTCCGGGCCGACCCTGAAACGATCAGCGCCCTGGAGGCGATGGATCTCTTCATCGGCACCGAACTGGCCGTTTCTCCATCCGATGTCGCCCTGGTGCAGGGAGCGGTGACCCGCTCCACCGGTCCTTGCTACACGGTGTCCTGCGGTTGTGCGTCGTCCGCCGTCCAGCTCGGAAATGCCCGCCACATGATTGCCGATGGCGTGGTGGACATTGCGGTGGTGACCGGCGTCGACGTTTTCAACGTCGGTCTGGTCCGCAACGCACAGCGCCTGTTACGTGTGGCTCAGCAAGCGAACACGTCCATCCGGTCGGCCGGCAAACCCGCGCTCCTTCCGTCGTTCGACCGCCTTATGCGGCCGTACGACCGGCGTGCGGACTGCGTGAACTACGGCGAGGGTTCAGTGACATTGGTCCTGGAAAGCCGGGACCACGCACATCGACGTGGCGCTCACGCGTACGGCCAGATTCTCGCACAGGCCACTACTCGCGACGGGCTCGCCAACCCGCTAGCGAGCGACGAGAGTGGAATGGGGCTCGTGGCCGCCGTCCGTGCATGCCTCGGGGACCGATGGTCCATCGAGCAGGTGCCCTACATTCACGGCGGCAGCGACGGTGACGCCGTCGTCACCGCCTTTGAAGTCAATGCGGTCAGACACCTGTACGGCTCGGCCGCGGCCGGGCTGCTCATGACGTCCCAGGAAGGCTGTTTCGGCCACAACGGAGCCCCGGCGGGATGCCTCGGAGTGGCGCTGACCCTCCTCATGATGGAGCGGGGCGAGGTATGTCCTACGGCGAATTGTGAGCAGCCGGCCGACGGTCTCGTATTCGATCCGGTCCCTGGTGTGCGCACCCGTTCTCTCGACTTCCATCATGCGCTGAATTTCACCTACCAGATCGGCGGTGTGAAGAGCGCGGTCCTGCTGGGAAGCCCGGACGCCGCTCAGCAGCGCTGAGAAAACCCGACCCGTGCACGGCCATTCCACAGTGTGTTTCGATCCGGACCCGTCTGACGGACGGGAGGGGGAGGTTTCCCATGGTCCAGCGTGATCACCCTGAGAGCGCAGAGCACAAGCGCATCGCCGTTGTCGGACTGGGGTGCCGGCTCCCCGGCGATGTCGATTCGCCAGCCGCACTGTGGCGACTGCTGGCCGACGGACGGGATGCGGTAGGGAACCCTCCTGCCGGTCGTACCGGGTCCGGGGCATCAGGCGCTCATCACGGCAGCGTCAGGTCCGGGAACGGGAATCCGATGGCGCGACAGGGCGGCTACCTGCGGGACGTGTCCGGCTTCGACGCGGACTTCTTCGGCGTCTCCGGTCGCGAGGCGGACGTGCTCGACCCGCAGCACCGGCTGCTTCTGGAGGTGGCCTGGGAGGCACTGGAACACGCGGGCCTGCCGCCCGACCGGCTGACCGGGAGTTCCACAGGGATGTACCTGGGCATCAGCTACAACGACTTCTACGAGGGTCTCGCCGGGCACCCGCTGGAGCTGGAGGGCTCGCTCCTGACGAACGGTCACTGCGTCGCCGCGGGACGGATCTCCTATCTCCTGGGGCTGCACGGTCCCTGTGTCGCGCTGGACACGGCATGCTCCTCATCGCTCGTGGCACTCCACCTGGCATGCCGGGCGCTGGGGTCCGGTGAGTGCGACCTCGCCCTGGCCGGCGGCGTCACGCTCATCCTCGGATCCAGGACGATGAGGTCCTTCGCGCGGATGGGAATGCTGTCGCCGACGGGACGCTGCCATACGTTCGACGCCGCCGCGGACGGCTTCGTGCGCGGTGAGGGGTGCGGTGTCGTCGTACTCAAACGCCTGGCCGACGCTCTGCGGGACGGTGACCGTGTACTCGCCGTGATACGCGGCTCGGCCGTGAACCAGGACGGCCGGTCCGACGGGCTGGCCGCCCCCTCGGCGGCCGCCCAGCAGGCCCTGTTCCGGGAAGCACTGGAACGTGCTGGGACCGACCAAAAGGACGTAGGGCTGATCGAGACGCACGGTACGGGCACGCCGATCGGGGATCCGATCGAGTTCTCGAGCCTGGCACAGGTCTACGGCGTGGGCCCGGACCGGTGCGCGCTCGGATCGGTCAAGACGAACCTCGGACATCTCGAACCCGCCTCCGGAATCACCGGCCTGATCAAGGCCGTGCTGTGCCTGCAGCGCGGACTCGTCCCGCCCAATCTGCACTTCACAAAGTGGAACCCGGCCATCGCGGCCGAAGGAACCCGCTTCTTCGTGCCCACCCGGCTGACCGAGTGGCCCACCCGCTCGAGCCCCCGGCTCGCGGCGGTCTCATCCTTCGGATATTCCGGCACCAATGCCCACGTCGTACTCGAGCAGGCACCGGCCGCCGCCTCCAGCCATCGGCCTGTCACACCTTCGGAGGGCACGACGCCCGAGGTCTTTCTCGTACCCGCGGGGTCCGCCAGGGTGCTCCCGTTGGCGGCGGAACGGCTCGCCGACTGGCTCGAGGGAGACGGATCGAGCGTGCCGCTGCGCGACGTCGCCCACACACTCGCGCTGAGGCGCTCGGCGGGCCGCGGCCGCCTCGGTGCGGTGGCAGCCTCCCGCCATGACCTCGTCCGCGCCCTGAGGTCCTTCGCGGCCGGACAGGCTCACCCGGGCCTGGTGTCCGGCGCAGTGGCCGCCGGAGTCTCCCGGCGCCCGGTGTGGGTGTTCTCCGGGCAGGGCTCGCAATGGGCCGGCATGGGACGCACTCTGCTGGAGTACGAACCGGTCTTCGCCGCGGCCCTGACCGAAGCCGACGCGCTGATCGGGGCCGAGGCCGGCTTCTCCGTACTCGACATGGTGTCCAGGGGAGATCCGGTGACCGAATGCTCACGGGTGCAGCCTCTGCTGTTCGCCGTACAGATCGCGCTGGCCGCCCTCTGGCGGGCGCATGGCGTCGAACCGGCTGCCGTCGTGGGCCACTCCATGGGTGAGGTCGCGGCCGCGGTCGTGGCCGGAGCGCTGACGCTCGCCGACGGCGTCCGGGTCATCTGCCGACGGTCCTCGCTGCTGACCCGGATCGCGGGTGCCGGCGCCATGGCGACCGTGAGCCTGGACCGGGCGGCGGTGGAAGCTGAACTCGACACCGCCTGCGCCTCCGGAGCTGTCTCGGTCGCAGTCCTCGCCGCCCCCGGCTCAACCGTCGTCGCCGGTGAGACCCGAGAGGTGGAACGGCTGGTTTCCGCCTGGGAGTCGCGGGCCATCCCCGCGCATCTGATCGCCGTGGACGTCGCCTCACACTCTCCCCAGGTGGATCCGCTGCTCTCCGATCTCCGCACGGCCCTGGCGGACTTGGCACCTGAGCAGCCCCGAGTGCCGTTCTACTCGACAGTTCTGAGTGACCCACGCCGGATTCCCGACTTCGACGCCGCCTACTGGTGCGCGAACCTGCGCCACCCCGTCCGGTTCGCCTCCGCGATCGCCGCAGCTGCCGCGGACCGGCACCACGTCTACGTCGAAGTCTCTCCCCACCCGGTCGTCACCCGCTCCGTCACGGACAGCCTGCCCCGTCTCGTCGAGAACGCGGTGGTTCTGCCCACACTGCGCCGCGAGGAGGAGGAACTGACCACGTTCCGCACCCAGTTGGCAGCTCTGCACTGCGCGGGCGTCGATGTCGACTGGTCCAAGCTCTACCTGGACGCGGAGCTCTCCGACGTACCATTCCTCACGTTCGACCGGCAACGTCACTGGGCGGATGTCGCCCCGTTCGCGGACGCTCCCGCGGGAACTGGCGGCGGCCTGCCCGGCACACACGCCGAGGTCCCTGGTGAACAGGTCCGTCACTACTGGCGGGGAGACGCGGGGACCGCGGCGGTGCCATGGCTGGCCGACCACCGGGTGCACGCGGATCCGGTGTTTCCCGGTGCCGGCTATTGCGCCGTCGCCCTGACAGTGGCCTGTGAGGTGTTCGGTGCGCCCGAACAGGAAATTGAGGTCACCGACGTCCGGTTCCTGGAGTTGCTGCAGTTGTCCGCACACACCGAGGTGGTCACCAGCGTGACCGTGACCGCGCCGGACCGCGCCGAGTGCGAGATCTTCGGCCGAGGTGAAGACGGAGGCTGGGTACGACAGGCGACCGCCGAGCTGCACCACGTCGGCGTACCGCCGCTGCCGCCGACGGCGAAGCTGACGGCGAAGCTGACGGCGCTGCCGGCGCAGCACCCGGTCGCCCTCGACCCGGCCTCGCTCTACGCGGGCATGCGCGCCCGCGGCATCGAACACGGCCCGGCCTTCACCGGCATCATGAGCCTGCGGGTCTCACGCGACGGGGAGAGTGTGTGGGCCCGCGTCGAGTTACCGGCGGCGGCCACACCGGCGCCGGACGTTCTGCGTATCCACCCGGTCCTTGTCGATTGCTGCGCGCAAGCGCTGGTGGCGGGGCTGATCCGGGAGCACGGCCAGGGCCTGGTCCTTCCGGTCGGGGTCAAGGCAGTACGCATCCTCGGCGACCCCACGACAGCCGTGTACTGTCACGCCCGCGTCGTGGAGGAGAAGACCGACGGCGTCACCGGACACGTCCGTCTGCTGGACGAGGCGGGCAAGCCCGTGCTCAGTATTGACAGCCTGCAGCTGGTACGCCATGGCGCGCCCGGTGCAGCCGGTGTCGACGGCTGGTTCCTCGAGACTCGCTGGCAACGTGCTGCGCTCCCGGAGACGAAAGGGACGACCCCGCAGGGAAGCTGGCTCGTCATCGGTGAGGCAGACGGTTCCGCCCAGGCGCTGGCCGTCATGCTGCACATGGCAGGGGCGACCACCGACGTGCTCGACACCCCCGTGGGCGACCACCCGCTCGGGCTGCTCAAAGACGCACTCGTCGACCGCTGGGCCGACCACCCCAGCCCCCCGGACGCCGTGGTGCTGCTCTGCGCGCCACCCGCCGACGGCGGGGATCCGGCAGCGCGCGCACTACGACGCACCCGACGGCTGCTCGACACCGTGCAAGCCGCCGTCTCCGGCTGCCCCGAACCTCCTCGTCTGTTCGTGGTCACCCGTGGCGCCCAGACCGTCGACCCCGCAGAGCCGGCCGACCCCGGCCAGAGCGCACTGCGCGGAGTGGTACGCGTCCTCGCCTACGAACACCCCGAAGTCCGCGCCACCCATCTGGACGCCGACCCGGCCGACGCGGCACTGCACGACGTGGCGGCCGAACTGCTGAATGCTGGTCCCGAGGACGAGGTCGCCCTGCGCGGCGGCATCCGCCACATCGCCCGGCTGGACTACGCCCCGCTGACGGAGACCGAGCGCCACACGGCCACCACACGTCCCGTGCGCTACGGCACGGACCGCTTCCGGCTCCGAGTCGGCCGCTTCGGCGATCTGGGCTCCCTCCAACTCGCCGTCACCGACAGGCCCGCCCCGGGGCCGGGGGAAGTCGAACTCCGCGTGCGTGCCGCAGCGGTGAACTTCCGGGACGTGCTGACAGCCATGGGCCTTCTCTCCGCAGACGAGGACGCGAGGTACCGCATCGGCTTCGAGTGCGCGGGGACGGTCACGGCGGTAGGGCCGGACGTCACGGCCGTCCGCGTGGGTGACCCGGTGCTGGCCGTCGACCTGCGGGGCGGGGCGTTCGGGTCGTTCGTCACCGTGCCCGTCCATGCCGTCGCGCCCGTACCGGCCGGAATCGACGCCACCGCAGCGGCAGGGCTCCCCGCCGCGTACGTCACCGCGTGGTACGCCTTGCGCCACGTGGCGCGACTCACCGCCCGTGAACGCGTTCTGATCCACTCCGCGACCGGCGGGACCGGGCTTGCCGCCATCGGCGTCGCCCGGATGCTGGGGGCCGAGGTACTGGCCACAGCCGGCAATGCGGAGAAGCGCGCCTACCTGCGCGGTATGGGAATCGAGCACGTCATGGATTCCCGGTCCTTGCACTTCACCGAGCAGACCCGCGCCGCCACCGGGGGCGAGGGCGTCGATGTCGTCCTCAACTCCTTGTCCGGCGCGGCGATCCGCTCCGGGCTCGAAACTCTGCGCCCCTTCGGCCGTTTCGTCGAACTGGGGGTGCGCGACATCCTCTCCGACACGTCCGTCGGGTTGTCGCCGTTCCGGCACAACATCACCCTCAGCACAGTCGACCTCATCGAGGTCCAGCACAAGCGGTCAGAGGTGTTCACCGCCGTGCTCCGCGAGGTGCTCAGCGCGGTCGCCTCGGGACGTCTGAAGCCGCTGCCCCACCGAAGTTTCCCACTGGCCGAGGTCACCGAGGCGTTCCGCTTCATGGCGGGTGCGAGTCACATCGGCAAACTGATCCTGACCGTCCCCGACCGGGGCGACACGACCGCCGTGATCCCTGAAGGACCCTCTGTCGTGCACCCGGACAGCGCCTACATCGTCACTGGCGGACTGCGGGGTGTCGGCCTCGCGACAGCCCGCTGGCTCGCCGAACAGGGCGCCGGTCACATCGTCCTCAATGGCCGCTCGCCCGGCTCGGAGTCCACCGAACGGACCCTGGAGGAGCTGCGCGCCCACGGGACCCGGATCACAGTCGCGCTCGGCGACATCGCCGAGCCGGGCACCGCCGAACGCCTCGTGACCGCCGCCACCGCGAACGGCCTGCCCCTGCGCGGCCTCATACACGCGGCCATGGTCCTCGACGACGCCGCGGTCACCAACATTTCCGAGGACCAGCTCCTACGAGTGTGGCATCCCAAGGCAACCGGCGCGTGGCGGCTGCACCAAGCCACCGCCACTCACGCCCCCGACTGGTTCGTCGTGTTCTCGTCCATGGCCTCCCTGCTGGGCAATCCCGGCCAAGGTGCCTACGCCGCCGCCAACTCCTGGCTCGATGGATTCGCCACCTGGCGGACGGGCCGCGGCATGCCGACACTCTCCGTGAACTGGGGCGCGTGGGGTGAGACAGGGGCCGCCGTCGACTTCGCCGAACGGGGGTACCAGACCATCCCCACGAAAAAGGGGCTCCAGGCGCTGAACGCCCTCCTCGTACACCAGCGCACACGCACCGCCGTGATCCCCGGGAAACCGGACACCTGGATCCTCCCGGCGGTCCGGCATTCGTCCCTGTTCAGCCTCCTCGCAGAGGAACCGTCCGGAAACACCGAGCAGGACGACAGCATCGACATTCGCACCGAGCTGAGCTCCATACCGGCGGGTCTTGCCCGACGCACCGCCCTCGAGGCCTACATCGCCGACCACATCCGCGCGGTGCTCCGGCTGGGAAACACCGCCCTCGAACCGCAGACTCCGCTGAAGTCACTGGGGTTCGACTCGCTGCTGTCCCTGGAACTGCGAACCCGCCTGGAAACCGGTCTCGGCATCAAAGTCGCCGCCAACTTCGTCTATCAGCACCCGACCCTGGCGGCACTCGCCACAGGTCTCGCCGACCACATGGGCCTCACGCTCCAGGACCCTGCCGGTTCATAAGCCCGCAGGCGAGCCGCGCTGACGGCTCGTCCGCCCGGCTCGCCCTTCAACGCTGATCCACTCCGTCTCGTCCCAGGCTGCTGGAGGCATGAGCCATGCACCAATCGAATCTAGTGCTTCTTCAAGGAGGCCCGGACGACCTTCCTCAAGTCTGGGTGTTGCCACCCGGAGGATGCGGAGAGCCGGTCAAGATATTGCGCCACAACGCCTACGAGCACTTCGAGTTCACGCACGAGTACCGCACTCTGCACGGTGAAACAATGCCTGTTTACCGTTGGACCTACCGCACCTACATCGCCGAGTGACGCGGATGCACCGAACGGTCCCAGACGGCCGCAGATGGTGACTTGGTGACTTGGTGACTTGGTGACTCACAGCGGGCACATCACCGCAGTTCAACGCACCCTTCCTCGCGGTTTCAGCGCCACCGGCGTATGTGAAATCACTCCTTTCCGATCCACTCGACGCCGGAAAGCAGGGTGACTTGCGGGACTCCGGTCAGAGGGTGCTCGGCCACCGCGGCGTCGACGCGGTAGACCTCGGCCAGCAGCGCGGGCGTGAGGACGTGCGCGGGAGTACCGGTGGCAACCACACGGCCGCCGTCCATCACGCAGATCCGGTCGCAGAAGGATGCAGCGAGGTTGAGGTCATGGAGGGTGACGACGGCGGTGACTCCCAGCCTGCGGACGAGCCGCAGCGCGTCGAGCTGGTGGCGCAGATCCAGATGGTTGGTCGGCTCGTCCAGCACCATCGTCCCCGTGCGCTGCGCAAGTGCGCGGGCGATCAGCACGCGCTGCTTCTCCCCGACCGAGAGCCGGTCGAACGGTGCCTTCGCCAGGGCGCCGACGTCAAACTCCTCCAGCGACCCCATGATGATGTCGCGGTCGTCGGCGTCGTCACCCGCGAAGGCCCGCTTGTGCGGGGTGCGTCCCATGGCCACCACGTCGTACACAGTGAGCTCGAACTCCCCGGCGGTCTCCTGCAGTACGGCGGCAAGCCGCCGCGCCAGGCGCTTGCCGGGCATCCGCCAGACGTCCTGGCCGTCCGGCAGCACCCTCCCTGATGTGGGTCGCAGCGCCCGGTAGAACGTGCGCAGCAAGGTGGACTTACCGGCGCCGTTGGGGCCGTCCTGTCCGTTCTGTTCCGGCGGGCCGCCCCCTTTTGCCGGGCTCGTTCCTGTTCGGCGGCGGCTTCCTCAAGGGCGTCCATGACCTCCTTGCCGATGCACATCCCGGCGGCGTCGTGGTGGGCGCGGGCGGTGGTGGAGTCCACGCTGACCAGGGACAGGTCCGTCTTCCCCTGGCGGGCTGCCTCGGCGATCACGCCTTCCAGCAGTGCGGTGAAGACCCCGGCGTCCCTCCAGACCCGGAAACGGCCGTAGACCGTCGGCCACGGGCCGAACTCGCCCGGCATTTCCCGCCACTGACTGCTGGTGCGGAACCGCCAGATCACCCCCTCGAACTGCTCACGCAGCCGCTCGGGGTACGGGCCGTACTCGCCTATCGGCAGAAACGGCTCGATCAACTTCCACTGCTTGTCGGTGAGTTACCTGCGCGTCACGATCGTCTTCCTACCGGATCCGCCTTCCAGGCGGATCCGGATCGGCAAGATTGATCACGACGTCACACAGGCCCTAGTGCTTCGCTGAGGCGGGCAGCGACGGATACCGCTTCGGCGTACCCGGAGTAGACCGGCGCTGCCAGCCAGCACGACACTTCAGTCGCCGCGCTCGGCCCGCGCCGCTCGTACGCTCTCCTCCAGGGCGGCCATCAGATCCACTGCCGGCATCGTCTGCGCTGGCGACTCGGCCAGCTCGCCACCGCTGACCTTTGCCGCGATCAGCTGCTCAAGCGCGTGTCCGTACTCGTCATGCAGCTCGCGCTTCTCGACACCCGTCAGCTCCCTGATCAGCACCTCGGCCAGCGCCAGCTCCCGGTCCGTGACCGGCGCCGACGGAGCCAGATCACCGGGTTCACGCAACTCGTCTTCCCAGAGCAGGGGCTGAACGACCAGCACGCCACGGCGCGGGCGCAGCAGTGCCAGGCGCTCCCGGCTTCTGATGGCGAGCTTGGCCACGCCAACCATTCCGGTGCGGGCGAGGGCCTCCACGGGTCTCTCGCCAGCGGCCCCGAAGACTCAAGACGTCTCGGGGCCGCTATGAAGGTCAGGCGCCCTGCCAACGAGCCGGTCCGCCAGCCGTAACGACGGGTGGGCTATTCATGTGAACGGCGCAAATGATGCCTGGCTACCTACTTCTCGGCAGTCCCGCCCCTGCGCAGAGTGAGAGCTCTGGCCAATGCCCCAAATAACCGCTGCAAACCGGTCGGTGGCTGCGCCAAGGCAGCTCGGCGCACCTTGGTGAAATACGATTCGCTTGACTCAGCACCGGCCATCCAGCGCGGTCCGAGTTCCGTGATCACGCTTTGTCGGTCAGGCATGCCAGCCCCCTAGGATCCGTTCACCGGCAGTGCTGCGCTCCGCGAGATTACTACCCATCGTCGGCGCCCGTTGCACTTGTCTCAGAATCGCTTGGGGGCGCGGGGTGCGGAACGATGCTCCCGGCTCCGCCCCCGTTGCGTGGCCGGATCACTTGTGAGACCCCGACTAAATGTGCGATGACCAGCAGAGAAGAAAGGTCATCTTCAGACAGGTCGCCGCAATCCGGGGCCTCCACAATCAGCAGTCCTTGCGTTATTTCGCCGGCCCGCGCTCGCATGATCCGGGCAGTCCGGAAGCCGTCTGACAAGGAGATGCGGTAGGCGTCCGGATCCTTGGCCAGATCATCGATATACCGATCACGCGAGCCCAGCGCCACGCCGAGGAGGAAGTCACTGCGCTCGTCCCCACTAGCGAAGGTCTGCGGAACGTGGCCGTTCGTTCCCGAGGACGCCCGCCGCACGAGGCGGCTCCGGTCTTGCAAGGCGTAGAAAGTGCTCCGAGCCCGCGGGTGGGCCAACTCAGAAGCGGTCTCAACCAGCCGGTCATTGATTGAGCCCAGTAGTTCCTGGTGCTCAGTGGGGCTAACAGACAGGCGCCCCATGTACTCAGCCACCGGACCCATGGCCGCCTCTAAAACAGCTGCCCGCTCGCGTTCCTTCTGGATTCGCTCAGTGTCACCTTGCACTTTCAACGCGGCGAAGCCTGCTGCCGCCGACAGCAGTGCGCCACCAGTGACGCACAAAGGCCCCCAGGCACCACTTGCACCTGTGGCAATACTTCCCAACGCCAACGAGCCACCAGAAAAGATGCCAACCGCTCCGGGCAGGGAATACCGGCGTAGTGCCGCCTTCCAGTTCATGTTCGCTGTGTCACCCCCTGACTCAATTTCTTCGAATGGTGACAATGACATCAGATGTCGACCGATGGTTCCCTCACATACGGTCACATCACTCATTGGTGGAGGGGGTGCACCGAAGTGAAGTGGGCGCGCTCATGCTACGAGCGCGCCCCAGCAATGAGACCAGCGCATCGCGGTCTACCGCACGCAGTCAGAGGAGTTTCGTTTTTTCAGAAGGACCATCGGGCTCTACGCGTGTGGCCAAGCCACGCGCCAGGATCGAGCGGCGCGCGACCCCCTGGCTCCGCACGAGCACCCCCGACGACCTTGTGCAGACGCAGAGCGACTGGATCCGCACGTACGAGGAGCTCGCCCGCCGCTCCCCCGCGGCCAGCACGACGGCGCTCCGACGCCGCCTGATCCATCTGTCGTGCCATCTGGCCGGTCACCCGTTCTGGACCGAGGCGGACCGATCGCCGACGGCCCGGGCGGAGCTGCGACACCACGCCCACGCGTCCGGCTGGACGGAGGTGGCATGAACGAGATCACCGAGACACAGCACCGGATCCTGATCTGCGTCCGTGAGTGGATCGCCGAGCACGGCGAGGGGCCGACGATCCGGGAGATCGGTCAGCAGGTCGGTCTGTCCAGCACGAGTTCGACGGCGTACCAGCTCGGGAAGCTGGAGCAGCACGAGATGATCAGCCGCAATGCCCGGAGCTGGCGCTCCATCCGCCTCTGCTAGCTGAGCTTGCGCCAGTGCAGCTTGACGCGGCCGGGCTCGATCTCCCGTACCCCGCGGTCCCTCGCTGAGAAGACCTCCACCTTCTCCAGCAGCAACATCGCGAGAGCGCGCTTGGACCCGAATGGCGCATGGTTCCACCACCGCACCAGATCCTTCACCCCACCGAGAGAGAAGGAAGCCATCTGCTCGGCGTACCGCAGGCGCGACCGTAGAGCCTTCACCTGCCCGGTGATCTCCTGATCGGCAGCCTTGAAAGCATCAAGACGGATCTCGCCCCTGGCATACGGGCCGGCGAGATCCGTCCGCCGCTTCTCCAACCCCTGGATCTCCTCCCGGAACTCCTCGGCCTGCTTGGCCACACGACGACCCGCACGCTCGATCTGGGCTCGAACGCCAGGCTTCGACAACTGCGGCACGACGTACTCGGCCACATGCGTCTCCAGCAACAGGGCATCGATACGGACCGTGCCACACCCGCCCCGCCCGTCCTTCTCCTTCGGACGGCACCGGTACCCGGGGTTGCCCGCGTTCGTGCGAGCCCCTGACAGCTCCTGCTCACAGTTGCCGCATTTGCTCAGGCCTCCAGAGAGCAGGTAGTCATAGGCGGGAGTCTTGTCTGCCGTCTTGCTCTCGGCCAGCGACTTCTGGAGTTCGACGAACTCTTCCCGTTCAATCGCGCCCGGATGCCCCGCGTCGACCAGATGGCCGCTGTCGTCGTACGCGCAGCCTGCGATGGCCGGGCGGCCGAACTCGACGCGCTCGATGCGGGCACTTTCGCCACGCATCGACCCGACCAGCACACCGAAGCACGAGTAGGGGAAGCCCGGCCTGATCGCTTCATAGACACGAACAGCGGCGTCGAGGAACGTGGAGCAAGGGGCACTCTCCAGGAAGACATGCACACTGTCCGCGTGTTCATTGGGACCACTACCGTTCATCACAATCAGCGCTCCCCACGTATGACAGGAACTGACGTGAAACCGCGTAGCCGCCCGAACCGCTGACAAGGGGGCTGTGCCGGCGCGAGATCCGGAAGACGGTGCCGTAGCCGCCGCAGCAGCATCGACATCTCCAGGTACACCAGTTCGGCGCCCAGGCAGTAGTGCGCACCTCCGCCGAAGCTCAGGTGACGTGAGCCGTCGCGCCCCGGCCTGAACTCATCCGGCTGTGAGAACACTCCGGGATCCCGGTTGGCGGCACCCAGCACCGGCCAGACCTGTGCCCCCGCCGGTATCGTCACTCCGCTGAGGACCACCGCTTTCGTGGGGATTCGGGGGGCGGGGGTGAACTGTACGGGCGCGTCGTAGCGGAGCACCTCGTCGACGAACAGCCGGGCGCGGACGGGGTCGTCCAGGAAGACCGCCCGGTCCGGGTGGCGCATCATCAGAACGACCCCGGTCTCGATCCCCGCAGCTATCTGCGGGTACCCGGCGACCATGAGTCCGGTGAGAACACTGATCAGTTCGTCATGAGGCAGAGCCTCAGGGCAGTCGGTGTGCGCACGGACGAGTTCGGACATCAGATCATCGCCAGGTGCGCGGCGCCGGCGAACCACTTCCCCCTGAAGGTAGTCGGTGAGCCGCCGCATCGCCGCAGCACCAGCACGGTCCTGGCCGGGCAAGGGCCCGGAAGTGGGAAAGATGTCGGCGACGAGCATCGACACGAGGTCTCGATCACCCGGGAACAACCCGAGCAAGTGCATGATCGTGTCGCGGGGAAATGCCTCGGCGAGTGCGGTCATGTCGGCCGCCCCGTTACGGAGGGTCTGGACCACAGGTTCGAGCAGTTGGTCGCAGAGCTTGCTGAGCCACGGCTGCTGACGTCGCACATGCTCGACAAATCGCCTGGCCACCGCGGTACGCATTCTGGTGTGCCGGGGTGGGTTCTGTGAGCTCATGACACGCGACAGAACAGGCGTCGGACGGTGCACTGTCCGGCCGGAGGGCCCGTCGCCGCCCGGCGCCCGAAAGCACTCCCGTTCGACCAGAACACGCTGACAGTCCGCGTAACGGGTCAGCAGGTAGGAGCCGGTCCGGGACAGGTACACCGGTTCCGTCTCACGCAGTCGTTCATAGACGGGATACGGGTCGCCGGCGTGAACATCTGCAAGGGCGTCTGTGGAGCCGATGGTTCCCATGGCATCAACCCCTCGCGGTGACGGTGGTTGTGGCCCGTCCAGTCCTTTCCTTGTCTCCTTTCCTTGTCCATGGGGCGGCGGTGGCCCTTGCGGGGTGGAACGGAGATCTCGCTTCAGCTCACCACCATTGACCACTCCGATCGGGTGATGTGCGACTTGGAGCACAACCGGATTGCTCCGAACGGGTGAGTCGTCTCTCTTCGGCAATGGACTGGCGCTCCACCGTGACGTCGTCGGCTCAGCGCACCCAGCCGCGCAGTTTCAGTGGCGTCGCGGGCATCGGCCGGACAGCGAAGCAGCGCATGGGCGATAATCCCAGGTCAACGTACTCGTCCCCGCGGTTTCAGGGGCACCGGCGGGAGTTCGAGAGCGGCAGCGGTGCGCCGTCGTACCCCTTCACCTGGCCGAGGCGGGAGCCGGTCATCCAGTCCGAGCGGGCCTGCTCGATCTCCTCATGCGAACGGCCCCTGAAATTCCACATGCGAACAGCCCACGAAATTCCATCACATCTCAGACAGTGTCCGTTATTCCGCAGATAAGACGCTTTGATCCGCCTTGGAGGTCACCATCGGCCCCTTAAGGTTCCCTCGGAACCTTAAGCGTCACAGCGCACCTCTGCCCACGTCCAGGAGCCTGTGGCGGCAGCAGCAAGGAGCGGGAAGTCGACCACCCGATGTATGCAGATGAATACCCCGGCCGTCTATTCGGTACCTGGGACTTTTTATGCCGAAGCAGGAACTCCAGCTTGCGGGCCGGTCCCTGCCGCGTGATGCTGGCAGCGCGGCCATGTCGCAGCCGCAGAACTCCACCATGCAACTGACTGACGATCACAGAGGGTCCTGGTCCGCGTTGAGCTGAGCCTGTTCCCGCGGTCGCGAGTCGGAGGGAGTCGGTCGTGGTCGATCCCGTACAGATCCTGTGGTCACCCGCCGGTGCCACGATGCCGTCGCTGGGCTCCCGCGCGCTGGCAGACGTGCACGACGGCGACACCCCGAACATTCGGATGCCGATCCGTATGCTCTCCGTCGACACCCCTGAGGTGACGGCGGGCTCGGCGGAACGGGCGGCGCTGATCGACGCGGAGTTCTCGCAACTCGCCGAGTGGATCCGCCAGGGCGACGCCCCGATCTCTCCTGGGCTCGCGGACTTTCTCCTCCCGAAGCTGGAAACGGGCCGCGCGGGCAGCCTGCACTTCCAGCAGGGCACGGAGGCGTCCGACTTCTCGAAGGAGAACATCGCCAGACGACTGGCCCGCCCCAACGGCCGCCCGCGGAACCTGTTCATCCACACGGCGGAGGCTCCGTTCGATGACAACCACCGTCTGCTGGCGTACATAGCCCCCAACTTCTCGGCGCAGGAACGCAAGACGATGCCGAGGGAGGAACGCTCGACCTTCAACCTCGACCTGATCGCGGCGGGTTGGGCGGCGCCCTTCATCATCTACCCGTCGATCCCTGGCGAGCTGGACCTTCCGCTGCTGCTGGCCGCGGGCGACAAGGCGGTGGCGGAGGGGCAGGGCATCTGGGCGTCGGACGAGACGCTGCTGGCGTACGAGTACCGCGCCGTCGAAAAGCTCCACGACATCACCAAGAAGAAGATCGAAGGACGGTCCTTGACTCCGCGCGAGCTGTTCGCGTGGCGGAGCCGGTACTGCGTGGACATGCGCGACCGGGTGCTGCACGGGCCGGAGAACTACTTCGAGGTGCCGCCGGTCTATCGGCTGTGGCTGTGGCCGCAGGATGTACAGGAGGCGGTGGCAAGGCTGAATCTGCGGCCATCTCCGAGGCTGGTGGGCGCCGACTAGAGTGCTTTGCGAGAGCGCTGGCCGCCGGCCGCTGGTCCGGCGCCGCGACTCTCGCGCCCACGAGCAGACCGTAGGAGGCTGGCGGTGCCGCCAGTACCGGTCAGCGCAGATCAGGAATGCATCGGCACTGAAGGCGGGGCCGCGGCGACCTCGGAATCGGGCTCCCTGCCGAAGCCGATCAGCTCGGCGGCGGCCTGCTCGCAGATCCTTTTCAGGTGGCCTGCGTCTTCAGCCAATGCAGAGCCCAGCCGCTCAGCCATCTCGTCCGGATCCATGGCATCCCCCTGCGTAGCGGCAACTCCCCGTTGCCATCACGGCCGAACAGCACGCGCCACGCCCAGCGCCGCCGTCCCCGGCCGGGCCGGGTGGGGCAGTAACTCGATCAGTGCGTTGGAGCTTCAGAAGGAGGATGCCCTCCTCGGCGAACTGCGGAGGCATGACAGGCCGTGCCCAGGTCGCCATGTCCTCCGAGCTCAAGACGTGCGGAGCACCCCGCCGTACTCGTAGACGCGTTGGTTCACCTTGGTGGCGCCGAGGTAGGGGGTCAGGGCCGGGTGCACCGGGGCAAGCGGCGGCTGGTCGGTGTCAGGGCGCCAGTCCGCCAAGTTCACCAATCCCGGCTCTATCGGCTCCAGCCCGTCCAGGAAGCCGTCGAGTTCGGCGGGGGTGCGAGTCTGCCAGGGGATGCCGCGCCCAGAGATGTGCGCGGTCATTTCCGAGCACGTGGCCGGGTCGTCGGAGACTACCTGCGACAGTCCCAAGTAGCTGCCCGGTGCTGCCTGGTCGATGATCGTCCGAAGGACCCGGCGGGGAGTGTCGGCATCGCTGAGGTGGTGCACCACCGATAGGAACAGCACAGCCACCGGCTCACTGAAGTCGATCAGCCGGTCCACGTCGGGATGGTCGAGGATGGCCTGCTGGTCGCGCATATCGCCGGTGATCACCGCGGTGGTGGCATCGTCGGCCAGCAGCGCCTGGCCGTGCGCCAGCACGATCGGGTCGATGTCGACATAGACGACGCGGGCGTCCGGCGCGAAGTGCTGGGCGACCTGGTGCACATTGTCGTCAGTGGGCAACCCGCACCCCATGTCGATGAATTGGCGTATCCCCGCCTCCCGCGCCAGGTAGCGCACTGCCCGGTACAGGAACTGGCGGTTCTGTCTGGCAATGTCCACACACTCGGGGAAGTCCGGCAGGGTGGAGAGGAGGAACTCCCGGTCGATGTCGTAGTTGTCCTTGCCCCCCAGCATCCAGCCATAAGCCCGCGCCGAGGTCGGCACGTCGAAGGGTATCGAGGTCGCCTCGGACCGATTGTCACTGACCACAGCGCGCACTCCGCTTCTCCCACAAGGGCACAAGGACCTGCCTCCGTCGTGGCGAGGCTACCCTCTGGTCCACAATCCCGATGGAGTGATTGCCGATCGACCAACGGGTAGGCGTGTAAGGGACGTTGGCGGGACGAAGGCCACCGCGGTTGGACGCCCGCCTGCCCGGCGTAGCCAGGAGCAGGCGGGCGAGCCGGGAAGAGACCAATGGTTCCAAGCCGGGAGTACTCGACTTGTTCGTCACATCCACGAGGAGCGACCTCTGATCCTGCTTCGCGGACTGGGGATGATCCGCTGCCGTCCTTCGATCGACTCACGCCCCCGCACGTGCCGCACGCCGCGCGGACCTTACCGAACAGGAACGGCTCAACATCGGTACACGGCAACGGATCCGGGCTTGATCGCAGGAGCCCGGCATCGGCCGGAACCCCCTGGGGTCGTCACTCCCCACGCAGGTACCGAGCTGCAGCACCACCCGCCGCGCCGACGGCCCCAATGCTCTCCCCCAGCATGCTTCCGAGCTGGATCGGCCTTGACTTCGAGCGCTCTCCAAGCCCTATCGTCCAATCGCAGCCAGCAACGGACTAATCACCAGGACGCCCTGCCCGCCGAACAAGCCGGAACAAGGAGTGCCCATGTCGGCCGAGACCAGGCAAGACCGCTTCGAGCACGGTATGAAGGTGCTTGCCGCTGTCGACGGCGAAGCGGGCCAACGTGTCATCGACTCGCTGGCCGATGTCTCGCCCGAACTGGGCCATCAGGTCGTCGCCTGGGCATTCGGCGACATCTACGACCGCCCGGGGCTCGCGCCCCGCGACCGCCAGCTGGTCACGCTCGGCATTCTCACCGCCCTCGGTGGCTGCGAGCCCCAGCTGGAGGTCCACGTCAACGCCGCACTCAACGTCGGCCTGACACCCAACGAGATCGTTGAGGCCCTGCTGCACTCCGCCGTCTACTGCGGCATGCCCAAGGTTCTCAACGCCACCTCCGTCGCCAAGAAGGTCTTTGCCGAACGCGGGTTGCTGCCGGTTACGGAGTGAGCTTGTTCTTTATCCTCCGGCCCGGGAGCGTTCCTTGATGCTCTCGGGCCGTTTGACGGTTTTGCCGACGTCGTGACGGGGTGCCGGGTGCCGGTTCTTCGAGCCGGGAGGACGGCCAGGTCCCGGCCGGGATGGTTTCGGCGCTCGGGCGGGACAGGTCAAGTGTGGGCGGAGGTTCCTGAACCCGCGGCGGACTCTGGCGGGGGTGAGGCGGCCGGGCTTGGCGGGTCGCTCCCAGGGGCGGCGGAGGTCGGCGGCGGCCTCGCGGACGAGACGGAGTTGGGTGTGCGCCGCGATGATCAGCCAGGTCCAGCGGTCCGCGGCCTCGGGGGTGCGGAGCTTCGGGCGGGTCCAGCCGAGGGTCTGTTTGATCATGCGGAAGGTGTGTTCCAGGTCGAAGCGTCGCAGGAACGCCTGCCAGCGGATGTCGACTTCGGCGGCGGTCAGGCCGGTGGCCGAAGACCACAGCCAGAGCGGCAGCGGGTCGTTGCCGCCGGGCAGGCGGTCGACCTGGAGGCGGATCAACGTGCCCTCGATGACGGGGAGTTCACCGGTGTGGTCGATCCACGCCGATCGGGTGGTCAGCCGGGGGTGGATGCGGTCCCAGGCCATCGCGCGGGCGGTGCCGTACCGGTCGGTGACCTGCGTGGTGGCCGCGTCCGGCTCGCCCCAGGTCTCCGGTTTGGCGAAGCGGAACTCCTTGCCGTGCTTGGGCGGACGGCCGCCCTGCGGTGGCGAGATCCACGGGACCGGGACCGGCCTGCGCATCACCCGGTCCGTGCGCATCCGCCCGAGGACCTCCACCGGCAGCCCGTGCAGGAGGTGGGCCATGCGCGGGGCGTCGTATCCAGCGTCGAAGACGATCAGGATGTCGCGGTCGCCGATGCGCCACCGGCCCATGTCGATGAGGTCCTCGACCACCCTGCGGACCTGCGTGGCAGTAGCCTCGGCGACGTCGTCGGCAGGCCGAGACGGACGGCGTCCAGGAGCTGGCACCATGACGTCCGGCCCGATTCCAGGGCGGCGACGAAGGAGTAGGGCCAGCCGGGCACGAACTGGTCGGAGGACCGGCCGCTGCGGCCGTAGACGTGGCAGAACAAGCGATCCGGACTGGTGGGTGCGTCCGGGCGGAGCCAGTTCGTGACGTCCACGGCCAGCACCAGGCGCCCGTCGGCGGCCTCGGGTTGCGGCAAGCCGGCCAGCACCTGCCGCAACCGCGGCACGTCCACGCTCCCGCAGTTCAGCGCGTCGTACATCGCGCCGTGTCCACGCCGGTGCCCGGCCACCAGCGTCAGGTCTACCGGCGCGGTCACCGGCCCGTCCGCACACAGCAGCGCGCCCGCCAGTTCGAACAACTCGTCCCCGCGCCCGGTCAGGCAGTCGAAGAAATCGTCCCGGAAGCGTGACGCCACCGTGAACGGATCCCGCCCGACATCGTGATGCAGCAAACTCATCCCCCCACGGCCTTCGTTGCTGGTCAAGTGCCTCTTTGGTCGGAGCACAGGATCAGACGAAGGCCGTGTTCACGTCCCCGGAATCCTCGTACGAGCGATCACGTTCGGGACGTCGTTCGAGGTCAGACCATAAAGAACAAGGTGAGAGCCTGTCTCTGAACCCCCGAAACAGCAGCTCAAGCCGCAGCCACCCGAAAAGTGAGGATTGGGAAAGCGTTCGCGGAACGGTCACAGTGACCGTTCCGCGAACGAAAACCGTCGGGGCGCCTCAGGCATGAGGGCCGGAAGTGGAAGTCACCGCAGTGGTTTGCCCTAGGGCCGGCCAAGTTGAGTGGAGCGCCGTAGTTCCTTGATCGATCTCAAGTTGGTGGCCGCCGTCTTGGCCCACGGGCCACCTGACACCAGGCAACCGAGCCCGCCCGCTCCGGGGGGCCAGAAACAGACACTCACCATCGCTTGTGCCAGTACAGGGCGTTCATGGTTGCTCGCAGGGGTGCGGCGCCGCGCACCTGGGATCCCCAGGCACCACCGTTGTTGGTGTACCGGAGTGGGTATACGCCTGCTGCCCTTTTCGTGCGCAGGTGGCTGTGGCCAAGGCCCGCTCGCTCCGAGTAGCGCACCAGATGCTGCGCCCCAACGTCAGTGGGGGCACCGTTCCCAGCGCTGACAGAGAAGTCAGCATTCGAGCTGATAAGGGTCCAGTCCGTTCCCCCCTGTGCCTGGTGGAGCTTCGGTCCAAGCCAGCGCCGGAAGGCGCCATTCGGGTAGTACATCTCCCGGCACTGAAGGTTGGGGAGGCAGGCAGCGCCCAGCCAAGCGGCCTTTTGTGGGGTGCCCAGATTGACGACATCTTCCACGAACAGCTCGTCCGGCCAGGTCGGGTCGCCCTGTGCGTATCCAGCCAGTGCAGCACGGACGATGAGCCCACCCATGGAATGGGCGACGACGTCGACGGTCTGCCCCTTGGACGAATACATGTCGTGGATCTTCCATGCCAGCCCGCGTCCCAGATCCTTCAGGGACGTGTCAACCGTGCCCTTCCCCTTGGGGTCAATCCGCACATCGCACCCCGGGTCGTCTGTTTCGAGGTAGCCGACACGGTGTAACTTCCCCTTCCACTTCTTGAACAGCTTGGCAGCGGAGTCCCACTTACTGCCGCATTCGTCACCGGGCGCGTATCCCTTGATGAAGAAGACGGGACGCTGTGTGCTGTCCTTCCGTGGAGGCGCTGAGGCCCCAAGCTCAATCTGGCCGGTCGTGGTCGCATGGGAGGGGGCGGAAGCGCTTGCTGTGGTGGTCGCCGTGAGCAGGAGAACGGCGCTCACCGTGAACGTCGCGAGGGACGAACGGAGTCTCATTTGAACTCCTGTTGATTGTGGACTCGGACAGCCGCCAACTGTTCCGCAGAGGCTGCGCCCAGACCAGGCTTTCCCTGTCCGGGACAGCTCAGATCTGTCCCGGACAGCCCAGAATGCAGAAGCAGTTCGCGGAACGGGCACTGTGACCGTTCCACTTTTCGGGTGGCTGTGGCTCGACCTGCTGTTTCGGGGTTCAGTGTCTGTTTCCGAACACTCCCCTTGGGAGGCCAGCTGGCCAGGCGTGGAAGGGTGACCGTCGTCCGCATGGGCGGCACTATCCAGTTCGGATTCGGTTGACGTCGAGGTTACTCAGTCAAGGACCGCGAGGTGGTCGGCGGCGCCGCCGTGCCACTCGATCATGAAGAGGGTGGCGTCGTCGCTGGTGCGCCCGCCCCGTTCGCTCTTCAGCGTGTGGGAGAGCCGGCGCAGATCCGCCCGCATCCCCTGTGACGGCTCCTGCCCCGGGCGGTTGACGCACTGGATGAGGCGTTCCTCGCCGAACGGCTCCCCGCCGACGACGTGCTCCTCGATGATGCCGTCGGTGTAGCACAGCACCCGGTCGCCTGGCTGGAGCATGTGCTGTCTGATCCGTGGCTCCTCACCGCCGAAGCCGACGGGCAGCGTCGTCGCGCTCTCCAGCTGCCGTACGACCCGGCCATGGCGGATCAGCAGCCGACGCCGGAGCTCGAACGCTCGGTACGGCAGGGGCTGGCGTCGGCGATCTCGCCCAACGAGCGGCTGCAGCGGATGTTCCATCCGTGGACCAGCTATGTGATCGTGCCGCTGTTCGCGCTGGCCAACACAGGCATCCCCATCGGCTCCCGTGTCGAAGGACGAGTTGTAGGTTCTCACTGATCTTGGCATCCGACGCAGCTCTCACCGGCGGTGTCTCACCACGGCCGTCTCCCGAAGGGCCGCCCAGTCTCACGCGGCTGACACTGCCTCGGGCACCCGCCGCCTCAGACCCACTGGGCACGATGACCGGGTCCAAACCGAGCGCGTGCCTGGCTCACACTTTGGTGCGTGAGGTGTTGTAGAGGTTGGCGGTCAGCTCCGCCAGCTCCGGCAGGGCCACGGCCGCAGCGACCACCGCCACACCGACCACGATCAAGCTCGTTCTCTTCTGCAGTGCCAACCATGAGATGGAATCCCCCTTGTGGCTGCCCATGTCGTATGAGGGCTGAGGGCGCTCGGGGGCGTTGCTGAGGACTGCCTGCGGCGGCTTGTTCTACGTCTGCTCCTTCGGTTCGTCGTCCGGCCCCGCGGTCGCGAGGACCTCGCGTCGGGCTGCACCGGCCGCATGGCTCCATCGAGGACGGTTACCGATCCCCTGCCCCGGCGACATGAGGTCGTGGGCAAGGAGAAGCAGGGGCGGCGGGGATGGCGTCACGGCGCCAATCGCTGCTCTTTGGCGACCGCCACCGCCCCCGCTCGGGTCTCCACCCCGAGCTTGCCGTAGATCCGTCCCAGGTGGGTCTTGACCGTGGCCTCGCTGATGAACAGGGCTCGGGCGATCTCCCGGTTGCCCAGGCCGCGCGCCAACTGCTGGAGGATGTCGCGCTCGCGCTCGGACAGGGCGCGTCGCGGACTGCGCATCTGGGCCAACACCCGGTCGGCGACTGGAGCCGACAGTGCGGTGCGGCCGGACGCCGCGTTGCGGATCGCCGCGAACAACTCCTCCGGCCCTTCGGCCTTGAGCAGGTAGCCGGCAGCGCCCGCTTCGATGGCGCGGGTGATGTCGGCTTGTCGGTCATGCACGCGACCATCAGAGGGGCGCTCCGCGTCTCGGGGGTTCTCGCCGCGCTGGCCGCTTTGGCGACCGGGTGCAGCAAGGGCTCCCACACCGACTCTGCCGGCAAGTCCTCGGCCAAGCCCACTTCCCCGTCTTCGTCACACCGCGGGCTGGGCGACATCCTCGTCGGGGGGAAGGCCGTCACGGGTTCGAAGCCCACGGGCGACACGAAGGTTCCCTACCAGCGCACCTATTCCGACGGCACCCTCTACGTGTCAGTCACGGGCTACCGGTCGATGATGTACGGCAACACAGGACTGGAAGCCCTGTACGACGATGTCCTGGCTGCCGGGGCGTCCGGCGCCGCGTCAGGTGACGTCGTGACGACGATCGACCCCCCGGCCCAGAAAGCCGCGTTCGATGCGCTGGGTGACCGGCAGGGCGCGGCAGTGGCACTCGACGCGGAGTCCGGGAAGCTCCTGGCCGTGGTCAGCACGCCCTCGTACGACCCAGCGGCATTCAGCGGCAGACGGCCCGAGGACGCGAAGGCGTGGAAGGCGGCCAACACCGACGCGCGTTCGCCCATGCTCAATCGGGCTCTGCGTCGGGCCGGCGCCCCGGGCGCGACATTCAGTGTCGTCGTTGCAGCCGCTGCCTCGGAGCAGGGGCTCTACACGACAGTGGACGGCGCCACCAGCAGCCCCCTCGCCTACGTGCTCCCCGCCACGCAGACGCGCGTGACCGGCGCGTCCCCACAGTGCGAGAACGCTTCAATCAGGCTGGCTCTGCGCTACTCCTGCGACAACGTGTTCACCAAGATGGCCGCCGAGCTCGGTCCGGCCCAACTCAGTTCAATGGCAGTGAAGTTCGGCTTCAACGACGGCACGTTGAGGGTGCCCCTACAGGTCTCTGAGAGCAGCTACCCCGGGGCTGGCCTGTCGCCTTCCCAGGCGGCTCTGACGGGGATCGGGGGCGGAGATGTCCGGGCAACTCCGCTGGAGATGGCAAGGGTCGCGGCGGCGATCGCCAACGAGGGACGGCTGGTGACCCCGCAGTTGGTGGAGCGAGTGACGAAGGCCGACGGGAGCACCCAACAGCCCAAGGCCTCTGGCGGTCGTGCCGAGCAAGTGATCTCCCGCCGCACGGCCGATGTGCTGCAGTCGGCACTCAAGACCGCGGCGAGCGACGTGGTGTCCCAGGGCTCAGGGAGACAGAGTCCAAGATCAGCGGAAAGACGGGATGGGTCACGGACACTCAGGGCGACTCTGCCACCTCGTGGTACACCGGGTACGCGGATCGGACCGACGGACGACGAATCGCCGTAGCTGTCTGTGTCGAGGGCATTCCATCGCCCGCAGGAGGCGCGAGGGGCAGCGAGCAAGCGGTCCAGGTCGCCCAAGAGATCCTCGCAAGCGTCTCCTGACAGCCGCGAACCTGAGGTATAAGGCTGCTGCGCTGCCGGTTCTGGGTCCTGGCGGGGATGCATGGGAATGCGGCTCAAGGGGTGTCCTGGGGGTGTACGTGAGTGGTTACTCGACGGCGGTTCTGGCGATGACGTGCACCTCCAGCGCACTGTCCGGCTCTAGTTTTCAAGATCAGAGGTCGGGCTCGCGGCGCGGCAGGAGCTGCCAGATGGCCGGCCGCCCCAAGGCCCCCGCGCTTGCGAGGGTGAGCGCGTCCCGCGAGTGGTGGGAGGTGCCAGGGCGCGGTTTGCACGCACCTCAACTGGCCTGGAGCAATCTTGCCGGTCTCCCGGGGCCGGCCGTCCGCCCATCAGGGGTTGAGCTCCGCCCAGCAGGTGGATCCGCCTGCGTGTGTGATCGTGCCGTACCGAACCGCCATGGCGGCAACGATGAGCATGCCGCGGCCGTGTTCCTCATGCTGGTCAGTTTTCGGCGGTGGATTGGGGTGCGGACCGCCGTCGGTGACTTCGATCCGCAGGACATGGTGCTGGATGCAGCGCACTCGCAGCGCGGCCGGCGGCAGGGCGTGAAGTACCGCGTTGGTGACGAGTTCGGAGATGATGAGCAGAGCATCGTCACGCGCCGTAGGCGACAATTTCAGTCCTGTTAGGAATTCCTTCGCAAGGCGCCGTATCCGGCTGACGTCTCTGGCATCGGCACTCACCAGGGCGAGGTGTCGGTCACGCGCATCGTCTGCTGCGGGCCCCCGGCTTTCGCGCGGGAGCTGGTCGGCCCTCGTGGCCCGGCGGCTTGTGTTCGGTGCGAGCAGTTCGACCGACGCAGCCGATCCAGGGGGTGCTTGAGCAGTCATCACAACCTCGGGTTTCCGCGGATGCGACGAGCGGTCGTCGCGGCCGCCGAGCGATAGCCCCTAAACTGGTCATTACCAGATACGTCCAGTTTGCGCACCGGGAGATGAGGTTGTCAATTTCGATATCGAGAAGATGCACTCGAAATCTTTGCGAATTCAGTGGTGAATCGGGCCCATCCACGCCGATCCAGTCGCCTCGGTCCAGCGGCGTGCAGAGGCGGCTCGAGTCGCACTTTTCTGCGAGAAGGCGACAGCATCATTGCCGTGATGCCTGACGGGAACACTCGGCGCTTCTCGACTACACAGGGTCACCGTGGCCGCTGACTCCTGGCTCGAAATGCCCGAGAGTGCCACTCCCGGACCTGTTCCAGTGGGTCGCCGTCCAGTTCCCAGGGCCAGGAGGTGGCGACCGCCGCGGTTGCCTCGAAGACCGGCCACGCGTCCTGCAGGCGTGCGGCTTTCGTCAGCACGTAGGCGAGGAGGTTCAGGTCGGCGAGTGCTGCTGCGTGCCCGAGGAAGCCAGGCTGGGCCCAGGTCGCGAGAGCGTTGTCGACGAGGGCGCGTTCGTGGGGCTGGTCCCAGTGCCGACGCGCGGTCAGCGCCGTGATTCCTCCGGCTGCCAGAGCCCTCCGGTACCGGTTGAGGCTGGCAGCAAGGCTCAGGGCCGCTACGGCGGAACCCGAGGGCTCGGAGACGACGACCGAGTCGGTGAACTGGACGGTCAGGACGTTGGACCCACATTCCTCCGGGGAGACGTAGTGCAGCATCTGCCAGTGGGCCTCGCGATTCCACGGATCACGCCTCTTCACGGCCGTCCATATGGGGTGTACTTGAGCCCAGGGTGCCCGCAGCAGTCGGTAGCAGCTCAGCAGCGCGACCCATGGGGCAGGGTCCGCCGGCGCCAGCTCAGCGGCATCCCGGCACAGGGAGACCGTTGCGCCTAGATCGCTGCCGACTTCGCCCGCTCGGGCCCGGGCGATGTCGGCAAAGGCCTGAAGAAGCATGGCATCGGCACTGACGGGATTCCAGGCACGCCAGTGGCCGGCCAGGACGTGCGCATCGGGAAGGGTGCTGAACACGAGCAGACGGTGCATCCGCCGGTCCCAGTCCTCTCCCGGATCGCGCAGTGCCTGCTCTATCGGATAGTTGAGGGCGCCGCGGTCGTTGCACTCGGCCAAGTTGTTGCCCTGGGCCGCGATCTGCGCTTCCAGATGCGTCAGGGCGCGGACCAGCGGCCCGTCATCGAGCTCGGGCTGCAGCCGCCGGGGAGGTCTCTGACTTCGTTTTCGGGGCCACACAGTGACCTGCTCCTTTCATACGCTGTCCACGTACCGGTGGCGCAAAGGCCGTCGCTGCCAGACAGAGGACGATTACCTCGGCGTGTACTGTCCCGGCGCGGTAGCTTCAGCGCGTCCATTGCAGGAGTGCGGGGGCACTGAGGCGTCTGTCGCCCGCAAGGCCGCTCCAAGGAGTCCCGCATCCGCGCCCAGTGGCGAAATGTTGACCTCGGGGGCACCACGCCAGGTGAGTCCGTCCTGCAGGGCGTGTCGGACGGGGTCGGTGAGCGCTTCTCCGGCAGCGGCCACGCCGCCGGCCAGGACGATGCGCTGCGGGTCCAGCAGGACAGTCGTGGTGACGAGCGCCCTCCCGAGGGCATCGGTTCCCTCGGCCCACAGGCGAGCGGCATCCGGGTCGGTGGCCAGCCGTGCGGTGACGTCGGCGGCGTTCTCCGCGATGCCTCCGGTGCGGCGGTAGCGGCGCACCAGGGCACTGCCTGACACGTAGGCTTCCAGGCACCCGCGCTGGCCGCAGGCGCAGAGCTCACCGTCGGCATGTACGGGGATGTGGCCGAACTCGCCGGCGAAGCCCTTGTCACCTCGCACGAGCCGGCCATGGCTGACGATCCCTGCAGCCACACCGGTGCCCAGCACGACGACGAACAGGTCCTCTACGCCGGCACCGAGTCCGAGCCGCTGCTCGGCCAGGCACGCGGCCCGGACGTCATGCTCGAGCGTGACGGGGAGGCAGAGCCTGTCTGCCACGGCCGCGGCGAGAGGTGTGTCGCGCAGTCCGAGATTCGAGGCGTACCGGACGACACCGGCGGCGTCGTCGATCAGTCCCGGGGCGCACAGGCCGACGGCTGCGATACCCGGCCGGACGAGGGCAGTGGCGGCCCGCACGACTTCAGCGACAACTGCTTCGGGCCCTTCGGACGAGGGGGTGGCCAGCCGCAGGGTCTCCTCGACCGCTCCCTGCGCGTTGAACCGCGCGGCCTTGACGGTGGTGCCGCCAAGGTCGACGGCAACGACATTGACAGGGCGGGCCATCAGTACCCCTGAGCAGCAGGCTTGTGCCTTGCGATGTCACGGTAGTAAGGCTTCTGTTCCAGTCGGGCTGCGGCGAGCTCGTCCACCACAACCGTGACATGCGGATGCAGTTGAAGAATGGAAGCGGGACACTGCGCGCTGACGGGTCCTTCGACGGCGGCGGCCATGGCGCGGGCCTTGTGCGGACCGGTGGCGATCAGTACGAGATGGGATGCCGCGCCGATCGTGGCCAGTCCTTGGGTAATGACATGCCGGGGCACCCCCTCGATCCCGCCGAAGAAGCGTGCGTTGTCGCGGCGGGTGTCGTCGGTGAGGGTTTTGAGCCGGGTGCGTGAAGCGAGGGACGAGCCCGGCTCGTTGAAGCCGATGTGGCCGTTGACGCCGATCCCGAGGATCTGCACGCCGACCGGTCCCGCCGCGGTGAGGGTGCGGTCGAAACGGCGAGCCTCTTGCTGGGGGTCGGACGCCGTGCCGTCGGGGGCGTGTACCCGGGCGGGGTCGAGATCGACATGGTCGACCAGCTCGCGGCGAATCACCTGGGCGTAGGACTGCAGATGGGAGGGTGGGAGCCCGACATATTCGTCGAGCAGGAAGGCGTCGACGCCGGCGAAACTGAGGCCCTCCTGCCGATGGCGGCGGACCAGGTCCGCGTAGACGCCCAGAGGCGAGGAGCCCGTGGCCAGCCCCAGAATCCTCGTACCTTCGACGATCGCCTGGTGGATGATGCCGGCGACGGTGCGGCCGGCGTCTTCGGCATCGGGGCGGATCACCACCTCCATGTCATGCCTCCTGCCGTTCGCTCGACGCGGCGAGGAAGGCGTCACTCTTCCGCTGTGCGGTGGTGCGTGCTGTGTGCGTTTCCCTGGCGTAGAGCGGGCTCGCGGCGAGGTGCCTGCACTGCTGCAAGGCGAGTTGGACAAGTGCGTCACGGACCGGGGCTCCTTCGCGCCTGGGATTGTCGCCGGGGGTTCCGTAGGGGTCGGTGATGGCCGGCGGCGTCATGCGGACCAGTGGTGCGCACGCCAACCCCGGGCTGACGCTGCAGCCGGTCATGGTGGTGGAGGAGGCGCTCATGCGTCGAGCTCCTTGCTCAGCAGGGTTGCCAGCTCTTCCAGGACGGCCTCCGCCCGGTCTCCCTCTGCGGTCAGGGTGACCTGGTCGCCGTAGCCGGCGCCGAGCGTCATGACGCCCAGCAGGCTGCCGGCGGGGACCGGGGACTTGCCGTCGACGGCGATGGTCACGGGGACCGGTGCCTGGGCGGCGGCCTGGACGAAGGTGGCGGCGGGGCGGGCGTGCAGGCCGCTGCGTGAGCCGATGGAGACGACGCGCTGCGCCATGGGCAGTTCCTTTCGACGGTTTATTCAGGGACGTGGCTGTTAGACCGCGGGTTCGGGCTGGCGTTCCTGGGCGGCATCCGGGTTCTCCTCCTCACGGCCGGGGGTGCGCAGGTTCCAGCGGCGGATGACGAAGCGGAACAGCACGTAGTAGAGGGCGGCGTAGCCCAGGCCGATGGGGATCAGCAGCAGGGGTTGGGTGGCCTTGCCCCAGTTGAGTACGTAGTCGATGAGGCCGGAGGAGAAGGTGAATCCGTGGTGGATGCCGAGGGCGTTGACCAGGGCGAGGGACGTGCCGGTCAGCACGGCGTGTATGAGGTACAGGGGCCAGGCGACGAAGAGGAAGGAGAACTCGATCGGCTCGGTGATGCCGGTGAGGAAGCTGGTGAGTCCGGCGGTGAGCATGATGCCCCCGACGGCCTTGCGGTGCTCGGGGCGGGCTTCGCGCCAAATGGCCAGAGCTGCGGCGGGGAGGGCGAACATCATGATCGGGTAGAAGCCGGTCATGAAGATGCCGGCTTCGGGGTCGCCTGCGAAGAACCGGTTCAGGTCGCCGTGGGCGCCGTTGTAGTCGCCGAGGATGAACCACACCACGGAGTTGAGAATGTGGTGCAGGCCGAGGGGGATCAGCAGCTTGTTCGCGGTTCCGTAGATTCCGCCGCCGACGACGCTGTTCGCGTCGACGGCCTCGCCGACCGAGGTGAGGCCGTTGTTGAACAGGGGGTAGACCAGGCTCATCAGGACCCCGAGGACAAGAGCGGCCACTGCCGTGAGGATGGGGACCAGTCGGCGTCCGCTGAAGAATCCCAGATAGGGCGGGAGCGTGGTGCGGTAGAAGCGCTGCCACAGCATCGCGGCCAGCAGTCCTATGACGATGCCGCCCAGGACCCCGAAGTTGACCACGGCCTGCGCCCCTTCAAGGTCCTTTTGGCCCTTGAGGACGATGGGCGACATAGCCGTGAAGACGCCGTCCAGGACGAGGTACCCCACCACGGCGGCGAGAGCGGTGGAACCGTCCGCCTTCTTCGCGAACCCGATGGCGATGCCGACAGCAAAGATCAGCGGCAGATGTGTGAACAGCGCCCCGCCGGCGGCCGAGATGACGTGTGCGGTGTCCTCGAGCCCGGAAAACCGGCCCAGGACATCATCCTGCCCCAGCCGCAGCAGGAGACCTGCAGCGGGGAGCGTGGCGATCGGCAGCATCAGACTGCGGCCGAGTTTCTGCAGGCCTGCCAGGCCCGGGCGGCGGCCGGCGGCCGGGGATGTACTGGTGCTCATGACGACCTCAAAAGTGTGCAGGAGGGGCGGGAGCGCAAAAGAAGCCGGGCGGGGATCCGGCCCGGGACGGCCTGAAACAGCCACTGGACGGTACAGGTAACACCTGGTCATGACCAGCGGCTTCAGAATGACCTCGCCGCCACACGGGTGTCAATGCTTACGGCCGTCCGACATAGGAGAAAACAACGGCCACCATCCGCGAGGCCTGTCGAAGCCTCCAGCCGGAGAGCGCAGGCTCACCGCCGACGACCGAGCGGTAAGGTAGATGCGTGATGCATACTGGTAATAACCAGTAGGGGAGGCATGGCGCCTCTCCGGGACCGAGAGTGGGGTCGCAATGGCTGCACAGCAGATTGTCGCCAAGGGCATGGTGCCCAAGCACGCACAGCTCCGCGCGATCCTGGTCGACATGTGCACCAATCAACTGTCACCCGGCGACGCACTGCCCAGTGAGCGCCAGCTGTGCCTCGACCACGGGGTCAGCCGCGTAACGGTGCGCGAAGCGCTCGGCCAGCTCGTGACTGACGGCCTGGCCGTCCGCGTTCACGGGCGCGGGACCTTCGTGGCCGAGCGGGCGTACCGTTCAGAACTGCGTCTGGCCTCGTTCCATGAGGACATGCGCCGCCTCGGCCTGGAGCCGGGCACTGTCGTCCTGTCCATCAGCCAGGACACCCCCTCCCCCGCCTCCGCCACGGCGCTACAGATGAGCGAGAAGCAGAAGGCATGGCACGTCCGCCGCCTCCGGCTGGCCGACGGGACGCCCATCTCCATCGACGACGCGTGGTACAGCGCCGATCTCTTGCCGGAGCTGGACCGCGTGGACTTCACGAGCTCGATCTACGAAACCCTGGCCACACGCTTCGGATTTCCCGTCGACCGCGCGGAGCAGACAGTCGGGGCCGGGCCGGCCTCATCAGAGACGGCCGCACTGCTGGGCATTCGCAAAGACGCTTCCGTCATGACCTTCGACCGGATCGCCTACAGCGGCGGCCAGCCCATTGAGCACGCGTACTCGTGGTTCCGCGCCGACCGGTACCAGCTGCACATGACGCTCACTGACCGATGATTTAGCAGTCTCGGGTACTCCCCCGAGGCGAGAGCACCCCTCACCCTCCCCACTTTGGCATGGCCATGACCTTCCTCTGCTCAATTTCCGGCATTGCGCGGGGACGCCACAGGGAGGTACCGTCTGGACAATACTGGTTACTACCAGTATTGATGAGCGCCATGAAGCGCTGCCTTCACACGTGATCCATTTGGAGGGGGACTTGTGTCCAAAGCGCGGCTGATCGTCGAGGGGCTCGGCGGGGCCGACAACATCGCCGACATCGAGGCCTGCATCCCCATGCTCCGCACCGAGGTGAACGAAACGGACGCCGTCGACGTCAATGCCCTCACAGGCGTTCTGGTGCACGCGGGCGTCGGCACCGTGCGACTGAACGGGGAAGGCTTTCGCACGCGTGCAGGGAACGGAGAGCAGGTCGAGGTCGGCCAGGCCGTGATCACCTTCGACCCTGCTGCGGTTCGAGCACACGGCCTGCCCGCGATACGCCCTGTCGTCGTGCTCGGCTCCCGGCCCGGACCCGCGCAACCGCCGGTTGTTACCGGCCTGATCCAGGCCGGAGCGCTCATGTTCAGCTGGGCCGCGTCGTGACGGCCGCCGACTTCGGCCTCGGACGGAGGTCCGGCCCGGCGTGCGAGGCGGTCCTCATGGACCTGGACGGCACCCTGGTGTTCAGCGAGGACGTGCACCGGCGTGCCTGGCAGGCATTCTTCGAAACGTGGGGGGTGGCCGTAACCGACGCCGACTACGAGCAGCACTACATGGGACGACGCCCCAGCGACGTCATCGCGGGCGTGCCGGGGCCCTGGACGGGGACAGACGCGGCCGCCGCTGTCGCCACCATGACCGCCTTCACACTGGAACATGCCGGCAGCGTGAAGGTCGTGCCCGGCGCCGCCGCTCTCATCCGACAGCTGCGTGTGAAGTACCCCATATCCGTCGTCACCAGCGCCGGAGCCCAGTGGGCCCAGTACCTGCTCAAAGACGTCCTCGACGTGCGCGACCTGGTCGATGTGGTCATCGCCTCGGAGGAGATCACCTGCGGCAAGCCGTCGCCCGAGGGCTACTTGAGAGCCTGCGCAGCGCTGCGGGCGCGGCCTGAACAGTGCCTCGCCTTCGAGGATTCGCCGTCGGGAATCCGCGCTCTCGTCGCTGCCGGTGTGCGGGACATCGTCGGCGTCACGACGACCACCACCGCAGCTGATCTCACCCGCGCCGGAGCGCGCTGGACGGTTCCCGATCTCACCCCCCGGCGCCTACAGCACATACGCACCTCCATCAGCGCGAAGACGGCGGCCCGGGGGAGCAACGACCAGGAGGTTGACGGATGAGAAGACTCGACGTGGCCATGATCGGTGCCGGTTTCATCGCGCGGACCCACTTGCCGGTTTGGATCGCCCTCGGGGCACGAGTGCGCGTCTTTTCGACCGATGGCCAGGCCGCGCGTATTGCCGCAGAGTTCGGGATCACCGAGGCCGCCACCCTCGAAGAGGCGCTGGAGTGGGCCACGGTCGTTGACATCTGCACACCCACCCCCACCCATCGCGACATCGCTCTGGCCGCCTTCGCGGCGGGGGCGGACGTGCTGTGCGAGAAACCGCTCGCGCTCACCCCGGCTGCTGCTCTGGAGATGACGTACGCCGCAGAGAAGGCAGGTCGTCAGCTGTACCCCGGACACGTCGTACGGTTCTTCCCCGCCTACGTCCGGCTCCGCGAGGCCATCAACTCCGGCGCGCTCGGCCGCGTTGCGGTGGCCCGCTTCACCCGCACCGGCCGCTATCCGACATGGAGTGCCTGGTTCGCGGACACCGCGCTCTCCGGCGGCATCGTGACCGACCAGATGCTCCACGACATGGACATCGCCAGGTGGCTCTTCGGGGAAGTCGTCACCATCCACGCCACCCAGCGCGGCCACCTCACCGCCCCCGCACCCGAGGGGGCCGTGGCCACCGGCAGCGCAACCCTCACCCACGCTTCCGGCGTCATCTCCCAGGTCCTGGGCGTCTGGGCGCCACCGGACACGCCGTTCCGCTACACCTTCCATGTCGCCGGCTCCAACGGCACCCTCACCCACGACTCCCTCGCCCACCCGTCGCTGCGCCTGATCGGCAAAGCCGGCGCCGAAGCCGACGGCGTTCCCAGCGGCGACTTCGGTGAGGACCCGTTCGCCACTCAGATCCGCGAGTTCGCGGCCGCGTTCCAGGGCGGCCCCGCCCCCCGTGTCAGCGCCTTGGATGGTGTGGCAGCCGTTCGTATCGCCGCTGCCGCTCGCCAGTCCGCAGCGACCGGCCGGGGCGTTGCGGTCGAAGAAACGTCTTGGCAGCAGCTCATGGAAGGAAACCACCGATGAAGGTCGCCGTCCTGTCCTTCGCCCATGTTCACGCAGCAACGTACATAGAGCTGCTGCGCGACCGTCGCGACATCGAGCTCATCACTACCGACCCCGACGCCCCGCCCGGCGACCCGACGCGAGGCAAGGCCCTTGCCGACCAACTCGGCATCACCTACATGGCCGGCTACGAGGAGGTCTTCGCCGAGCGCCCCCGAGCCGTCATCGTCACCACCGAAAACACCCGGCACCGGCAGCTCGTCGAACAAGCCGCCGCAGCAGGCGCACACATCCTGTGCGAGAAACCACTGGCCACCACCGAACACGACGCACGCGCCATGATCGAAGCCTGTGAGCAGGCAGGGGTCAGCCTCATGACCGCATACCCCGTTCGCTTCCACCCGGCATTCACGGCACTGCGCCACGCCCTCGCCGACGGCTCGCTCGGATCCCTCATCAGCGTCCACGGCGTCAACAACTCCCGTCCTCCCGGCCCGGCACGCCCCTGGTTCGCCGATCCCGCCCTCGCAGGAGGCGGCGCCATCATGGACCACACCCTGCACATCGCAGACCTTCTGGACGTCCTCCTCGACGGCGAGCAGCCCACACAGGTCTACGCCATCGCCAACACCCTTCTCACGCCGAACGACGAAGACGAACCGAAGGTGGAATCCGCCGGCCTCCTCACCCTCACCTACGCCCGCGGGCTCGTCGCCACCATCGACTGCAGCTGGAGCCACCCGTCCTCCCACCCCACCTGGGGCGGCCTCACTCTCACCTGCGTCGGACAGCGCGCCCTCGCCGAGTTCGACGCCTTCCCGCCACTCCTCGACGGCTACGACACCACCCAAGCCACCACCCGCTGGGAGCCCGCCGCCATCGACCTCGACGCCGCCATGCTCGACAGCTTCCTCACCGCCGCCCGCACCACCCAACGCGCCCACCCCGACGGCGAGACCGGACTGCGCACCCTCCAAACTGTCCTGGCCGCCTACGAATCCCTGGGTACGAGCCAGCCCGTGCTTGTGGCCGGTGCAGCCTGATGACCAGCCTTCCCCCCGGCCCTCCCAGTTCCCTGCCGCCATCGCCCCCGCCCCCGGACCACCCGCCCGTGTTCGGACCTCCGCCTCCGGCGGAGCCCCTGCGCGCCGTGGCCATGGCGCTTCTCAACCTCAGCGGCCTGGGCCTGGGGTACGTACTGCTGCGCAGATGGATTCCGGCCGTTCTGTGCTGGATCGCGACGGCCGTGCTGCTGCTGATCGCCCTGCCCGCGGACCCGGACGGCATCCCCGGCGGCCTGTTCGTCGGATACGTACTGTTCCTGCTCCTCGCCGCGGCCGACGGTGCACGCAGCGGTCTGCGCGGGCCCGCCGCAGCGGTGGCACCGGCGGCCGGTACGCCCGCCGGTCCAGCCCTGCTGCGCCCCTCGCTGATCATCGCCCTCGGCGTGGTGCTGCTGGCCGTTCCCGCCGGCGGCGCTGTCGCCTATGACGCGGCCGTCGAGCAGATGCTGCTCGACCGGCTGGCCGACGCCGACGAACTGGTCGAGAAGGCCTCCGCCAGCACCTTCACCACCTCGGCGGAACAGTACAAGGAGGCGCTGACCCGCTACCGCGAACTCGCCGAGGAACATGAGGGATCGAGGGCCGCGAAGCTCGTCCCCGACCGGCTGGAGAGCTATTACGAGACCGTCGCTGCCCCGTACGAGAAGGGTGACCACTGCAATGCCGTGCTGCCGTTGACGTATCTGCGGACCGTCCCCGACACGGTGGACGAGGATCTGCTGGGCGACGATCTCGCCAAGTGGCCGGACGAGCGGCTGGCCACCTCGCTCTACGAGTGCGGCGTCAGCAGACTGGGTCTGGTGGGAGCGGGATCGGACGGAGGCGAACTCGGCGAACTGATGCGTACGTTCCCCGACTCCCCGCAGGCGGAGAAGGTGGAGCCCGCCTTCCGCGCCAGGATCAAGGAGCTGGACGGACAGCTGTCCGACGGCTATCACGACCCGTGCGACGTCACCCAGGATCTGGAACGGCTCGGCGAAACGGCCTCCAGACTGCCGGGCGAGAGCGCCACCACGCTGGCCAGGGCGACCGACGGCCCGGTCGAGTCAGGAACCTACGCGTGCGGCGTCGACCAGTTCAAGGAGGGTGAGTTCGCCGAGGCGCGCGGCACACTCACCGACTTTGCCGACACCTACCCGAACAGCAAACGCCGGGGACAGGCCCAGAACATCGCCATAGCGGCCGAGATCGCGGAAGAGGACGCCGCGGCCGGCAAACGCGTACCGTCGGGCCGCAAGCCCGGCGGCTCCGGACTCGAACTCGTCATCAGCAACGACGCCCCGGACGACGTGGAGATCCTCTTCACGGGACCGGTCACCGGAAAAATCACCCTGAAGGGGTGCAGCGGCTGCACGACATACGCCAGCGAGTCGAGCGGCAGGTCCCTGGCCTGCCAGGACAGCAGCCGCAACTATCCGAAGAAGCGGCTGCTCCTGCCCACCGGCAACTACCACTTCCTCTACAAGCGGTCCGACACGACCGTGTCCAACGCCAAAGACACGTCCAAGACCAAGATCGAATCCGGTTACAGCTACACAGACTGCACCTATATAGTCAAGAGCGACAGCCTCTGGGACATTCCTCCGCCGAACCTCCCGGAAGTGAACGAGTTGTCCACCTCCGGCTGAGAGTTGTCCCGCACGAGCCTGCGAGCCGGGAAACCGGCCGCCGGCCGTGCCGGTCGTCGCCACAGGCCGGTCGGCATCTGCCCGTAGAAGCTTAGTGGCAGTCAAAGCGGTGTGCGTAGGGCAGGGCACTGCCGGCAGAGCAACATGTAGATGCCTTCTCCGTCGCACATGTCCATGTCCGGGCCGATGGCGTCCAGCACCGCGCTGTCCGCCGGCGACTGCCTCAAAGCCTGCATGGCGCCCGGGCGATGCTCGTCCAAAGAGAGCCAACGGCCGTAACCTGGCTCCCCGATGACGCTGAGGAGACGATCCATGCGGTGGCGGCGGGCGCAGCGTGTGGCGACGAGGGGTGCCGGTAAGGGCCGTGTCGCCAGCTGCAATGAGCCTTTTCCAACTTCAGCTTGAGGCGTGGTGAAGGGCGAGGACGGCCTTCACGATGTCGGTGATGCGGTTGGTGCTGCATCGGAGCTTTCGGAGCAGTCGCCAGCCCTTCAGGGTGGCCATGGCCTGCTCGCCGAGGCAACGGATCTTGGCGTGGCTGCTGTTGTGACGGCGCTTCCATCGCTTGAGACGGCGGCCCCGGAACGGTACCCGAACGGTCCCGCCGGCTCCTTGGTACGCCTTGTCCGCCCAGCACTTGAGCCCCGCATCAGCGAGGTTCTCGATGATCCCGTGCTGCCGGGCAGCGGTCAGATCGTGAGTCGAGCCGGGCAGCGCCGGGCAGGCCCACAGCAGGCGTCCGAAAGGATCGGCCAGGACCTGGACGTTCATGCCGTGTCGCTTGTGCTTCCTCGAGTAGTACGGGGTGTCGGCGGCGATGCGGTGGATCGGCAGCAGGGTGCCGTCGAGGATGACGAATGCCTTCGCCCGGATCGTCTTCATGACCTCGGCCAGGGTCGGGGCGAGGGCGGCCAGCACCTCGACGGCCTCGCGGATGTAGCGGTACACGGTCGCGACTCCGATGCCGAACCCGGCGGCGAGCTGGGCGTATGTGTCGCCGCACCGCAGGTGGGCCAAGGCCAGCAGGGCCTGACGCCCGGCCGACAAGCGCCGCCACCGCGTCCCGATCTCCCCTCGCCGGATGGCCAGTTGTCCGGTCAGGAATCGCAGGGTGCGGCTGGACAGATCAATCGAGGACGGGTAGACAAGCACGCGAAGCTCCTGGCAGGCACAGGTGATCTTGGTCGAGAACCCGTCTACCAGGAGCTTCGTCGTTGCGCAGAAGCGTCCAACTCGCGGTCAGCACCGCGAGGTTGGAAAAGGCTCACTGCCGAGCAGCCTATGCCTGAACCTAAAACAGCGGCATTGGGCTTAGGCGCCGCTGCAGCAAGGGCCCGCCGTGATACAGCGGGAGCTCACCGAGCCAGTCCGGGGCTCGCCCAGCACTGACTTGGGCCGACAGTGCCAGGGCTGACGGCATGACAAATGTCAGGGAAAGCAGGGACATTGCGCACTGCCGAGGGCCGGGTTCCCGGCTGACGCTGGGGCCATGAGGACAACCACAGCTCAGGGTACTTTCCCGGGGATCAGCCGGAGGGCGATGGTGCTGTTCGGGGCCACGCTCGTGCCGGTTCTGGCGGCCGGCCCGGCCACCGCCAAGGCCGCCCCCACCGCCGCTCCAGTGCGGCTCACGCTGCCCGGCCCGGGCGGGCCGTACCGGCGGCGGATCGGCACACGTTCGCTTCACCTGGTCGACCGGTCCCGGCCGGACCCCTGGGGGTCCGGCCGCCGCTACCGGGAGATCATGGTCCAACTCTGGTACCCGGCCCGGGACACCGAGGGGCGACCGAGGGCACCATGGATGTCGCCCGGGGCCGCCGCGCACTACCGGAAGGCCACCGGGATCCCCGAGGACGCGGTGCGGCTCCCGGTGACCCACGGACATCCGGGCGCCCCGCCAGACACCTGCCGCGGGCCCCTGCCGGTCGTGGTGTACTCGCCCGGCTTCGGGCAGGACCGCACCTCCAGCACCGCCCTGGTGGAGGAGCTGGCAAGCCACGGTTACGCGGTGGTCACCATCGACCACACCTATGACGCATCCGAGGTGGAGTTCCCGGACGGCCGAGTGGAGACCGGCAACATCCCCCTGGCCGGGAACGAGATTGACGACCCGGTGATCGTCAAGGCACTGGAGGTACGGGTGGCCGACACCCGGTTCGTACTGGACCGGCTGGCCGGGATCGGACGGGGAGCGTTCGATCTGTCGCGGGCCGGGATATTCGGGCATTCCCTGGGCGGGGCGACCGCCGTGGCACTGATGGGGCGCGACCGCCGCATCCGGGCGGGGGTCAACATGGACGGCTCGGTCACCGGATCCGTCAGCGCCGCCGGGGTGGACCTGCCCTTCCTGCTGATGGGCGCGGCCCAGGAGGACGACGGCACCTGGGAAGCGCTCTGGCCCCACCTCCGCGGCTGGCGGCGGGAGCTACGGCTGACCGGCTCCCGGCACGCCTCCTTCACCGACCTGTCGGTGCTGCTGCCGCAGGCGGCGCCCGCGCTGGGGATCAGCCCGGAGCAGGTCACCGCGGTGCTCGGGCCGCTCGACGGGCAGCGGGCCATTACCGTGGAGCGCGCCTATCTGCGGGCCTTCTTCGATCTGCACCTGCGCGACGCCCGGCCCGCCATCCTGACCGGACCCTGCGCCCGCTATCCGGAGATGCGGTTCATTCGCCCGTAGGACATGCGAAGCGTTCGGCGAATGCGTCGCGGTGGGCGTTGTTCTCGTTGCTCCTGCCGGATGCGGTAGCGCAGCTCCTGGCACGCGTTGGCGTACTTATCCAGGAGTCGGCGGCGGATGTCGCCGGCGATGGCAGTGAGCCTTTTCCAACCTCGCGGTGCTGACCGCGAGTTGGACGCTTCTGCGCAACGACGAAGCTCCTGGTAGACGGGTTCTCGACCAAGATCACCTGTGCCTGCCAGGAGCTTCGCGTGCTTGTCTACCCGTCCTCGATTGATCTGTCCAGCCGCACCCTGCGATTCCTGACCGGACAACTGGCCATCCGGCGAGGGGAGATCGGGACGCGGTGGCGGCGCTTGTCGGCCGGGCGTCAGGCCCTGCTGGCCTTGGCCCACCTGCGGTGCGGCGACACATACGCCCAGCTCGCCGCCGGGTTCGGCATCGGAGTCGCGACCGTGTACCGCTACATCCGCGAGGCCGTCGAGGTGCTGGCCGCCCTCGCCCCGACCCTGGCCGAGGTCATGAAGACGATCCGGGCGAAGGCATTCGTCATCCTCGACGGCACCCTGCTGCCGATCCACCGCATCGCCGCCGACACCCCGTACTACTCGAGGAAGCACAAGCGACACGGCATGAACGTCCAGGTCCTGGCCGATCCTTTCGGACGCCTGCTGTGGGCCTGCCCGGCGCTGCCCGGCTCGACTCACGATCTGACCGCTGCCCGGCAGCACGGGATCATCGAGAACCTCGCTGATGCGGGGCTCAAGTGCTGGGCGGACAAGGCGTACCAAGGAGCCGACGGGACCGTTCGGGTACCGTTCCGGGGCCGCCGTCTCAAGCGATGGAAGCGCCGTCACAACAGCAGCCACGCCAAGATCCGTTGCCTCGGCGAGCAGGCCATGGCCACCCTGAAGGGCTGGCGACTGCTCCGAAAGCTCCGATGCAGCACCAACCGCATCACCGACATCGTGAAGGCCGTCCTCGCCCTTCACCACGCCTCAAGCTGAAGTTGGAAAAGGCTCAGTTATTGCGGCGACGCACATACGATTAGCCGCCACGACATCGGCGTGTTGGTCATGCCCACCGGGTGCGTGTGGGGCGGTGATCCGCTGACGGCAGCTGCCTACCGAACGAGGCCGTTCGCTATGGGCGTCAACCCTGGTCGCTACAGAGTCATCGCCATCATGGCGGACAATGCTGTTCGTGGCCCATCGTGGCAGATGCCCGATGCACTTCAACTCGTGGTCTGTGACGAAGCGGTGGCTAGCTGGAAACCCGCGCAGTGGTCGGGCCTCAAGCCCCCTGGGATTGAGGAGGTGCTCAACGGCTACCCGGTCGAGAGTTGGTCAGGCGCTTTGCTGCGACGAACCGGAGGAGATGAGCCGAACAAGCTGCTCGTGGGTGACCTCGGCAGAGGTGCCCTGCCAGACGGTTCGTCCTTGCCGTAGGACGTGGAAGCGGTCGCCGAGCGCGTACAACTCTTCCAAGTCGTCCGAGACGACGAGGACGGCGGCGCCGGCGTCGGCGCGCTCCCGTAGCAGACGGTGGATCTGTGCCTTTGTGCCGATGTCGACGCCAGCGGTGGGCTGGTCGATGACGAGCACGTCGGGATGGGCGGCGAACGTCTTGCCGAGGACGACCTTCTGCTGGTTGCCGCCGCTGAGTGTCGCGGCGTGGGCGTCGATGTCGCCTGGGGAGATTTCCAGTTCCTCGACGAGGCGGGTGCTCAGGCGCCGGACCGTGCCGCGTGGTACGACGCCCCAGCGGCCCAGCCGGCGGTGCATGGCCATGAGGCACAGGTTCCATGTCAGGGGTGCGGACAGGCTCAGTCCTTGGTGTTTGCGGTCCTCCGGTATGAGTGCCACGCCGTGGGCGATGGCCTTGCGCGGAGTTGTGAAGGTCACCTCCTTGCCGCGGAGGCGAAGGCGTCCGCTGGTGGGCTTTTCGGCACCGCTGAGCAATCGGCAGAGCCTGGTCCGGCCGGAGCCGACGAGACCGGCCACGCCCATGATCTCGCCCGCCCGCAGGCTTATCGTGACGTTGCGAAGGCGGGGTCCGCAGCTGACCGAATCCGCTTCCAGGAGGACCGGCTGCTGGTCGTCGGCGTGGTGGGAGGCGACCTCCTCGTCCAAGGTCTGTTTGAACTTCTCCCCCAGCATCAGCTCGGCCATCTGGACCACCGACAGCGACTTTGTCGGCTCCGACGCGATGGCCTTGCCGTTGCGCATCACTGTGAGCCAGTCGGTCGCCTCCCGGACCTCCTCGAGGAAGTGGGAGATGAACACCAGCCCCACGCCGCGGTCGGCCAGTTCGCGTACGACGCGGAACAGGGACTGCCGTTCGGCCTCGGACAGGCGGGCGGTCGGCTCGTCCATGACGAGCACCTTCACATCGTCCGCGAGGGCTTTCACAATCTCGATGCGCTGCCGGATGGCCGGGCTGAGTGTGCCGACGCTCGCGTCGAGGCTCTCGCCGATTTCGATGCCGACCTTCTCGACCAGGGCCTCGGCCCGGCTGTGGACTGCCCGTCGGCTGTAGCGCCACCGTCCGGGCTCCTGGCCGAGGAGTATGTTTTCGGCGATGGTCATCTCGGACACCAGGCTGAACTCCTGGTGGATGACAGCGATTCCCTCCGCCCTGGACTGGCGCGGGCTGCCAAGCGTCGCGCGCTTGCCGTCGACGGTGATCACGCCTCCGTGGTCCGGGTACAGACCAGCCAGTGTCTTGACCAGGGTCGACTTTCCCGCACCGTTCTGTCCGATGAGTCCGTGGACCTGTCCGGCGCGCACCTGGAAGTCGACGTGATCGAGCACCATGACAGGTCCGAACCGTTTGGTTACGCCCGAGAGCTGAAGCCTGATGTCACTGGGCATGGTCACTCATTCCTCTGTATATGCGTGGGCACGTCTGAAGTGGCGGAGATACCGGGGGTGGGCCGGTGGAGAAGGGCGGCCCGCCCTGCGCGCCGGCGGTACGCGGTGTCAGGCGCGCAGGGCAATCAGGTCAGCCGCTCCACTCAGCGGGGTTGGTGTCCACGTTCTCCTTGGTGATCGGTGGCAGCGGGATGTAGTAGTTAGGCCGCTTGACCTTGTCCTTCTGGCCGGTCAGCCAGTAATTGGCGTACTGGGCACCGAGCTTGCCTTCCAGGACGGGGCTCTGGTTTACGGTGCCGTAGAGGACGCCGGACTTGATGGCGGCCTCTACCTGCTTGGAGTAGTCGCCGGCGATGAAGCGGATCTCGTTGCGTCCGATCTTGCGTGCGTACTGGGCTCCGACGTACATCTGGGGGCCTTGGGCGACGATCGCGTCCAGCTTGCCCTTGGGGTACTTCGAGAGGAGGTCCTGGGTCACGGAGAGGTTTTCGCTGTTCTTGAAGTTGTCGACCGGGGTGGCGACGATCTTGATGTTGGGGTGGCTCTTCAGGACGTCCTTGATGCCCTTGAGTCGCTCGACCTGCGGGGTGGAGCCGAGCGTTCCGAGCGTGATTGCGATCTTCCCGCCCTTGGGAAGCGCCTGGACGATGAGCTTGCCCTCACCTTGTCCAAACTGGCGGTCCGAGGCACCGATGTACGTCACCAGGTCGGCGCCGGGGCTGAGCTGGGCGTTGAGTGCCATCACCGGGATGCCGGCGCGGTTGGCCTGCTTGATGGCGGGGATGACGGCGGTCGGGCTGGAGGAGCAGACCAGGATCAGGTCCACCTTGCGGGCCACCAGGGTCTGCACGTTGGCGGCCTGCTTGGCGTTGTCGAGGCCGCCGTTGAGGGTGACCGTCTTCATGCCGAGCCGCTTCGCCTCGGCCTCGAAGGCGGAGTTCATGGAGGCGAGGAAGGGGATCGTGGTGTCGGCGTTGGCGAGACCGATGGTGAAGGTCTTGCCCTTGCCGTCGGCGGCGGTGCTACTGCTGCCGGTGTCGCCGCAGGCGGCCGTGAGCACGGTCAGCGACACGATGGCGGTCGCGGCGGCCAGGCCACGTCTGAATGTGCGGCGGGCGGGGATGGATGCGGACATGGTGCTCCCTTGGGGCGTTGTCGTGCGGAAGTCCGCGGAGGACTTGGTGGTGTGCGGATTTGTGCGTGTCCTCAGCGCGTGCGCCGCGCAGGGGACGTACCAGTCGGCGGTCAGGTCGAGGCCGACGGGGTCAGTGGGGTGGTGGTGGGCGCGCCGGGCGCGGCAGAGGTCGGGGAGTTCCTGCTGCCGCGCCCGGCGCCGTTGTGGAGCCTGCTGTAGCGGTCGATGACGACGGCCATGAGGATCACCAGTCCGGTGACGGCAGGCTTCCAGTAGGGCGAGACGTTGAGCTGGTTGAGGCCGTTGGAGATGACGCCGAGGAGGAGGGTCGCGGCGAGGACGTCCTCGATGCGCCCGACGCCGCCGGTCAAGGCGATGCCACCAACCACGCAGATGGCGATGGCCTCCAGGGGCCAGTCGGCCGCGGCCGAGGGCTGCCCGACCATCGTCTGGCCGAGGAGCAGCAGGCCCGCGCCTGCGGCCAGCAGGCCGCCCATGGCGAAGGCGAAGATCTGCACGCGCTGTACGGGGACGCCCGACAGGTGGCTGGCCTCGGCGTTGCCGCCGACGCTGTAGATGTAGTGCCCGTACTTGGTGCGGGTCAGCAGGAACCACACCGCAAGCAGGCAACACATGAAGACGGCGAAGATCACCGGGATGCCGGCGACCCGTGCGTTGGCGGCGCTTTCCAGCAGGGGTGTCACGCCCTGCTTGGACTCGGCGCCGGTGGCGACGAACAGCAGGCCGGAGACGATACTGGCCATGGCGAAGGTGGCGACGAAGGCGTTGATACGGATCTTCGCGATCAGGATGCCGTTGGCGACACCGACTGCGATGCCCGCGACGAGCCCGGCGCCGATGGTCACGAGGGCGCCGTGGCCGCGACTGGCGACGACTGCCCCTACGACCGACGTGGTGGCTCCGACGGCTCCGACGGACAGGTCAAAGCCGCCGGAGATCATCATGACAGCCATGCCGCAGGCGACGATGCCGATAACGGCGTTCTGCTCCAGGATGTTTTCCAGGTTGACCGAGGAGCGGAACGTCGGGGACACGGCCATCAGGACGCTGGTGACGAGTGCGAACACCAGCCAGAGACCGAAGCGCCTCAGGAGACCACTTCTGTTTGCACTGCTCTTCATGCCGACCTGTCCTCCTGGTCCGTAATGTCGACGACTGTTCCGTACTGGGCAGATGTCAGGGCGGCGAGCGCGACCTGGGTGGCCTTCCAGCCGTCGTCCATCGGGACGGGTGGTGCCGAGCCAAGCCGGATCGCGGTGAGCCAGTCGTCAAGAAGCTCTGCGTCCATGCTTCGGCCGTACGGCAGGTGGGTGACGGCGCCGTCCTCGTCGACGAGCGAGGCATGGCGTGCGAAGGCGTCGATCGAGAGCCGGCCGTTCTCGAACCACAGGGTCATCACCAGGTCGTTGGCCCCGGGCATGCCGACCGGACGTGACCAGCTCGGGTCGATGCTCGCCCAGGCGCCGTCAGTTGTTGTGACGACGACCTGCCCCGCGTCCTCCACGTCACCGACCCGGCTGAATCTGCCGGCCTCCGCATAGACGGTCCGGTACTCACACCCGGTCAGCCAGCGCAGAGCGTCGGCCAGATGCACCACGTGGTCGATGAGGGCGCCGCCGCCCGACTCGCTGCGGGTGCCGAAGAATCCACCGGGGAAGGCGGCGTGATTGGTTCCGCTCATGGCGACGAGGGCACCGAGCGATCCGTTCTCGATCGCCGCCTTCGCCTGCCGTACGGGCGGGGCGTAGCGCACCGGAAAAGCCACCGAAAGCCAGGCGCCCGAACTCAGGATGGCCTTGGCGGCCTCGGCCGAAGTGCCGAGGGGCTTCTCACAGAGCACGGGGACATCGGCGGTGGCGGCCACGGCCACGTATTCGGGGTAGGTCACATGCTCGCCGGTGATGATGACCGCGTCGACCATGGCGCACAGGCCCTCGGGGGTCGGGGCGACGGTCAGATCGTGGGCGGCGGCGAAGGCGTCCGCGCGGGCACGGTCGTGGTCGAAGACGGCGACGGGGCGTCCCTGTTGAGAAAGGCGCAGCTCTTGGCAGTAGGTGGCAGCATGCACATGCGCGCAGCCGAGGAATCCGATCTTGATCACGCCAGGGCTCCTTCCAGGGCGATGGGGCGACCGGTGTCGATGCTGCGCTGGGCAGCCTCGATGACCTCGACGGCGTCGCACGCGTCGGCGACGGTGGCGCGCGGCGGCGGCCCACCGCGGAACCAGTCGATCGCCGCCCGCAGTTCCATCACATAGGGATCGTCGCTCGCCGACGCCGGGGGGAGATACGTCCGCGCATCGCCGCGTGCGGACGCAAATCCTGCGCTTCCGGAACCGTCCGCGCGGTAGAGGCCTTGTGTGCCGGCCACCTCGAGGCGGGTGGTGAAGGATTCCTCCCGCCAGCTCGCGTCGATGTACGAGATGGTGCCAGCTGCATGACGGATGGTCAGGGCGATGACGGGGCCGTCCGGGCCACCTGCTGATACCGCGTACACACGGGCGGCCGGACCGAAAGTCCACAGGCACCAGTCGACGTCGTGGATCGCCATGTCGAGCAGGACACCGCCGCTCCTGGCCACGTCGCCGTACCACTTGCCGACACCTGCCGGAGCTGTGTTCAACCGGGCCAGACGGGCCACGGACGGGGTGCCCAACTCGCCATCCCGGACCAGGTCCCGAGCCACGGCGTACTCGGGGAAGTACCGCACGACGTGCCCTACAGCCAGCTTCACACCCTGGGCGGCGGCACGGTCGCGGACCATGCGCGCCTCGGCAGGCGTCCTCGCAAGCGGCTTCTCGACGAACACCGGCAGTCCGGCGTTGATCGCAAGGAGCGCGTAGTAGGCGTGCGTGTCCGTCGGCGTCGCGATGATGACCGCGTCGACATGCTCCGGGTCGAGGACTTCCTCAACACCCACTTCGTCGGCGCCTGTGGAGCGGACAGCATCCAGAGCGGCGGGCGAGACCTGCTCCGAAGCGACAGCCAGCAACCGGCAGTCCGGCACCGATGCAAGGTTCACCGCGTGGAGGGCGCCCAGAGCGCCCGCGCCGATGAGACCTACTCGCATTTCCAACACTCGTGCCTTTCTCAGATCTTCGGGGACTGCCCAGCGGCATTGAGCGGCGAGGCCGTTGCGGCAAGGGCCCCACCGCGCCGTCCCGAGCGGTATGGCCCGGTCGAGCTTTTCGCGGCTGGTAGTGTCTGGTCATGACCAGTTGAGAGAGAGCATGAGTCAAGGGGCAGGGGATGTCAACCGCCTGACCAAGAGAAAAAATCAAACAGCGCCGAGCCGATCACGTCACGCCAGAAGAGCCTCAAAAACTTGGGACGAGTTGGGGCAGAAGCCCGCAGTGACGGTGCCGAGCTCCGGGGAGCGCAGGCACTACAGGCCCGCTGACGCGAACCCCGAGCACGCGAACGCGCCGACTCGGCGTATTCGACTCAGCCGCGCTACGACCTCAGCAGCGCGGTCCGGTCATCCTCCTCTCGCACGGTCAGAGCTACTCGAACAACCTCTCCTCGCTGAACGGCTACGCCCCCCTCGCCAACTTCTGGGCGGCGCACGGCTTTGTCGTGATCCAGCCCACCCATCTGAGCTCGAGGACGCTGAGCCTGGATCCCGATACCCCCGGGGCGCCTCTGTACTGGCGATCACGGGCCGAGGACATGAAGCGCATCCTCGACCAGCTCGACGTGATCGAGGCCGCCGTCCCGCAGCTCCTCGGGCGCCTGGACCGAAGCAAGGTCGCCGTAGCCGGGCACTCGATGGGCGGGCACACCGCGAGCCTGCTGCTGGGCGCCCGGCTCATCGATCCGCTCGACGGAACGGAAGTGAACCTGGTCGAGTCCCGGATCAAGGCGGGTGTACTGCTTGCCGCGCCCGGCAGAGGCGGCGATGCCCTCAGCGAATTCGCGGCCGAGAATCTTTCTTTCTTCTTGACCACGGACTTCTCCGAGATGACGACGCCCGCGCTCGTGGTCGCCGGCGATAAGGACGACTCTGCCCACCTGACGGTTCGTGGCCCGGACTGGCACGCCGATCCGTACTTCCTCTCCCCGGGCCCCAAGTCCCTGTTCACCCTGTTTGACGCAGAGCACGGGCTCGGCGGGGTCTCTGGATATGACGTCGCCGAGACTACGGACGAGAACCCCGAGCGAGTGTCTGCGGTCCAGTGGCTCACCTGGGCCTACCTCCGCACCGAGCTCTACCCCGGGGATTCCGCTTGGCAGGCGGCGCGTGACGCGCTGACGGCCGGACCCAATCCGCTCGGACGGGTCGAATCCAAGTAAGCCCAAAGAGGCACCACCTCTGTAGCGGACCAACAGCACGAGATGGTCGCCCTCGACGATGAGATAGTCGCCGCACCGGCCCGCGCCTTTCTGGAACGAAAAGCGCTACGCCAGCGCGGACGACCACCTCATCGTCGAGCTGGATCGGCAGCTCCTCCGTAAAGGGCACGGCCGGCCCTCCGCGGACTTCTTCCAAGACCCGTAACCCGACTGCGGCCTCGCCCAGGGCCTGGGTCAGGTCGGCGACCCCCGCCTCGTGCTTCTGCTCCCTAGTCGAGGGACGCGAGCGGCCCGCAGCCAGCGCCGTCTTGCCCGCCTCAGGAAAGCTGGCCTTCCGGTGGCCGACGGACTGCCCTGCCAGGAAGCTTGAGGCGCGACACGCACACCCGCTCAGGTGCGGGTGTCGCCGAACGCCGTCTCCGGTCACATCGCGTTTTAATGTCGCAAAGGTTCCCTGACGCGGCACTAGTAGCCAATTCGCGGGCTGGGCTGGTCTGGTCTGGTCTGTCGGGGTGGATGAAACGTTCAGCAGCGGGCGAGGAGGTCTCGGATGGCCTTGACGACGTCGGCGGGGGCTTCCTCGGCCATGAAGTGGCCGCAGGCGACGGTGGTGTGCTGCAGGTCGGGTGCCCAGGCGTTCCACAGTGCGGTGGCGTCGAAGCCCAGGGCCGCGCCCCAGTCCTGCTGGAGAACGGTCACCGGCATCCGCAGCTGGTTCCCGGCGTCGCGGTCGGCCCGGTCGTGTTCGACGTCGATGCCGGCGGAGGCCCGGTAGTCGGCGACGATGGAGGGGACGGCGGCGCGAGACTCTGCCAGGTAGGTGGCGCGTAGCTCGGCCGGGATCGCCTGTGGGTTGTGCGTCCAGATGTCGAGGAAGTGGCCGAAGAAGGCGTCCGCTGTGGCGTGGATCATCTGCTCGGGCAGGCCGGGCGGCTGGGCCATCAGGTAGAGGTGGAAGCCGACGGCCGCGCCGGTGCCGCGCATGACGTCCCACATGTCGAGCGTGGGCAGCACGTCGAGGGAGGCGAGGTGGGTGATTGCTTCGGGGTGGTCGAGGCCGGCGCGGATAGCGACCAGGGCACCCCGGTCGTGCCCCGCCAGAGCGAAACGCTCGTGGCCCAGCGCATGGGCGAGCGCGATGATATCCGCGGCCATGGTGCGCTTGGAGTAGATGGTCCCGTCGGTGTCGGCCGTATCGGCGGGCTTGTCGCTGGCGCCGTAGCCTCGCAGGTCGGGGCAGATGACCGTATGGTCGGCCGCGAGGTCGACAGCCACGTGCCGCCACATCAGGTGGGTCTGCGGGAAACCGTGCAGCAGCACGATCGGGCTGCCGGATCCTGCGACGGCAACGTTGAGCGCGACATCGTCGGCGACGGGGACCCGCCGGTAGTCGAAGCCGGGGATGGTCGGTGTCATGGTTCGCCCTTTCGGACGGCGGAAGGTGACGGACACCTTGAGCCTGCCGGGCGCGAATCAGCAGGTAATCAGCGCGTACCGTGGCGGCAGGAGGTCCGGAGAGGTGGGTATGGAGCCGGTCGCATTCGGTGTGCTCGGGCCCGTGGTCGCCGAGAGCAGCGGTGGCACGCTCGCATTGAAGGGGCCGCGGCACCGGGCAGTGCTGGCGCGGCTGATCGTGGCCCGCCGACGTGTCGTCCCTGTCGCCCACCTGGTCGAGGACCTGTGGACAGTTCCCCCGCCGGGCGCCGTGGGCGCCGTACAGACCTTTGTCGCCGCGCTTCGCCGAGCCCTCGAACCGGACCGTCCGCCCCGGGCCCCTGCCCACCTGCTGGTCACCGAAGGACCGGGGTACGCGCTGCGCCCGGAGCCGGACGCCGTGGATGCCTGGCGCTTCGAGGCAGCCGTCGGCGCCGCCGCGAATCTGCCGGCCGCGGATGCGCTGCCGCGGCTGGAGGAAGCACTGGGGCTGTGGCGAGGTCCCGCCTACGCCGAGTTCACGCAGGAGGACTGGGCCCGCGGCGAGCGTTCCCGCCTCGCCGAGCTGCGGCTACAGGCGGTGGAGCGGCGAGCCGGGACGCAACTGGCCCTCGGCCGGGCCGCCGAGGTGGTGCCCGACCTGGACGTTCACCTTGCCGATCATCCCTGGCGCGAGGACGCCTGGCGGCTGCTGGCGCTGGCACTGTACCGGCAGGGCCGTCAGGGGGATGCTCTTGGCGTGCTGCGCAGGGCCCGGGCGGTCCTGGCCGACCAGCTGGGCGTGGACCCCGGCCCGCAGCTGCGCCGCTTGCAGGCGGACATCCTCAACCAGGAGCCGTGCCTTGATCTTCCGGCTGAGCCGACGGCGACGGCGGGCCGACTGTGGACGCGGGCGGCGGCAGCCTACGACCGCACGGTCGCCACCGGTGCCCGCGCCCGCCTCGAGACGACGGTGAGCCTGATCCGGAACCTCGCAGTGACCGGGGGCGGTGGCCTGGAGGCGGCCCGACAGCACCGCGTGGAGGCCATCACGGCAGCGGAGGAGTTCGGCGACCCGGAACTGACCGCCCGGGTGATCGGTGCCTACGACGTCCCCGCGATCTGGACCCGTAGCGACGATCCGGAGCTGGCCCAGCGGATTGTCGCGGCCGCCGAGAGCGCCCTCATCGCCCTGCCGGGCCACTCGCACGAGGCGGCGCGCTGCCGCCTGCTGGCCACGATCGCACTGGAGATGCGCGGCACCCGGACACAACGCGGCCCCCAAGCCGCCCACGAGGCGGAAGAGATCGCCCGTCGTCTCGACGATCCCGCGCTGCTGGCGTTCACCCTGAACGGGGCGTTCATGCAGTCCTTCATCCGGGCGGGCCTCGCCCCGCGACGGGATGAGATCGGCGCGGAGTTGATCGCGCTGGCCTCCCGGCACGGACTGGTGACCTACGAGGTACTCGGCCACCTCATCCGGCTTCAGGCACGCAGCGCGCTCGGCGACTTCCCGGCGGCGGACGGGCATGCCGCCGCCGCGGACCGCCTGGCCGGGCGCCACGAACTGCCGTTGGCGGGCGTGTTCACCCAGTGGTACGGGGCGCTGCGGCAGGCCGCGTCCGGGCGGCTGTCGCAGGCTGAGGCCGCCTACCGGAGTGCCGCCGCACGGCTGGACGGTGCTGGTATGCCGGGCCTGGAGCGCGGCATTCTGCCGTTCGCGCTGCTGTGCCTGCGACTGGCGCACAAGATGCCGTCCGGGCTGGAGTCGGTCGAGGTGGACCTACAGGCGGACTGGGGCCCTTTCCGTCCCTGGGCCGAGCCGTTCGCCATGGTGGCAGCCGGTCGCCATACCGAGGCGCGGGCGGCATTGCGCGCGCTGCCGGAGCCGCCACGGGACTTGCTGTACGAGGCGTGCTGCTGTCTGGAGGCCACTGTCGCACTGGAAATCGGTGACCAGGTCGTGCTGGAGCGGGTCTACACCCGCCTGCTGCCGGCCGCCGACGAGCTCGCGGGTGCGGGCAGCGGCCTGGTCACCCTCGGCCCTGTCGAGCACTACCTCGCCGACATCGCCACCGCGCTGCGTGCTCCGGTACGGCCGACCGACGGCGACTGACAGCTGCGTCCTGCGCGGCAGGTGCGCCGACCGAGCGACGCCAGCATCTGACTGTGAGGATGCCGATGGCGCCGCCCGAGGCGGCCTGACCCGCCATCTGACCGACGCATGCTGTCCTGTTGAGATTTGTCGGCCGTCGCGGGCGGTGCCGCTCTCCGGCGTGGCGAACAGACCCAGACGGTCTCCCGTGTCGCAGCCCCGTCGGGTCGCTGATGCGCACGGCCTGCCTATCGGTGCCGAGGTATACGCGCGCGCTCGCCTGGTGAAGGAGGGCGGGGCGACCAGCCCACGCGCACTCTGACCGGCTACTACAAGGAGCAGCTCTTTGCCCGCGTCCCCACGGCGGAGGAGGCGAAGCTCCTTCAACTGACCCCGCGAGAGTGGGTCGTCGAGCTGCACCGCACCACGTTCACGGCTGACGGCTGACGGCTGACGGCTGACGGCTGACGGCTGACGGCTGACGGCTGACGGCTGACGGCTGACGGCTGACGGCTGACGGCTGACGGCACGGTAGTTGAGTTCGCCATCGGACTCCACGCGGCCTCACGCTTCGCGTGGTAGTACGACTTCAAGGTGCCCGACTCGGCGCAAGACCAGAGGCGACGCGGCCGTGATCTCGGAGCAGTCGTGGGAGGACGCCCAACTCCTTTGGGATTACCACCAGATGCACCACGAATCGCGGCCGTGCGCAGTCGCGATCGGCCTCGGCAGCCATGATCTCGGCGTCGCGGACACCGCGGTGGATCTCCACAAGCGCGGCCTCGATCTCGATGATCCGGCCTCGGACACGATGAAGATCGTGACCGAGATGTGCATGGAGGCCGTGGCCCGGGACCGATGCGACTCCATCGTGCTCGGCTGCGCGGGCATGGCACCGCTGGGCCCAGCGCTCTCCCGGCAGGTCGGAGCGCAGGTGATCGATGGCGTTACTGCTGCCGTGAAGCACGTCGAGTCTCTGGTGTCCCTGGGCCCGCGGACCAACAAACAAGGGGAGTACGCCGCCCCGCACCCCAAGAAGTACTCCGGCCTGCTGAGCGAGTTCACGATCTGAGTCACGGCGGGGTTCGCCTGATCATGGATCCCCTCATCGCGCAGATCTGGAAGGCCGACATAGCTCTCGGGCTGCGTAGATAGCGGTGGGTGACCGTTCGAGATGCGCGGTCGTGGGGGCGCTGGTTCGCTGGTGTGGCCCGCTCTCCCCGTCACACTAAGGAGTGATCATGAGCGTTGCAGGCGAGTCTGGCGGTCGTGCCCAGCAGATGCGTCAGAAGGCGCAGGAGATGGAGCAGGCCGCGGAGCGTGTCACAGACCCGGAAGAGCGTCAGCGGCTGAAGGAGAAGGCCCGTCGTCTCAAGGAGCAAAGCGAGCAGGAACGCGGCATGGGCGCCGGCGACATCGACCCCATGCTGTAACAGCCCGGCGCATGACCGGCCGGTGGCTGCCCCCGCGACCCTCCAGGCGCGAGAGGCCACCGGCCGGTCATTTGCATCTGTAGCAAGGCCTGGTCGGCGCAGTTGGTGGACAATGCCTGCAGCAGGTCGCCGACCTGCGGGTTGGGCAGCGCGCGGGCGACGTCCGGCTGGGCCTCGCCCGCCTTCGTGGCGGCCGGCTCCTTGCCCGCGTGCCGTGCGCGACGGAAGAACACGAGCATGGCGATGCCGGCTCCAGTTGCCCTCCGAATGCCGTTGGAGTACCAGCTGTCCGGGCGACTTGGGCGGTGCGTTCAGTGACGGAAGCCGGCTCGCGGTGGCAAGGTTCAGGAGCCGTAGCCGCGACGGGCTACGGGGCACGGCCAAGGCCGTGCCGCGTCATGGGACAAGGGATTTGGACTGATGGCAACAGGCACTGTGAAGTGGTTCAACGCCGACAAGGGCTTCGGCTTCATCCAGCAGGACGACGGCGGCCCGGACGTGTTCGTCCACTTCTCCGCCATCCAGACCACCGGCTTCAAAGAGCTGCAGGAGGGTGACAAGGTCGAATACGACGTCACCCAGGGGCCCAAGGGACCACAGGCAGAGCAAGTCCACCGCAGGTAGGGCCGCGTTGGCTAGCCGGTCAGCTGGTCGCCGAGCGGACTGCGGCGGTACAGCACGCCCCGCCCGTCGCGGGCCCGGGCCACGAGACCCGTCGCGTAGAGCACTTGCAGATGCTGCGAGACGGCGCTCGGGGTCACTTTGAGGCGACGGGCGATCTCGACCGTGGACAGCGAGTCGCCGAGCATGCCGAGCAGCCTCGCCCGGGGCGCGCCGAGAAGCGACGTGAGAGCCGTCGCGTCAACCACCGGCGCCTCTGCCCAAAGAGTCGCAATTCCTCGGCTGGGGTAGGCCAGCATCGGCGGTTCCTCCGGGCTGAGCGGGGGGACGGGCTTGTAGGCAAACAGGGACGGGACCAGCAGCAGTCCCCGTCCGGACGCAGCCACACGGTGCCTGCCGATCATCTTGTCGATGTGCAGCACCCCGTCCTGCCATTGCAGATTCGGGTGCATGTCGGAGAAGAGCAGGCGTGCACCTCCCGTGGCCAACTGCCGTGCGCGGTAGGTGATGTCGGCTTCCAGCACGAGCCGCATCTGCGGCCACATCGACCTGAAGGCCAGGTCCCAGTAGCGCTGCAGAAGCTCACAGACCGCGTCCAGCAGCCTGCGGACAGGCGTGTCACCGGGAGCGGTGACCTCATGGAGGACCTCAGGAAGTTGGCCTCTTTGTGTATGCGTCGCCAGCATGTCGCGGCGTACGAGATCCAGGGGCGTTTCGCGTACGACGGCCAGCTGTTCTTCAACGGTCGGAGCGAAGGCCGTCGGCCGCGGTGTCAGGAAGTCGGGGAGCGCACGGCTCTCCCCCACCAGCGACAGCAGCAGGCTACTCGGCCTCACCGGGGTAGCACTGCTCGCCGCGAGCGCCGCACCGGCGCTTTCGCACCTCATCGGCGCGAGCGCCCTCGTCGGCGTGGCGGCTGTGGTCGCCCCCCTCATCAGCCCGACGGCGGTCGGCCTGGTGGCCCACAACCGCCGCCCGCCGCCGCGCCAGCCTGCGCCGTCACGCCCGCGACCGCCCGTTTCTCCACCGTTTCCAGCCGGACCGCTCTGATCGCGCAGTCGTAGGATTTACGCAGAGGTGCCGAGACGAGGCGCGCGGCTATGAGGGCAGTGGGCAGGCACACGGTCAGGGAAGGCCGCTTCTGGCATCGCCGGGCCGAGCTGGTCTACGACGACGCAGGTGAGGGTCCTGTCGCTGTGTACGCGCACGGCGGGTTCGTCAGTCAGGCCACCGAGGACAGGATGGGCCTGTTCGACTGGGCGCCGGTCCTGGACGCGGGGCAGCGCCTGGTCCGCTATGACGCCCGGGCGCACGGCCGATCCACCGGCGACCCCGTGGACACGGACTACACCTATCCCTCGCTCGCCGACGATCTGCTGGCCCTGCTCGATCGACTGGGCGCTGCCGAGCCCCTCGTCGCCGTGGGCGCGTCGATGGGATGCGGCACCGTGCTGCACGCCGCCATCCAGGCGCCCGACCGGTTCTCCCGACTGGCCCTGCTCATCCCACCCACGGCTTGGACGACGCGGAAAGCGCATTCGCGGGACAACCGGGAATCCGCCGACACCATCGAACGAGAGGGAGTGGACGCTTGGCTCGCCGCCAAGGGGAAACAGCCTCGCCCCGCAGTCGTAGCCGACGTTCCCGAGTTCCCGCCGACGCCCGCCGAGCGGGTACTGCCGTCCGTCCTGCGCGGCCTGGCGCTGTCCGACCTGCCCTCCCCCACGGCAATCGCCGCGCTGCGCCAGCCGAGCTTGATCCTGGCCTGGGTGGATGACCCGGGCCACCCCCTGTCGACCGCGGAAACGTTGGCCCAGCTGCTGCCGCACGCCGACCTGCATGTGTCCCGAACGCGCGCCGACATCCGTACATGGGGGGACCGCATTGCGGAGTACCTGACCCGGACCCGGCCATGATCGGCAGCAGGTCAGCACCCCTATGGCCTTGGGAACGATTGATCACGTTCAGCAGGACGGTGGCAACCGACGCGCCGCTACCCAGTCGCACAGGCGCCCTACACTCCGCTCCATGAAGATCGTAACTGCCGCCGTCACCAAGGATCTGGCGCCGAATGACGCGCTGCGGGCCTCAATCAATCTGGGTAATCCGGTACTGGCCCAGGGCACGCCGACGGCACCGACCGGCGTTACGGTCGACATTGCGCGTGAGGTCGGTGCGCGGCTGAACGTGCCCGTGGAACTCGTCTGCTTCGACGCGGCGCGAAAGTCGTACGAGGCGATGACGGCAGGCCAGGCCGACATGTGCTTCCTGGCCGTCGAACCCGTACGTGAGGCTGAGGTTGCCTTCACGGCACCGTACGTCGTGATCGAGGGTGTGTTCGTCGTACCCCACGACTCAGCCTTCACCACCGCCGCTGACGTCGACCATGCAGGCGTGCGTATTGGCGTGAAGCGTGGGTCTGCCTACGACCTTTTCCTCTCCCGCACCCTTCAGCACGCGCGCGTCGTGCGCGGAGAGGAAGGAGTCGACGAATTCCGCGCTCAGGGCCTGGAGGTTGCGGCCGGCATCAGGCAGCCCATGACCGAGTTCGCCGCGACGTATCCCGAAGTCCGGCTGATCGAGGGTCGGTTCATGCAGATACAGCAGGCGGTGGGCACGACCAAGACCCGGCGGCCCGAGACCGTCCAGTTCCTACGGGACCTCGTCGAGGAGCTCAAAGCCAGCGGATTCGTTGCCGACGCCCTTCGGCGCGCGAATCAATCCGACACCTTGGTCGCCCCACTCGGGTAGGCGCCCTCGGGTGCGGGTGGGCGGCGCGGGAGCGTGTATCCCGGACGTGTTCTGACCCAGCCGGGTGCAGCACGGCGGATGCGGGGCGCACCCACCACCGACGACGGCTCGCTGTAACCCCCCGTACACCGGCGTTCGCCGAGGTGTTGCTGTCCCGGTTCTGAGCCGGGCTGCTGGCCGTGGGCGTAGTGTGCGGCGCGGCTGGCTGCTACGCCGGGGTGCTGTTCTCGGTCATGGCCTGGGGGCCGATGACGTCGAGGAGCCTCAGCCGGTCGGAGGCGTCGCTGCCGGGGGCGGCGGTGTAGGCGACGATGCGTAGATCGCTGCCGGGAACCATGAGGACGTCACAGGTGAGGGTTAGTATTCCGACATCGGGGTGGTGGATGGTCTTGGTGTCCGTCTCGTGGACACCCACGATTCCCGTCTCCCACAGGCGTGCGAAGTCGGTGCTGACGCCCCGCAGGTCCTTGATCAGGGAGCGCAGCC